>SFIW01000011.1 GCA_004556055.1 Planctomycetaceae bacterium
GTCAGTGCGGGTGAGAGGACTCGAACCTCCACGGGATAAACTCCCATCAGGCCCTCAACCTGACGCGTCTGCCAATTCCGCCACACCCGCAAGCAGTAAAAAGAATATACATGACTTAGCGCTTTTATCAAGAGGCGAGTTTTAAAATATCTCAAGAAATTCTCTACTTACTGGTCGCAAAGCGTTCAGGCAATCGTTTTTCTCCCTTTTCAGCGACGCTTGTCGCTATTTTTATCCTCGCTCGTCCTTACTTTGAACAACGATAAAACGCGGCGTTCGGATAGCCGTCATTGACGTTTTTGTTAATTCCTAAAAAAACAAACAAATCCCAATGAAATAATAAAATTTACTTGACGCCATCCCTATTTTTTGAACAATTAAAAGCGCGCGTCGTATGAAAGAGGACGCGCGTTCTTTCCGGTTTTTGAATAGGTATAAGCACAAATGACGAAAACGCGAGTAGGTTGGATCGGCGCGGGCGTTATCGGCGGCTCTTGCGCGGCGCGTCTTCTTGACGCGCAGTATCCGTTAGTCGTCTCCACGCGAACGCGTGCCAAAGCGGAGCCGCTCCTTCAAAAGGGCGCGCAGTGGGCAGATTCCCCCGCCGACGTTGCGAAACGTTCCGACGTCGTTTTCTCATGCGTCGGTTATCCCCGCGACGTTCGCGAAGTCTTCTTCGGAGAACGCGGCGTTTTGGCCGGTTGGGCGGACGTTCCTCCAAACGAACGTTGCGATAAGATCTACGTCGATATGACGACGAGCGCCCCCGACCTGGCGGAGGAAATTTATCGCGCCGCGCGCGATCATGGCTTCGCGGCGCTTGACGCGCCTGTCTCCGGCGGCGACGTCGGCGCTAGAAACGGAACCCTCTCCATTATGATCGGCGGCGACGAAAACGTTCGCGAAAGGATCGCCCCAATCCTTCAAGTCTTAGGAACGAATATTCGTCAGGCGGGCCCTGCGGGAGCAGGTCAACGCACCAAAATGTCGAATCAGATTTTGATTGCCGGAACGATGATCGGCGTTTGCGAAGCGTTGCTCTACGCCTACAAGGCGGGACTTGATCTCGAAAACGTTCTCGCGTCAGTCTCGACCGGCGCGGCGGGAAGCTGGTCCCTTTCCAATTATGGGCCGCGAATCTTGAAGGGAGATTACGCGCCGGGCTTTTACGTCGAACACTTTATCAAAGATATGGGCCTTGCGCTCGCGGACGCCGAGGCGCTGGGACTTTCCCTTCCAGGATTGGCGCTCGTGCGGCAACTGTACGTGGCTCTCGCCGCTCAAGGCGGTTCTCGTAAAGGTACGCAAGCTCTCATCCAAGCGCTCGCCGCTCTGTCCAACGTCGACGCTTTTCAAAACTAACAATTATTCGACGGTCGTTCCTTCGAGTCTTTCATAGACGCGTTACGTCTTCCGTTTTTGATAGGAGAATCATGGAGTCTTCCTCATCCCAACCTCGCAAAGATATTTGGAACGTTCCTAATATTCTCACGATCTCGCGAATACTCTTTTCGCTCCTCGTTTTCCTTCTTTTTCCCTTCCATTTTTACCTGACTTGCTTTGTTCTCTTCATCGTCGGGGCAATTACAGATTTTTTGGATGGGTGGTGGGCTCGAAAATTTCATCTTGTCACTCAATTCGGACGAATCGTCGATTCATTCGCCGACAAGACGCTCGTCTGCGGCTCCTATATTTATCTTGTCGCTAATCCTGATTTGCATAATCTTTTTCCACCCTGCGAGGGTTCCTCCTGCCCTTTCGCCAACATTCCTTTAGGACTGCCAACCTGGACTGTCGTCGTCGTTATTTTACGTGAATTGCTTGTAACGATGCTTCGTTCGTTGATCGAAGCGGGGGGCGGCGACTTTTCCGCAAAGTGGGTTGGCAAGTGGAAGGCGACCTTTCAGTTCATCAACATCCCGATGGGAATCCTCATTTTGCGTTATCTCAATCAGACTGGCGCGGCTCCCTGCTGGCTCAAGGTTGGTTTTCTGATAACGCTCTACGCGGTCGTTTTTCTTACACTCTACTCAGGTTGGGTATATATCAAAGCGGCGACGAAGCTTCTCAAAACCCAAAATAAAGACTGAATTTCAACTCTTTTCACGGTCCGGCGCGGCTAGCGTCGGACCTTTTCAGTAGATATATGACTTCTCCCTTTCCTTACGCGCCTTCGAAGGGCGTCCCGTGGTCCTTGACTACCGCCCTATCTCTTTTACTCTTTAGTATTCTGATCGCCCCATACATTTCAAGCGCGACGCTCTACCTCGTGAAAGACTACGTAGCGCCAAACTTCCAGACCGCCTCCTCCGCCGAGCCAGACGCGTCGGATCCCCGCGTCTTTTCAGAAACAAACGACGCGGAGAAACCGGAATCAGAGCAAGACGCCGAGAAATCAGAGAATGAACTCACTCCAAAGAAAATTTCCCAACAGCATCAGCTCGCGCGTCTTCTCATTCGCTCGTATCGTACGCCCGCGTTTGCCGTCGTTCTTATTGTTTTCTTTGTCAGCGTCGTTTTCCTCGCGCCAATCACAGAAGAATTCCTCTTTCGCGTAGTCCTTCAAGGCGCTTTTGAAAAACAACTCGAAGTCTATCCGGAAGAGACGCCGACGCCTCATGCTTTTGGCGCAAGCGCCCCCGCTCAATTAACGCAAGACGAAAAAGAGAATCTCGAAGCGGCGAATCGAAAGAACGAAATGGCCCGGCGCCTTCGCCTTGCTGTCGCAATCGCGATTCCCGCGCTGATCTTCGCCTCTCTTCACATCGCGTCGCCAGACAACGTCAACGCCCCCGAAGATATAAAAGTCGTCTACAATCTAGCGCTTGCGCACGCGCTCTCCAATATTCTAACGCTCTGCGTCGGTTTCGTCGCGCTCGTAAAAATAGAAGGCGCCACCTTTGCAGATCTAGGATTCGACGTTTCCTTTTCAAAACTCATTCAAACGCCTTGGAACTCCCTAGGAAAGCTCATGAAGAGTTGGAGTCTAGGAATTCTCATCATGTGCGTCGTTTATCCGATCGTCATCTCCGTCAACTACGTCTTTCAGAAGTTATTTCCAGATTCGATCGTCGCGCCGATTCCGATCTTTATCTTTGCGCTCTTCGCGGGGAGCGTCTACTATCGAACGCGACGTTTCATGACGACGCTCGGCATGCACATGACCTTGAACTTCATCAGCTTCATTCTCCTCTTAATTCTCATTTACCAATCCGCCTAAATCGGAAGACAAAATAACAGTTTCGTAGGATCAATAAAAAAAGCGATGTTTCACGTGAAACATCGCTTTTAAAATTAAACCGACGTGTCGCTCAGATGGAAGCGCCAAAGATCAGCTGGGTCAAATCCGTTATCGATCGTCTTCTCTTAATCGGGCAAACAAACCCGCAATTATCCAGAAAATTCATCATTTCAACCTTAGAGCGCGACGCAGTACGCGAAGAGTCGGCAATAGCCACGAATTCGCAAGCTGCCAGATAGGCAAGTTTCATGAGTCGATCGTTCAAGTCGCTCTTAGCTTCGTCGCGATAGCCTACGATATAAATCTTAGCGCCTTTGGAAACCTCCTTGATGTGAGAAACAAGCGCAAGGAATTTCTCGTCAAAGTTGTCAGGGGTATCCGCCGCGCCAATCTGAAGCAATACCGCGCTCGGCTTCATCGCAGCAACCGTCTTGTCATACAAATCCGAAGCGTCGTCCAAGGTCATCCCCGAAAAGCTTCGATTGTAAACGTGTTCGTCCAAATTGAACGCGTCCTTGATTTCGTCTAATGAAACCTCATGCGATTCAGAGCCACCGAAGATCACGACTCCATTATGGCTGACATACTGATTCAACGATACGTACTTCTGAATCTCGCTCTCAAAATGCGTCGCTTTTTTTTGCATGGTAAACTCCGTAAAATTTTCTAACTTTGTTTTCCTTCACGAGGACTGGCGCGGTTCGCTGTTTATCCAACGAAACATTGCGAACAAAAACCAGCACATTTAAAAGGACGATCGCAAGATTTAAAAAATAGGCGATCAAGACGTAATTTAATTGATGCGTTAGAAGCTTCGCCGAAATCCCCGCCACGTATCCGGCAATAATCAAAAGGATAAAGGGAAGACTCATTCCTTTGGCCGTTCTTGCTCTATACGCTTTCAATACGTTGAGAGGCCAGGAAAAGCCAAAGCACACCAACATAACCGTTTCCAAAATCGCACTCACGATCAACCTCCGTTTCTTCTTGATCTGCCATTGAGTTTACCGAGTTTTCGAAAAGGAAAAAGTCTGTTTTTTCTCCAAGGCGATTTATAAAACTTAGAAAAAAGAAAAAGATAAAATCGCGATTTATTTTACTTTTTAAAGAGACTTTAAAAATTTCTAAACCTTGAATAGGAGTTCTTCTGAACAATAATAACTTTAGATATACCTCTTTCATTTAAGCTTGGAAACCAGAAATGAGTCTTTTTTCACCTTCTTCTACGAAACCGCGTTCGACGTCCATCAAAACGATTCAGGGGGAATTTTTTCGTTCTCAGTTGCTTCTCATTCTCCTCTTAGCCGTCTTTCTAGGAGTCTTTGGCGCGTTAATGAACGTGAAGTTCGAAAATCACAAGAGAGACGTAAATATTCGCAACATCGCCAAAACAATAGCTCAAACGCCGATCGTTAGAAAGATTAAGACGAATACGCCGGAAGAAAATCGTCAGCTTTGCGCTTATCTAGACTCGCTCGTCTCCTCGCTAGAAGAAATCAACGTCGCGTCGATCGTCAATGAAGATTCTATCCGCGTTTATCATTCTAAACCGGAACTCATTGGCACGACGTACGCGTCCACTCTTCCCAAATATGATCCCGCGCGATATACATATTCAATCACCGCGACAGGACCGACGGGACGACAGCGTCGAGCGTATGCGCCAATCTATGACGAAAAAGGCGAATACGTCGGTTTCGTTATTGTTCTTATCCTTATGAAGAATATTCATATTGAAATTCTTCAAGTTCTCTCGATCTTTCTCTTGGCAACTCTTGTAGCCCTTTTGATAGACCTCATGATCTCCTCACGTCTCTCCCAAAAACTCAAACGGAGTTTAATGGGGTACGAACCCGACGTCTTCACAGCAATGTATCGCATGAGAGATAATATCCTCGAAGCGCTGGAAGAAGGAGTCTTGGCGGTGAATAAGGACGGTAAAGTTCTCTTTATGAATAAAACGGCGCTGCGTATGTTTAATCTTCAAGACATAAAGAGAATCGAAGGAAGAGACGTGGCGGAACTTCACGCGCCGATCCTCGCAAAAACAATACAAAAAGGCGTTAAAGAGACGAACGTTCATCTAAAGGAAGTCGACGTCGTTCTTGACTGTGTTCCAATAGTTGAAGACGGAGAACAGGTCGGCGGCGTAGCCATTCTTCATGATCGCGCGGAGTATACGAAACTCATGGAAGATCTTTCCGGCGTTCGTTACCTTGTCGATTCAATGCGCGCCAACAACCACGACTTCACCAATAAACTCCATGTCATTCTCGGCCTCATTCAAATGGGGATGTACGATCAAGCGATTTCGTATATTCAAAACGTCACGATCGTTCAGCGAGAAACGATCAGCCAAATCATTAAGAAAGTTCATGAACCGTCCGTCGCAGCGCTACTATTAGGAAAAATCGCAAGGGCTTCAGAATTGAACATTCGCTTCAAACTTCGAGAAAATAGCGAATACAATCCGACGGACGTCAACGTCCCGCCAGAGGCTCTCGTCACAATCGTCGGAAATCTCCTTGACAACGCTTTCGACGCAATGAATTCCAATTCGTCAAAAGAAAAGGAATTGCTCTTTGGCATATATTCCAGTCCTGGAGCGCTTCTGATCTCCGTCGACGACACAGGTTCGGGGATCAGCGTCGTTCCAATAGAAAAAATCTTCGAAAACGGGTATTCAACAAAGGGCGCGGAAAGAGGAATCGGTCTTTTCCACGTCAAAAATCTTATAGACGCGTTAGGGGGAAAAATTAGCGTCGATTCTCAAGAAGGAGTCGGTACCTCTTTTACGGTCAGCGTCAAAAAGGGCGAGAAAGATGTATAAAGTTTTAATAGTCGAAGACGACCCCATGGTCGCTATGATTAACGAACAATATATTGCGCGTAATCCCAACTTTCATGTGCTGGGCACATGCGGCGACGGTCAAAAGGCCCTAGAGCTACTGGAACATACGAGCGTCGACCTTGTTGTTATGGACGTCTATATGCCAGTCGTCAATGGTCTCGAGGCGATGCGAGCGTTGCGCAATAAACAAATTGACTCCGACTTCATCATGGTCACAGCGGCAAACGATCGCGAAACGCTGGAAGAAGCGCTCAGACTCGGGGTGATCGATTATCTTGTCAAACCTTTTACATTTGATCGTTTTCAACAGGCGCTAGATAAATTCCTACTCCAACGACAAGCGCTTTATGAAGTCGACTCTCTTAATCAAAAGACGATCGATTCAATTATCACAACGCAGCGTCACACGGAGACTCCCCCTAAAGGCGTGCAAATCAAAACAATGAACCTTTTGTATGAAACCCTAAAAAACCAAAAAGGCGTCTGGCTCACCGGAGAAGAGATCGCTCAAATAAGCGGACTCACTAGCGTCACTGTACGCAGGTATATGAACTACCTTGCTGAGACGGGTAAAATCGACTGCGAAATCAATTATGAAACAGGAGGTCGACCTTGTATGAAATACAAAAGTAAGGAATAGAAAACAGGCCAAATGTAATGTTTCACGTGAAACATAAAAAAAGCGTCCCCATTAAATGAGGACGCTTTTTTCAAATCATCGATTTCAAAAAAGGATTGCCGCTAACGTCTGACTCGGGAAAAGGGATAACGCCCCGACGAAAGTATGTTCCTTACCAAGCGTCGCACTCATATTCAGGTTATACGTCGCGCCGTACGCGGAAGGAAATTCGCCGCCAGTCAAAGGAGCGACGCCTTGCGCCTGGACGGTTCCCGACACAAAGGGATAAAAATGCAACGCTCCGTCGCTTGGATTGTACATATTCAAAACCTTCTCAGGAAGAGTCGCCCCGTTAGAATAGGCTCCTCCCTTAAGGAAAGCCCCAAGATCGCACGCCGCGCTCATCAAAACTAAGGAAACGCGTCCGGCGCTTTCCCCCTCTTGAAGAGTTCTTCTCGCCCCTAAATATCGATTCTGCGTAGTCGCCAATGTTTCCAAGGCCGCCCCTGTCAACGTCGCTCCAAAACTGAATCCAATCAAAGAAACGTCGTTTTTGGGGCTCATTTTCCCTATAAACTTACCGAGTTCGACGCCGCATTGGCGCGCAAAGAACTTCTTTTCTTTAGCGTCGACCCTAAGGCGAGCGTATTCGCGTTCCGAATTCCAGCGCCAGACGACTAGACGATACCGTCGTTGAATTCCCAACTCTGATCGTACGGAATCCAATTTCTTCTTCAATAAAAACCCGTCTTGCGTGGCGTCTTGTAAACTCGTTTGGTACCCGTGCGCCCAAAAGATGGTAACACGGGAGGAATCGTCTCCCTCCAGGAAACTTTTTACAGTTTCCGAACCCCACCGATCTCCGTTCCTCTTCCACAACGAAACTGAACCGATATTCTGCTCGATTACCCAAAACTCGTCTTCTAAACCGCCGAGGGCGTCTTGGGTCGCGTCCTGTTGGTATTCCTCGCGAAAGGGACAAAGAATCCGCGCGCGGCGATATTCTCTCGTCTCGGGCTCCGGAACTTCGCTATTTTGCGGTTCGCAAACGGGGAGGATAAGGGGCGCCGATTCACCTCCTACATGATAGGGTACATAACGCTCGCTTGTTTTTTCAGAAGGCTCGTTGCTTTTCGAATACAATTCAACTTGAGAGGACTCAGACGAAGCGGAAGAACACTCCGTCGAGTCGAAAAGGATTTCTTTTACATCTTCGTCATTGGACGTTTCTTCCATCATTTTTTGTTCGTCAACCGCAGCGTCGGAAGATTCCGAGAACGACGCGTTCTCGTCAGCCGCCGGGTTGACTAATTCAAAAAAATCCGGTTCCTCTTCTTCCAGCCCCTGGAGTTGATCTTCGGTCGTCGCGGCGTCCTCTGCGTCCGTTTGCGCGTTTTGCGATACGTGAGGTTCCGTTTCGGCGCCCTGCAAAAGGATCTGGAAATCCCCATTCGATTGAGATAACGACTCCCCTTCCCCTTCTTCCTCTAATGGAAGCACGCTCAGATTATCTTCGTCGATCATCCCATCCAGAGTTCCGAAAGTATCTTGCTCGTACGAATCAACGTCTTCTGAGACAGTCGAAGCGACGTCGTCGGATTCAAGATCGTCAAGCGCTGCGTTTTCATCGTCAACGCTCGTCGTCGCAATAGACTCGTCCGCAGCGTCTTCAAACTCATCTTCTAACGCGTTTGAATCAGAAAGAATCTCGTCGTCCTCCAAGACGTTTGGCGTCAAATAATCTTCGTCGGTATTCAAGCCCCAAATTGACTGGCCCATTTCTTCAAGAGAATTATCTACGCCAAAAGAATCGTCTTCATAAGACTCAACGTCGTTCGAATCAAAAACGATTTCGTCGGAGGCAGCGTCGTCATCCTCTTCTACTTCATAGATCTCAACGTCGTTCGAATCAAAAACGATTTCGTCGGAGTCAGCGTCGTCATCCTCTTCTACTTCGTAGATCTCAACGTCGTTCGAATCAAAAACGGCGTCGTCGCCTTCTTCTACTTCGTAGATCTCAACGTCGTTCGAATCAAAAATAATGTCGTCGGAGTTTGAGTCGTCGACTTTCTCCACTTCGAGGATCTCGGCTTCATTCGAATCCAAACCGATTTCTTCAGAATCAACGCCGTCATTTTCTTCCAATTCCACGACGTCGACGTCGTCTAATTCTAAGACGCTCATATCAGACCCGCCGAGTTCGCACACGTCAACGTCCTTCATTTCAGCGTCGTTAGGATCAAAGACAATTTCGTCGTTCCCCTCGACGTTTTCATTTTGAAGCGCGACGTCATTCGACTCGAAAAGAATCGCGTCGTCTTCATCAGAAGAAGCAAAGAACGTTTTTTCCAGTTCCTCTTCATCTAAAAGAGCGTTTTCAGAATCGTCAACGAGATCTTCAACTTCAACCATGCGCGACGCAGAAACGTCCGACATTTCAAATCGGGAATCAGCGACGTCAGTCAATTCTTCATCCTCGTTCGTTAGAAGATTCCCTGAATCTAAGAACCAATCATCTTCAATATTGTCAGATTCATTTCCAAGGACGTCGATTGCGTCGGAAATAGTCAGAGAATCCGCGTCTTCAACAGCAGACTCGCTCACAGCAGCATCTTCCTCAGAGCGCGACAACAAAACGTCAAACTTTTCCATCTCAGTAGAGTGAGAGGAGAAATCGTCGTCAGTTTCTTCAGAGACGGGCTCTTCAGATTTTGTCCCTGAAGAAACGCGAATCGTCACGCCGTCTCCAATCAGGGAGCTCGTCATAATCTCTCCTTGTTTAACTTCCTCCGAGAACGCCGATTCATAAGAATCCTGATTCTCCGGAAGGCTCGGAGTCTGATTAAATTTTAAAATAGACACGACTGTCGCGGTCGACAAAGCAACCAGCAGAAAGACGTAAAACATAAACTTTTGCAAATGTGTCAGCATCGCCGCACCTTCAATCGATTATTCAAACTAGGTGTTAACTCCATTCAACGAAGCGGTTATTTCCTCGACGCGGCGCCTATACGACGCTTTACATGCGGAAATCCGTTTATGGGATTAACGGCGTTTTTAGAAGAGAAGAAAAATCAAAAAGAAACAAAGAATAGCAAATATAAAAAACTGATATCAATTATCTCAGTCAACACAATAATGTTAATTATACCGATTATCGCAATATTCACTGTAATAACAGGACATATTAAAACACGCAGCCTCAAGCCGATACGATTAAAACGTTTATGACAGATTAACAGATTGGCGGTTAAAAAAACAAAGAGAAATTAGGAAAGAAGAAAAAAAAGGCTTTCGTCAAAACAAGAAGATGACGTTAAAATGAATGTGTCGAAGGGTGCGCCCTCGGACACGCTTTTTGGCGTTTTAATACAGGGTTTAACCCGTCATGTGAAATTTGACTACTAGTCAACGGATTGCTTCAAAATGAAAAAAGTTCTTACGTTCTCGTTAATCGTACTCCTTGCTTCCTCGGGACTCGTCGGTTGCAAGAGCGGAACCAGCTGCTTTACACGTACAGGTTCTCGCGTTCCGATCATTGGATCGAGTTCTAGCGACTACACCGACGTCGCTTACGGTTCAAACGGCGCGCGTGTGATCAACGCGAATCCCACGAACGAGGTCATGATGATGAACGCAGCCAGCGCTTATTCCCAGTGCGTTCCATGCGCGCCGGCGCAATGCGCCCCCTGCGCTCCAGCACAAGCGTCGTGCAATCCGTGCGATCCTTGTTCTACCGCTCGTGGTGGAGTTGCCGCTTCCGGCTATCCGACCTCAGCCGCCTCTTATAGCGGAATCTGAGTCGACGTGTTCTCGCTCTTTGAATAACTTCTAAGAATCGTTTTGACCGCGACGTCTGGGGAAGGACGCGGTTGTTAAAAACGATTCTCTTCAAATAATAAAAAAGGGACGTCCAACTTTGGGCGCCCTTTTTTATTATTTATCTAAGGATCGAAATTCTTTCATTTTGCCGCAGCACGGCGCGCTTTCTCCTCTGCGGCCTTTACATAAAGCATTCTTAACTCGCTCATCACGTTTGAAATGACGCGCGTCTCGTCCTCAGTGCGATTTCCTTCCGTCTTGTTAAAGAGCACGTCAATCGAATCAATGAGATACTTCGCCTGATTCATCATGAAAACCGATTTTCCGGTGGAAGGATGAGGAAGAATTCCCATCGACAACATCGCCTGTTGAGCCAGCGTCGACACAATCGTCGTCAGGGTCGGATCCGGAAGTTTGACGTCGTGCTTCTCATAGTCAAACTCCTCGTTCTCGTCATGACCATGACCGCCGCAACATCCGCCGTTCTCGTCATGACCATGACCGCCGCAGCATCCGCCGTTCTCGTCATGACCATGACCGCCGCAGCATCCGCCGTTCTCGCCGTGACCATGACCGCCGCAGCATCCGCCGTTCTCGCCGTGACCATGACCGCCGCAGCAACCGCCGTTCTCCTGATCCTTATTCATTTCGTCTGCCATAATATCTCCAACAATCTCTCGTAAACAATTCTAACCCAGTCGTTCCCAATCAAACGACAAGTCTTACCCACCATAAGGCAACCTCGGCGCCAAAAAACAATTTTACAACAAATGTTTCACGTGAAACATTAATCGACGACGCTTGCCTTCTGAACGATTTGTCAGATAATAAACGCAGCTATATCAATAGAGGACGCTATGACCAATAACGAACTTTCTCGCGCCAAAAAAACAATGCGCGCCGAAATCAAAGCAAAACTCTCATCTTTATCGGTCGACAGACGAAAGACTGGCGACGCGCTCTTTCGACAAATCGCCGCCATTCCCCAACTCCAACGTGCGAATGTCGTAGGAATCTTTGTTGATTTTCAAAAGGAAGTCCCCGTGCGATACGTCATTCCGCGTCTCTTCAGCCCTCTCTCAAACGCTCGACGTGTTGGCGTTCCCTTTTGCCAAGGCAAACTCATGCATTTTTACAACCTTCAAAAGCCGAGCGTCGATCGTCTCACTGGCGAGCCAAATTTTCTCGATCTCGTTCCCCTTACCTACGGAATTCTGGAACCGCCCCGCGAAGCCCAGCTCATTAAATCCAACATCATTTCCCCGGAAGAGATCGACCTTCTTTTCGTGCCAGGAATTGCATTTGATCTCTGCGGTCGTCGTCTGGGACGCGGCGCTGGATTCTACGATCGCTATCTACCTCAACTACGCCGCGACGCCTTTATAGTCGGGATCGCTTATGAAGAACAATTGGTGGACGAAGCGCCCGTCGACGCTTTCGACCATCCAGTCCACGCGCTTGTCACGCCTCAACGCGTCCTATATTTCTCCTAAGCAACTTCTATCAAAGGTAAACTATCCAATATTATAATATTGCGCTCATTCCTCTCTTAAAAAATTCGTATTTTTCCAAAAAAACTATTAAAAATAGTTTCTTCTGTATTGGATAAACTCCTTAGAATTGCTACAATACTAAACCGACGCGCGGACGATCCTTCCGCGCGTCCGCATCACGCATAATCTCGGCGCGCGCTTCTGCTTGTCGCCGCGCTATATAAGTCACCTTTTACAGGAAATTTTTGCCATGTTTAAGCGTTATTCGCTGTGTCTCCTAAGCCTTGCCGCGTCTCTCTCGCTTAGCGCCGCCCCCCTACTCGCTCAAAGCGATGAAAAAGCTACCCCAAAAGCCGAAGCGCCCGCGACCCTCTCCCTCGATTCCCTTATGATGGACGCGCCCAAAACTCCGGAACCGCTTAAAATTGACGAAGCGCTCATTACTCCCCCTGAAAACGCCTCGGTGGAAGAACTCTTCAGTTTTGTTGACGAGCTTCAGGAAAAACTTCCTCAACCTAAGTCGCAAGAGGAACTCTATACAGTTGTCGACGCGTTTTCCAAGGCTTGTTTGCGCACCTCCGACCTTCTTTTCAAGATGGAGTTGACGCCCGAAGAACGCGAACGCGCTGTTCAGCTCAAAGTAGTCGCCCTCACTACGCGCGCCCATATCGATGAAGACGCCGCCGCAGAACTCGACTCTTTTGTCAACGACAATCTTAAAGCGGCTAAGACGGAAGAAGAGCTAGTCAAAGCGTATCAGCTCAAACTTCAAGTCCTCGCCGCTTCCGAAGAAGATTCTCTCGATAAGATCAACGCGCTCTCCGACGAAATGTTCGCGCGCGCCGAGACCGATTTGCAAGTCTTCGCACTCGAAGTTAAAGCGCAATCTTTCCTTACGAATATTCAACGCGACAACGAAATCGACGCTGAAGTTCTGAAATTCATTGAGGAAGTTATCGCCGACGAAACGCGCGACGCTCGCGTTAAAGAAAAGGCGCTCGAAATGAAGCTCGTCGCCAACGTCATAGCCAGCGAAATCGAAAAAGAAAAAGATGCGGATCAACAAAATCCCGCTTACGGCGAAGAAGCCGAAAAACTCTTCGCCGAACTTATCGACGGCGACTATTCTCTCGATCTCAAGAAGATGGTATATCAGTTGCGCGTTCAAACGCTTCTCGATCCCAGCGTCGCCGATGAAAAGGCGACGGAAAAAGCGGAAGCTCTTTGCGAAAAACTCGCCAAAGAAACGGATCCCGAACTTCATTCTTTAGGAATCGCCGTTAAAGGTCAGCTTCTTCTTAACGCCGCAAAGGAAAACAAAGACGCAATCGCTCCTCTGGCGGAATACGCGGACTCCGTGTACGAACAAGCTAAGGAAAACGCCGATTTACGAGGTCAAGCGATCGGCCTTAAAATCCAAACCTTCCGTCTCCAAGAAGACTCCAAGGGACTTCTTCAGTTTGTCGACGCCGAACTCGCGTCCGATAATCTTCCTGAAGCTCTGCAAACCAATCTCAACCAGGTTAAACTCTCCGTCGTGACGGAAATGGTCAGTCAAGATCCTTCGACCTTCGATTCCTTCGTCGATTACATCAACGACTTGAATAAGAACGAAGCGTTTGCTCAGGCAGTCTCTCAGATCTACGTCGGTCGTTTCGTCGGCCTCCTTAAACAAGTCGCTGAAAACGGCTCCAACCTCGACGAATACAACAAGGCGGTCGACGTCTTCAAATCTGGCGTTTCCGCTTGTCCTAAGTCCGTCGTTGGTCTGCTCATGGCAAATCAGTACATTAACGAAATCGGCATGAAAAACAACAACGCCAATCTCTTTGATGAGACCTTCTCCGACGTCCTGAAGTTCTGCAAGATTTCGGACAACGAGGAACTTAACGAACTTGCCCAGCAGCTTGAGACCTACCAGCAGCAGATGGCGAAGCAGAAGGAACTTTTCGAAGCGCAAAAAGCCGCCGCGGAAAAAGCTCAGAAAGAAGCTGACGCTCAGAAAGCGACCGACACGAAAGCTGGCGACGCTCCTAAAGAGGAAGTGAAGAAAACTGACGCGACCCCGGCGAAAAAAGACGCTCCCAAGTCTGCCGCGACAGTCTCCAAGAGTAGCGCGAAGAACCCCGCCTCCAACTCTAAAGGCGACTCGAAAAAATAGTCGTTAAAACGCCTCCATTTTGGCGAATCGATCCAATAAAAAACGCTCTCCATTTCCGGAAGCTGTTCATAAAACAGGTTCTACGAAATAAGAATTATGGCAGTTGCCATGCAAAGGGTTGACGACAACAAGGGTATGCGCCTTAACTGGCGCATACCCTTGTGTTTTGCGTATGGAGGAATAAAGAGGAGTATTTCCTTCAACAATCGTTACATTCAAAGGAAAAAGCAGCCGTCTTCAACCTTTATTCGCAGTCGACTTCCGTTTTCTCAAAGAGATCTCAGGTAATACAACAGCAGTTTCCTCTGCGTCGTCTTTCCCTTTCCACGCAACGATGAAACGGACACTTGCAGAATAAGGGACGTATCCACGCTCATACAAAGTTTGAAGTCTCTCGCGGCACGCTTTGGAAAGTTTTACAATTGGAGCGCTTCTGCCCTTGAGCTCGGCAGAAAGAAACGCGCCAGTGAGAAAGAGCGAGACGCCGCTTTTAAGCTGGAACACTAGTTCTTTTTTGTTTTTAAAGAAATCAAGTACAACATCCCTATATGTCAACTCTAAAAAAATATCCTCAGGCTCGCCGTACTCATTATTGTCCTCAAAATGGGCGACGCCGGGTAAATCGAACGACGAAAACAGATCTGTGTTGCAGTGAATGTACAACGAGTCTTTTGCCCTTGTCATGCCTACATACAGCTTGCGCTTTTCCTCGTCAGACCTAGCGACGTTTCCACACAGCATCAAGTAAACCGCGTCAAATTCACGTCCTTTAGACTTGTGAATAGTGGATACATAAGTTACCTCGCGCTCATCGTCATAAAAATCCTCGTACTTGGATTCTTTAATGAAGTTCTCAAGATCCGTGCGATACTTTATTCGATTTACTACTTCAAAATTCCCAAGAAGGTTTTTGCAGATTTCAAGGCAAGGGCTGCCTCTATAAGTCTCGAACAACTGCTTTTTCGCACTACTCCAAAGATCGTTTGAGATAACGGGAGATTGTAACGATCGATCAATTTGCCACAAGAAAAAGCGTATTTCAAGTAAATTATATAAACTGAAACCGTCGAGTGATTGAATAAGCTTGGCTCGAACTCCCTTTTTCAGCAGAAGTCCAAGTATTTGAAGAGCTTCATTATTCGTGTTTGTCAGTACGCAACATTTGCCTCTACCTCGAGTTTCAAGAATTTGATTAACCACTGCGGTTTCCATATGTTTGCAACGATGGCGTGTAATGCTGACAGTACCTTCTTCGTTTTGAATAGCTTCGACAGCTGTCGATTTCATGCGGTTGCGTATAGATGAAACAAATTCATTGGCAATCGATACAATCGCTGTTTTGCTTCGGTAATTTTCTGTCATTTCATATTTTACAGCGCCGTAATCTTCGATTAGCGACCTCATATATTTGGAGTCGGATTTGCGAAACTCATAGATATTTTGATCGTCGTCGCCTACCGCTATGAGCCGCATGTCGTCGTTGTTGTGCATCAGAGCGCGAACCAACTCGAACTCATTGGCGTCCATGTCCTGCGCTTCATCGATTACAAGGACTCTTTTTGTGATTCTTCCACGTTCAACTTCTCCGTTACGGATAAGTTCGGTAGCTTTCTTTACGACGTCTTCGACGCCTTCCATACTGCCAATTTTGCCAAGCAGATCAAAACAATACGAATGGAAAGTTTTGATTTCTACAAAATGCGCCGCTTTGTCAATAAGCGAAATGAGACGTTTTTTGAAATCGGTGGCGGCAACTCGAGAAAATGTAAGCATCAAAAGCTGTTCATGCTTCACATCTTCAAGAAGCAGTAATGCAGCGAGCTTGTGAACAAGCACACGGGTTTTTCCACTGCCGGGACCAGCGGCAACAACAATATACTTTGAGTCGGCGTCGTTGACGATTTGCGACTGAATATCAGACAATTCGCTAAAAAGTTGATGAAACTTGTGCGGCGTAATATTTCTGTCAATCTCTTTCTCTCGATCACCCTTAAAATATTTAGCGATGAATTCCCGAAAGTCCATTTGAAAATAGTCCTGAACAAACTGAAGCGCCGCATTGTAATCACGCACCATGAGATTTGCATACTCGCCCACGATGTGGATTTGGCGAATCTTTTGCTTGTAGAATTCATCCAGAAAACGGTAATCGTCAATCTTATACTTTATTCGGTTGTCGGTTACAAGACGCTTGATTTCCATACCGTTATAGAGAACAAGAAATCCCCCGTCAAGTTTTAGAGCGCCGATCTTTGACAAATATAGCAACGCGTCCTCGACGTCCACGAGAGTAGCTCCACGATTACGAGCGTCCGACCGGATCCTCCTTTGGTATTCAGAGAGGAGCCCCACCAAGGAAAACCAGACGTTTTTTTCACCGCCCACGTCAACAGAAAGCTCACGCGCTTTTGCGTACAGAACTTCGAGAATGAATTTGCACAGCTCAATTCTTAAACGATATTTTTCAACGAGCTTTGATACCTCAAGCGAAGGAATAAGACAGACTGATTGTAAAAAGCAGCGCTCTGATTTACGCACATAATTTTTGATTGTGTGATAGTACGTCAACGTGCGCAAATTTTTGACGCTGGATGAAGCAATTCCCTCAGAAAGAGCCCGCTCATTCAATTCTTTGTAGTTAAACTCGCAACCTTCTTCCGTTAATTGGGATAAAAGAAAGTATTCAAGCTTTGCAAAATTCTTAAGAATCAACAAAGACTTATTTTCTGTATCTTTTGCAATTATAAATGCAGACATGTCCAGTGAATCGGATAGGATCCCATCTTGACGCATTAAATTGACGGTGTTGATCACTTCTTCCTTGGTCATGCCAAGGGCGTCGGCAAGATAGTCAACTCTGGACTCTGCATCGTCATTTTCGGCGTTCGCAACACTTCGACTAGAAATCAATGATTTAATAATGCGCTTTGCAGAGGTTCGCTGTTCTTTCGAAAACAGCGCAGACTGATCGATGCGATAAGAAGCCTCACGCATATCCTTCGCAAGGATGCTACTTGCGTAAATATGCGGCATATTCCTGCCGCGTTTCACATAACCAGCGTTCTCCAGCGCAGAAATCGCTGTTTTAACACGAGTTTCAATATCGTTGACCGAATCATCCCATCCAGCTTGTCGCGCAATCTCCAAAGGCGAACACCTTATACTTGGTCGCAACTTCGTTAAAGCCTTGATTGCCTTCCAGACTTGCTGTATCTCGCTGAGACTCAGCTTGGTTTGATTAAGCAGAATAAAATGCTTGTCCAAATCATTGTCGTTATAGAGCACATAACACTCTGCCTGCATGGAAGGATCACGACCGGCGCGTCCAGCTTCCTGCACATAATCTTCTAACGAGCTTGAGACGTCATAGTGGACGACCAACTTAACATCCTTTTTGTCAACGCCCATACCAAAGGCAGACGTCGCTACAATAACATGTATTTCATTCCTGATGAACGCCTCTTGATTTGCAATTTTATCATTTGCGTCCATTTTTCCATTGAAAGGTCTCGCTGGGAAGCCGTCGCTGGTCAGCTTTTCTGCAATTTCTCTCGTGCGCTTGGTTCTGGAAACATAAACAATCGTCGGGCAGTTTTTCTGCTCGACTAAATCCCGAAGCGCGCTATATTTCTCTTCGTCAGTTTCCTTATACAAAACCGTGTAGTGCAGGTTCTCTCGAGTTGCGGAAGAAGCAAAAATTTCGAGATCCAAATCCAGTTTTCTTTTAAAATAATCGCAAATATCACTGATTACTTTTTGTTTTGCCGTTGCAGTAAAGCACGAAATAGGAATTGGCTTCTTATCGACCTTATTCTTTTGTAATTCACGGACAAAGTCGCCAATATACAGATAGTCAACACGAAAATCTTGCCCCCATGCCGAGAAGCAATGCGCTTCGTCAATGACGAAACGAGCGATATTCCGCGAGATCAAAATCTTTTCAATCGTCCGAGAGCGCAATTGTTCGGGAGAGATAAAGAGCAAAGACGCCGATCCGTTGGAGACACGCTCCAATGCGTTTGCCCGTTCAATAGGATCAAGCAAACCATTGACAGTAACCGCCTCAGTGATCCCGATGCTACACAGATTGTCGACTTGATCTTTCATCAAAGATTGCAAAGGGGATAAAACAACGGTCAATCCGTGGATAGCTTTTCCAGCCATAAGCGCCGGAAGCTGAAAAGTAATCGATTTGCCGCCGCCGGTAGGAAAAACCGCGAGTAAGGACTTGCCATCTATAGCGGCTTGCGCTGCTCTTTCTTGAAGGGGCTCCCCGTTAAATGTACGAAAACTGTCATGGCCAAAAATCCGCTTTAATTCTCTATGAATATTGAGAGCGTCTTTACAATATTCACATCCCTCCCGACAAGGAGTATTACGAAGATATTTAATTATATTCTCAATTTTTGGATAGTTTCGCAGCAACCATGGCGGCGTAATGGAATGAAAGTCGTCTGTGCCAATTAACGCAAGCGCATATGCCAGTTCTACAGGATAATAACGGATCAGAGGAACAAGATCTGCATTAGCGCATATTTTTCCTACGTATTCGCTTCGAATCAAATTCAACACACTGGAATTGAACGGTTTGAAATTAACATATTCAAAGAATCCGGTAAATTCGGGATAACGGTATAAAAGGCAACAGAAAATTTGCTTTACCCTAGAAGACAACGCTAAGAAAGCGTTGACTTCATCATAGAAGAGATTTGACGCCTTTTTGCAGTCATTTACAGGATTGTTCAACTCCTCCACTTGCAGTTTGTCATCTTTCAATAGCGCGTGATAAGGGCGCTTGGGGAAAAGAAGGGGGGAAAGATATAGCGTATCAATCGCCATGATTTGGAGATCGTCTTCAGTCGCAGCTCGAATATACTTCAAATCATGATGAACAATATTATGACCGCAGAGAAAGTCAGCCCCAGATATAAACGAAATAAAGTCTCGGATGGAGGCTGAATGAAAATAAGTCCGGTCGTCTTTCATCGCGCCGAGATCGTGTATTTTATGGTCATCCACTCCAATCTCTGCGTCAATGAATACAACGGATTTTGACATTGCTCCGCTTCTCCTTTCACTTATTTTTTACTATTCTTTCCTGTACTTCTTCGACGCGTACTTTTCTTTATTCCGTTCTTTGCCATCCAATAGTCGTCCTTACGTTTTCGGACAATTCGCCACCGAAAAGGAGCGCAGACACATCGGCAACCAATTCTTCCGAGTCTTTTACACCTTTGAGGGAATAGGTTTGCCGCGCTTGCTGTACGACGACTTCATCGGTAGTTTATCTCGCATCCAAGCGCGGCGGAAAGTTTGCGTATGCTTCCGCCGCTTCGGATAGCGTCCGTCCACTTCATAATTGCGGTTCGTCCGCAGAAAGAGACCATCCATTTTTCCCCGTTATGTATAGGACAGCTTCTTTTCATTTCGCTGCAGCTTTACCTTTTCTCCCAACATCATATCGCCCCGCCCGGAAATTTATTTGCGTGTTATTTGTCTATATCTATAACAGAGCCCCTTATCGGCTTATAGCGCAATTACACAGTTATCTTGCTTATATCATAGGCCAATATGAGCCTTTTATCAACTTTTTTGAGGAAATAAGCAGAAAAACAAGCTCTGCCGACTCTACCACACACAATATTATTAGTTATTGTGGGATCCTAAATCCTTAATAATTCAAGAGAAATAGAAAAACTTCCGCGACACGCATGAAGCTATTATGGACAAAGAAACTCTTGAACGGGCACAGGAACATCGACGCAAGAAGCGCAGACACAAGCAGCGTTGAACAGTCCATTCATAGAGCGAAGAAATACCCGGCGCAAACTGCAGAGACGCCGACAATCCCGCATGATCTTGTAAACAAGGCGAACATGTTCACTCCCGATATTCCCCAGAAAACAGGAAGCTCAGATCTTCCTCGCTCGCATCGTTTTTCTACGAGAAACCAGTATCGCAGAAACGGTAAATCACGCGGCCCCAAAAACACAACAGCGTGACTTCACGTCACGCTGTTCAAGTTAAACATTATGCACAGTTTTATACGATTCCGCCTATAAGAGCGTGTTATTGACGTAGTCGAAGGTCACGCAACTTTATTTGCCCTATCCTTCGTCGAATCGAAAATCTCGCCGCGAAGTACAGTCGTTTCTTTTCCGGCGGTAACGCCCAACCGAATCTTCGAACCTTTAATCTCAACAACCGTAACGCTTATTCCTTCGCCAATATGAATACACTCGCCAGGCTTTCTTGACACAACAAGCATAACAAATCCTTTCTGATGAACGCGTTGAATCCTTTCAACGCTGTATAAAACCGACAACCTCAACGACCGACGACAGGAGAATCTCCTAAAGACGTCAATCGATAACGTTCGCCATTTGGCCTATAAAAAAGTACTCTATTTGTTTGTTTTTCCCATATGGCGCTAAATTCAGACGTCCGCGGCCCATGCACGCAAAATATCATGCCGCATAATTCGCCGTTTGTCCTAAGTAACGGCGTCGACGTCGTTGGAAAAGCGTCCGCTAAAAGCTCATTGTCTTTACAGAGCGCGGCGAATACGTAACATTTTAGCTCTTCCATCGATCCGACTTTCAGAGCGTCTTTCACTACGTTCATAAATCACTCGCTTTTATTTCCCAAAAGCGAAGTCAGCCCGCGGCACGCGCGCGCAAATACGCTTCGCTCAATGGAAAACTAAAATAGGGGGGGGAGGGGGGAAGACGCGTCATCTTCTGCGTCGCGTCCTTACAAACGCTTTTATCGACTCTGATAGAGATATTGCTTGCCTGAAAAGAGACTGAATTTTCATCGAAAAGAAAGAAGGAAGGAGAAAATCAACCTTTAAAAATTACAATCGATACAACCTGACTTTTATATTTTTTACTATTTCCATCATCTCGCGACATTCCAAGCGAGGGAACGTCCTTTGCCTACGTTCCCTTGCTTGATTTTGACTTAAATCATTCGTCGACGCGTAAGTTCGACGACATGATTTCACAACCGTCCGGAGTCGCCAAAACGTCGTCCTCAATTCGAATTCCGCCCCACCCAGGAAGATAAATACCTGGCTCGACGGTGATAATCATATTCTCCTCGACGACGCCTTGCGCGCTTGGTGAAAATCCTCCGTAATCATGAACGACACGTCCGATCCCATGTCCTAAACCGTGTCCATAATAATCGCCGTATCCTGCTTCGCGTATGACGTCGCGCGCCACTTTGTCAATCTCGCGACACGACGCGCCGGGCTTAATCATCTCGATCGCTTTATCGTGCGCCTCTAAGACAATCTTAAAGATTGACTCAAAGCGCGCTCTATATTCACGCGACGCAAGCGACTCGCCTTTCTCCGTAAGGAAAGCTCTTGTCAAATCCCCAACGTATCCGTTTCTTTTCGCCCCCCAATCGATCAAGACCATATTGGAGTCTCCAAGCTGACCTTTTCGCTGAGGAATAGCGTGAGGCAACGCCGCCCTTGCGTCAAAAGCGACGATGGAGGGGAAGGAGACGTCGTCCCCTCCTTCCTTACGCATTCTATATTCTAACTCGTCGCGAAGATCCACCTCAGTCATATCGTTAGTCGCCGTTTTCCTAAGAACGCGATACGCCCGAATTGTTATGTCGATCGCTTGACGAATCTCGGAGATCTCCGTTTCATCTTTGATCGAACGCAACCGTTCGACGTCTGAGTTACGAGCAACAAACTCCGCGGAGGGAAACATGCCGCGCAGGGCATTCAAGAGCGCCACAGTCGTCGACGCCCCTTCAATTCCGATCCGGTTTGGCGCTTTACTTGAAAAAGCGGAATCCGCCATCGCTCCTCTTAGCAACCCTAACGTCGTCTGTCCGCTACAACGAATTGCCGCTCCAATATCGGGACACTCTTCTTTGATTTGTTCTTCAAATCGAGTGTCGCTCAATAAACAAGCGCCAACGTCGCCGATCCAAAGAAACGAATCTTCTCCTTGAAATCCCGTTAAGTAGGAGACGTTGACAGGATCAACGACAAGATAACCGTCAAGATTCTCGTCATCCATCACTTTCATTAACTTTTCGCGTCGCAGACTTTCTCGTAACCCCATTTTTTCCTCGAAATTCAATTTACGCATAAAAGAAAAGCGGAGAAAGCGACGCACGCGCCTTCTCCGCCAACCCCAAAGAGTCGTTTATTACGACAAACTATCGTCATTTCTTATTAAGCATTTCCATGACTCGATCAGCGATCGCTTTGACCAACGCTTCAGTTTGAGGATCTTTACCGACCTCAACTTTGTTGGCAAGAATCGGGTTCGACGCGCAACCGCACGGTTCGGTATCGCCGCGTCGGAACCGAGGCGGATCAAACGCGCGATGTCCAACGCCGGTCTCTTTCCAGCTGTCGCGGAACATGTCGTTCGCACAAAGTTCGCAGTTCTCCGCCTGCAAGCGCGGATCCTTAATTCCCCACTTCGTCTTGAGTTGGAGAAGAGCCTCGGCTTCGTCTTTCGTGAAGTAGCTCGTCTTACCCAAGTCGTGAGATATCATAAGGATGCGGCAGTAAGCGTCGAGAAGTTCCGTCATCCAATACGCCTTTTCGACGGTCGGGCCCAGGCTTACGGTGCCGTGGTTCGCCAAAACGATGACGTCCGACTTGTGAATGAAAGGAAGAACCGTGTCGGCAAATTCTTGTCCGCCGGGAATCGCATACTTAGCAATAGGAACGTCGCCCATGTAAATATCGACTTCAGGAAGCACGCACTGAGGAATCGCTTCCCTCGCAACGCCGAAAGCGGTTGCATAGGGGGGATGGCAGTGAAGCACGGACTTCACTTCCGGTCGTTCCTTCATGATCGTCAGGTGAAGGAAAATTTCGCTCGTTCGCTTGCGCGTCCCGGCGATCTGATTTCCTTCCATATCAACGATGCACAAATCTTCAGGCTTCATAAACCCCTTACAGATTTGCGTCGGGGTGCACACGACTCGATTTTCGTCGATGCGGTAACTAATATTACCGTCGTTCGCGGCGGCAAAGCCCCGATTGTAAAGTCTGCGACCAATATCGCAGATCTCGTCTTTAACTTGATGCAAATTGAGCATGCGCTGTTCCTTTGCTATAATTATTCCTCAACAAACGCGCGCATTATCGTCGCGCATTCATTCCACACTAATTATCTTCTTCTCTGATACGGTTTCAAGACTTGGAAAGAAAAAAGCGTTAAGAAAAAATTTCTCTTATCCTTTTTCAAACTCAAGTTCGGCTTATCTGGAGCAAACCGTCCTTTTTATTTCTTCACGTGGGTCAACTTCGCAACAACCATAGGATCGATCGATACGCAATCGAGAATTGCGCCCCCGAACGCGTCGACAGGTTTCTGCGTTTTCTGTCCGAAAGCGGCGGCGGCCTCCGCGCCTTCGCTAAACGCCACCCATTCGCCTATCGCGGCGGAACAATCGTCATAAATAACCAACTCGTTTCCCCAGCGCTGCGCAAAATTCGGATTCTCTATTCTTTGAATCGCCTCTTTTAGTCGTTCTTCAGGAGATAATCCTCGTTCTTTTTCTGATTGCGCGATCGCCTTAGCCGACTCTACGGGATCTTCCGTTAAATCCTTAAAGGTCAGCGGAACGACGATTTTGAATTGTCCGCCTACGAGCGAAGGATGCTGACCGCTTAAAACGACCTTGCCGACAACTCTTCCTATTCGCATCCGATCCTCACTTCATCGTAACCCAAAAGTCGACGACCAGACGCGCTTGATAGGCTCCTAGATCGCGCGGATCCAAGATCAAAGTATTCGCGTCGGCGGCTTTTATATCGCGTTTAGCCTGTTCAACGGAATACGCGACGACGGCGCGAACGCCTTTCTTGCGATTTGCCCAAACGTTGGCGATTGCTCCGTCGTGCGTCACGATGAGCGCTCGGTTGGCTTTCCCTTCATTCAATCGATCCGCAACGGCTAGAGTCGTTTTTTTCAAACAATCAAAACGCTCTTCCTGGAACTCTGTATTTCTAGACAGGTACTCCAAAAGAGTGCGCGGCGCTCCCTCCGACTCGGGCAATTTGGTCGCGACAAAGACGCTGACGAGCGACTTTTGAGCGGAAGAGGAGGGAAGGGACGCCCCATTTTGTTCCGATCTCGACGGGAACGAAGACGTCGTCGATCCAATATTCGACGCGGAGATTGTCGGCTGAACCTCCGCCGCCTCTTGCGCGACTTCAACGCCAAGTTTCTTCATCAAATCGCGCGCCGACGGGGTGATCACCGCTCGAGGCTGAAACGCCCAGGATTTCAGCGACGAACTCGCCGCTAAACGACGAACGGTCTCTTCAACGACAACGCGTTCCGCAATGTAAAGAGTCGCAGCGCTCGGCTTCTCCGCAACAGACTCTCGCGCCGCGCGGAAATCACGCGCCAGCGTTTCGCTTAACGCGGCGGGGGTCGACTCCGACGGCTTCTTTTGAAGATCCGCCATCACTTTGCCGACCAGCTCGTCTAGATTCCAGTCCAGTCCGTTCATCCTAAATTATCCGCCTTCTTGGCCGAATCAATTATTCCCAAAACACCCCAACGCGCAGGAGTTAAACGCGTGCCAATGATCTCTAAACCAGTATATGAACCGTCGCTCGTTATCAACACCAAATCGCCCACGCCCGCCCCGATTTTATCAAAAACGATCGACGGATCGCCTTCAGGGGTCGTGCCGTCGGTTCCCACGGGCTGAGCAATCAACAACTTCTGTCCTTCGAGGGACTCGTGTTTTACGATAGAAGTCGCGTAACCAATAATTCGCGCTCGATTCATATAAAAGCCTCATTAAATCCTACGCAACGGAAATCGACCTAGAACCGTTTCCAATTCTAGCCCGAAAATACGCGCGTCTAACGTCGTAAACGCGCGTCAAAATTTCTCGCGAATAATCGATCAATCTTTGCCGAGAATGTGAAGGCTCTCGACCATCGCGCAACGACGACTGCGCGTGAAGGTCAACGGACGGGTAATACCTTCGCCCGTCGGACCGGCGATCGAGTAAGAACCGTAACCTTCGCCGCCGCCGCCGTTTCCAGCGGTGCTCGGACCATTCTTCACAAAGATCGTCGTATCAAGCAACTTACCCATCTTGGTCATATTCACAACGTTGTTGGAGTGAATGATCGCGGTATGGCGGAAGCCGTGTTCCATTTCATACGCGCGTTGGATCGCTTCATCGACGTCCTTACAGCGTACGAAGGGAAGGAAGGGCATCATCTGTTCGACAGGAACGAACGGGTTTTCATAATCGGTTTCCCCGAAGAGCATTTCAACGTCGTCCGAAACGTCTTTGCCGATACCAGCAGCAAGGACGGTCGCGTCTTTACCCAAGAATTCGCGACTCGGAGCGTCGTGACGACGTTCGCCTTCGCCGACTTTAACGATCCCCTTCTGCGTCATCGCGGCAGTTTCCGCGGCGTTCAAGCGCACCGCGCCGGCGCGTTCCATCGCGTCCATCATCTTATCGAAGACGGAATTGACGACGAAAACTTCTTTTTCAGCAAGACAAAGGAGGTTGTTGTCGTACGCGCCGCCAAGGATAATCGAACGCGCCGCGCGATCAAGATCAGCCGTTTCATCGACGACGACCGGCGGGTTGCCGGGGCCGGCGACGATCGCGCGCTTTGACTGCGCCATCGCCGCTTTCACGACGCCTTCGCCTCCCGTTACGACGAGGAGGTTGATCTTCGGATGCTTGAAGATCACGTCCGCCGTCTGGAGCGTCGGGGTCGGAATAACCGTCATCAGGTTGTCGATTCCGTATTCGGCGTAAATAGCCTGATTGAAACGACGAACGCCTTCAGTCGCGATTTTAGAAGCGTTCGGATGAGGGTTGAAAACGACGGTGTTTCCAGCCGCGATCATATTGATCGAGTTGTTGGCGATCGTCGGCAGAGAGTGGGTGCTCGGCGTAATCGCGCCGATAACGCCAAAGGGCGCGTGCTCTATTACCGTAAGACCGTAGTCGCCGCTAAAAACCTCCGAGCTCAACGCTTCGACGCCTTGCGCGTTGTAACCAACGTTCAAAAGCTTGTCAATCTTGTGTTGTAAACGACCGATTTTGGTTTCTTCAAGCTCTTTTGTACCCAACTCGACGCTTTGTTCGATACAAATGCGACGAATTTCGTCGAGCATCTTCTTTCTTTCGGCGATCGTGCGACGAGAGAGTTGTTCGAACGCTTCGCGCGCGGCCAAAATCGCTTCATTAGGATCGTCGAAGACGCCGTAACGTCCGGCGTAACTCTTCGGAGCGACGTCGCCGCCGACCGCGCTCGCGGCGGAGGTAGATCCGCCAAGTCGAGACATTACTTCCTGAAGGACGCTGCGCACCAGCGCTTCATTAACTTCCGCCATTTTATTATCACTCCTGTGAAAAAACGAACGCGTTGAACGGCTCGATTCATCCGAACGAGACGCGCTATTTCTACGTAACGCGCTTCGTCTTCTAATATTACGACCGCTAGACGTCATTTTTCCGCTGTGTATTCTCTTTATATGTAACAAGCTTGCAAGCGTTGGACTTATTACTCAAGAGGAACGTTCTGTTTCTCAAGGGTCACGCTGTCGACAATACCGATGATCGTACAGTCGACAGGCAACGGTTTAGTCTCGGGAGTCATTCGCGCGCTCGAACCTTGAACGACCAGCACGAACTCCCCTTCGCCGACCCCAACGACGTCTACGGCGACTAAAGATCTACTCGTCGTGACGAATCGATCGCGCGCTTTAGGTTCAATAACGTACGGTTCGATCATCATCAACTTCGAACCGCGCATCGACTCCGTTTTTTGCGTAGCAACGACCGAGCCCACAACTTTTGCGATAAACATCCTACAGCCTTCGTAAACGTTTGACGCGCAAGCGTTAAACTATTGTTAAAATCAAAACGCAACTTCTAAAAAAGCAAATTACCGCTTCTCCAGGAGTTCTTTGGTCTGACGACCGACAATGATTTCCTCGTTGGTCGGAATAACCCAAATTTGGACGCGACTATTCGGCGCGCTGATCTTAGTTTCGACGCCCATCGCCTTCGCATTCGCTTCGCGATCAAGAACGATACCAAGCTCTTCGAGTCCTTCGACGACCGCCTCGCGGACGTCCGTACGAAATTCGCCGATACCACCGGCAAAAGAGAGAACGTCGGCGCCGCCAAGTTCCACTAGAGACGCGCCGACATAGCGACGAACGTCCCCGACAAAGACCTCGAGAGCAAGCTTAGCGCGCTCGTCCCCGGCGTCTTTCGCGGCGCGAATATCGCGTACGTCGCCGCTCACGCCGCTAAGTCCAAGAAGTCCGCTCTTTGTCGCAAGAGTCTGCAATAATTCGTCGAAAGAAACATTCAGCTTTTTCGTTAGATAAGAACACCAGAACGGATCAAAGTCGCCGCAACGATTGTTATTCAACAAACCAGTCTGCGGACTTCCTCCCATGCTCGAACAACGGCTCCACCCATCGGCGATCGCGCAAACGGAACTTGAACCGCCCAAATGGCAACTTATGATGCGCTTATCCTCTCCGAAGAGTTCGCGACAGCGAGTGGCGATATATCGATGGCTCGCGCCATGAAAACCGTAACGTCGCACGCCGTATTCCTGCGCCCATTCAAAAGGAACGCCATAGTATCGGTTGCGCGTCGGAATATGTTCGTGGAAACCAGTTTCAAAAGCCGCGACAAGAGGAATGTCAGGAAGGGCTTTGCGCAACATTCTCATGGCGCGAACATACGGAGGATTATGCGCTGGCAAAACGGCGTTGAATTCCTCCATAGCGACGAGCAACTCTTCCGTTACGGGCTGCACGCCGGAGAAACCTTTGGCAAAAACTGCCTTAAAACCGACGCCGGCAATCTCCTCGACGCTTTTCAAACACCCTTGTTCAGGATCCGTAAGCTGACGAAGACATTCGCGAACGGCCACGCCGTGATCAGGAGCAGAAACGTTCTCTTCCTTTTTGAAATCGCCAATAACGATTTGACAAGGGGAAGAAGCCTCGCCGATTCTTTCAACACGACCTCGCGCCATAAGGCGTTCGTCGTCCATGTCGTACAAGCTATATTTAAAGCTCGTCGAACCCAGATTAGCAACAAGAATTTTCATGATCGCAAGGAGTCTTTAAATGAGGAGGTTGTTGCGTCGTCGCCCTAACCCAAACTTGAGCGCGTCAAGAGCAACGCGCTCGAACGTCGAAAATCAAGCGGTAAACGCGTCAATGAGTCCGGCGGAAGGACGAGGAATCACGTGAGCGGCTTTGAGTTCGCCGACAGCTTCTGCAGCCGCGGCGCCAGCGTCAACCGCAGCGCGAACGCTTCCAACGTCGCCGCGAACAACCGTCGTGACCAAACCGCCGCCGATTTGAATACGCTTAACAATCTCGACGTCGGCCGCTTTCGCCATCGCGTCGGCCGCGCTTACTAGAGCCAGAACGCCTTTCGTTTCGATCAATCCAATCGCGTCGTTCATTATATTACCCTTTATGTCTATGCTTTATAGCTGTGCTAGTATATTTTCGTAAACGTTGCGGATACTTACCGCGTTTCGAACTTCGTTGTTCGTTTCCCAAAATCACTTCGCGGCGGCAATCGCCTTTTTGATCTGAGGAAGAACCTTTTCAACGTCGTTATTCGGACGCGGAATCACCTGAACGCCCGTGATTTCGCCAATGCGGGACGCGGCGGCAACGCCGGCGTCTGTGGCGGCTTTAACGGCGGCTACGTCGCCCGTCACAAAAACGGTGACAATTCCGCTACCAGGCTTGTCCCAACCAAGGAACTGAACGTTCGCAGCTTTCATCATCGCGTCCGTCGCTTCGAAAAGGGTAATGAACCCCTTGCCTTCAAGAATACCCAGCGCTTGCATCATTTTGGTCTCCAGGTTAATTTGAGAAGACGGCCTCAGGATCGCGTAAGCGTTCCCTCCCGCCCATGTAACGTTCTATATTTCCACACGACGCAACTTATTATTGCGTCGTTTCTGTAAACTATTTAAAAAGCTCGATTTTTGTCGCGTGCTCAAGATCGACGGCGTTTCCTTCGTCTGTGTCAAGATGCACTTCAAGCTTAATATTCTTTCCAACGCGCACCAAAACGTCTTCAAAGACGACGCTACACACGCCGGAAGTCACCCGCAACTTCATCATATCCTTGTCCTTAACGCCATAGAAAGCCGCGTCCTCAGGACTCATATGAACGTGGCGCGCCGCGCGAATGACGCCCTTTTTTAACTCGACGACGCCCGCTGGACCTACTAATACGCAACCGGGAGTGTCTTCTAATTTTCCGCTTTCGCGCACGGGGGGATCAATCCCCAAAGAAATAGCGTCGGTGTAGGCCAATTCTACTTGAGACTCTTTTCGAGTAGGACCAAGAATACGCACGGAAGGGAGCATTCTCTTACGAGGCCCGATCAGCATCACAGTCTCGTTCGCAGCATAGAAACCATCTTGATAAAGATCCTTCATCTTGGTAAGTTTCTTTCCCTTGCCGAAGAGAGTTTCAACATCCGCGTCGGTTAAATGGATATGACGAGCGGAAATACTTACGACCAGTTCCGACTTTTTAGGAGCCGGCTCAGCGGCTTTCGGAGTCGGCTGAGCGTTTACAGCCGCGACCTTGCCGCCGGTGAGCGCGGCGACTACAGCGTCGGCCACACCCTCTTTCGATCCATTCGTCTCTCGCAAAAGTTGTCGAACGATCGCTTCGATCGTCCCTCTACTAACATTGGCCATTCTGCAATATCCCAGTTATCTGCTAAAAGCTTTTCAGCGAGCCCATCAGTCAACGCCCCCTGATTGTATAACTCTAGCTATTATACCTATACGCTTTTCATTTAAAAGCAATATCCTACAAAATTTCAAAAATTTAGTCAAGTCACTTCGACGTCTATTAGTTTTCGCTACTTGTCTTATTTTTTCCCAACCCTTAAAATATTGATTTTAAATTATTTTCCTATTCTTGCCAAACTATCGTTCATACGTTGTCATGCGCAAAACTCTTCTCTTCTTCATCAAGCTATTTATCATCGTCGCTATTTTTACTTTTCTTATTACTCGCGCGGTTAAAGGATCCGCTCTCACGGACTTGACCTGGAACAATGTCCATATTTCCCTTCTTCTCGTCGGATTCTTCTTTAATTTCCTAGCGACGGCAACGACGCTTATCAGATGGCGTCTGCTAGTCCTGGCGCTTGGAGGAAAGTTATCCCTTTCCGACGCGATGCGTTTGGGGTTCATCGGATTTATGTTCAACCTTTCCCCTGTTGGAATCATCGGCGGAGACGCAATCAAGGTTTATTTACTTGCAAAGAAAAACCATACGTCTGTCGACGATGCGACTGCCGGAGTCGTTATCGATCGCGTCATTGGGCTTTACACGATGTTTTTAATGGGGCTTCTGTTCGTCGTTGTCACACGCTTTGCAACCGACGCGGCGGCGTTTGTGCGCGTTATCTATACCGGACTCCTCGTACTAACGGCGGGTTCCACCGTTTTTTTGGCGTTTTTTCTTATTCCGTCGAGTTCCAAAAATCGTCGAATTCAGGTAATAAACGCTACGCCTTTCATAGGAAAATTTTTGGCGGCGATCACTGGCTCAATAATGAAGTATCAAAGAAAGCGGCGCGTTCTTTTTAACTCGTTCCTATTGACGGTCGTTGTCCATTGTTGCTTTTCAATTTCACTCTATTACACAGCGCGAGGAATTTTCACTCAAGCTCCGTCGCTAATCGATCATGCCGTCCTCTACTGCGTCGGAAACATTGGTTCAATCGTTCCTCTATCCGCAGGACCATTAGAATATCTGTTAGACGAACTCTATCCTTTTTTTACGACGACCAACCATTCCTCAATTGAAGCTGGGTATGGAATGAGCGTTGGTTTAACATTCCGTTTGCTCGCCGTCTTCGTCGCGCTCGTTGGCGTCGCGTTTTATTTGACGTCTAAAAAAGAAGTTACGGAAGCGCTCGCTCAAGCGCAGAAAAAGGACTCGATGAAAAATGCCTCGAAATAAGATCGACGAATTGCCGCCCTTAACAAGACGAGACTTTCTCCTAGCGTTATCCTCTCTTGTTTTTTTTCCATTGAACGCGCAAGGAGAGACGTCACCCTTATTATCTCTTGAAGCGCGAAGAGAATCATTTAACTACCAAGACTCTTTTTTCTACAATGACGCGCCATTTCTTTGGCGAATAGAAAAAACAACCGGCGTAATTTCGGTTTTCGACTTTTCCTCTCAAAAGCCTCTTGTCTCCGACAAAGGAGTTGTTTACCAACCCTCGACGGCTCATTACGCCAATCTTCTCCACGACTCAGTCGAATCGCCGCGTCTTTATCGCTTATACGATCGCATTTACGTCATTCATCAAGAGCCAATCTTCTCTTCGTTCTCAAGAAACGGCGTCTCGTTAGAAGACGGACGATTCCTTGAACGCTCGACGTTCCTCATATGCGTCGAGCCTCAAGCCGAAGGAAGGATTGCCTGGAAACTTTCAGCGCGCGACGTTTTATCGCGCGTTTCCCAAACGAAGAAAAACGACTCGGCAATACGTTTTCAATCGCTAAACTATCTTTCGGAAAAACGAACCCTACAATTACACTATTCAACACATGACGAAAACAGTTCTCTTTTTATCGATCCAAGCGTCGGCCAATTGTAAAGTCTCTTCTTAATCCTCCAGTCTCCTTTTTCTCAATGCAAGTCTTATTGACTGTTTTAAGATTTCTTGCGTATTCGATTCTCCCTAATCCTACGCGTTTATTTCTTGTATATTTTTTGTATTTAATTTGTAAATAAATTTAAATATCAAAAATTGTTTTTTAAATAAATATTTACACATACATTTTATTTACAGTAATTTACCAACAAAAAACAAATTAAGTACGTCTTTTTATTTTGTCTGACATTTGTTTTAAGTCTATATATTTCGTAATTTAAAGAATTCCTAGTGTCTACTTTTTACAAAATTTCATTTATCACTATTATTACTATTATTGAGATAATAAAAATATATATGTATCTGTTCTTTTCTTAGAGAAAAAGACGTTTTTGGGACGTTATGGCCGTCAAATATGATAGGTCTCGGTGTTCGTCTTGTTTTTTGAATTAGAAATTTTTACCTTGATAATGGATGAGCCCGGATATTGAGTTCTCCTATAAATGATAGAAAATGGATACAAGAATTCTTGGTATAGGATCCTGTTTATAGAGTCAAAGGGGTTTTCGATGAAGATACGATGCCGACGCAATAAGTTTGTCCCGCTCTTTTCTACTATAGCTAATTTCACAGCCTCAAGAGACGTTCGGCCCATGCTGCAAAACGTTAAGCTTGTAGCCAATGAAACCTCTCTACTTCTTATGGCCACCGACGGAGAAGTAGGCGCGCGCGGAGAACTTACTGAGACCGAAGCGTTTGTCGTTGATAATCCTGGAGAAGCTATCTTACCGGCGAAGTTGTTGAGAAAGATTTTTGCGGAAACGACCGACGAGGAAATCTACATCGAACTCCAAGGATCTCAAATTACGATCAAGGGCGCGCATTTTCGTTATCAACTCGATACGTGCGACGACGCCGATAGATTTCCCCTCGTGCCGTCTTTCGATGAAACGACATACTTTAAAATTCCTGTAAATTCATTCAATCGAATGGTTGGTCGAACGGTCTTTGCGACGCAAAACAATAATAACCACTTTGAATTGCGCGGCGTCAAATTTATTTTTAGCGTCGATCGAATCACGGCGGTAGCGACGGATGGACGGCGACTTGCCTGTCAGGAAAACGCGTCGGAATCTTTTGGAGACGCCCAACAGGAAAATTTCACGAGTCAAGAGGCGATCTTCCCTCCGCGCACGTTAAATTTGATCGTGCGGTCGGACTCTGAAGCCGACGACGTCTTGATTGCGGCGCACGACGCAGACGCCATTATTAAGATTGGCAATATTGTAGTGTCGACGACTTTAATGACGGGGTTGTTCCCGAATTGGAATGCGATCATTCCTGACAAGACGAGCAAAAAGCGCGTTGATTTCATTGCGGACGAGGTCGCGCGCGCGATTCGTCAGGCGGAAATTGTTACGACAGAGAATAAACCGGGCGTATGGTTTAAGTTCAGCAAAGGAACGTTCAATATCACGGCGGCAGGGGAAGCGACAGGCGAATCAAGCGTTGAACTTCCGATTGCATACGACGGCGAACCTGCGGAATTGCGACTAGATTCGAAATTTTTGAACGAGTTTTTCCGCGAAGTTCCTGGCGAAGAGACCGTCGCGTTCTATTTCCAGCAAGATTATCGAACGCTCTTTGAAACTTCCGACGGGTATCGATACGTGCTTATGCAGTTATCATAAGTCAATTTTCAATAACGAATGTTAAATCTTTTAACGGATCGTTTGTAAAGGAACGATTCGTTAATTTTTATAGAATTCTTTGGTTGGATAAGCGAGAAAATTGATGCTCTTTTCTAGTAAACGTGTGACGCGAGCTTTGTCTATTTTAGCGCCGTTGGCGATTCTTTTGGGAATGTCCTCATGGGTAAATTCCGAAGAATTACAACGTTATGAATACACGGCTGAAAAGATGGGCGTGCCGGTGAGCGTGACGTTTTATGCGAAAGACGCCGCGCAAGCGGATGAAGCGATCGCCGCCGTATGGCGACGATTTGACGAATTGAATTCTATTCTTTCGGATTGGGATCCTGAGAGCGAGATTATCCGCGTATGTCGAGAAGCGGAGGAGACCGGAGATTTTGTTGAAACGAGCGACGAGTTATATCGCGCGCTTCGGGAATCAAGACTTTATTGCGAATTGACGGAGGGCGCTTTTGACGCAACGGTGAGCCCTATTGTGAAACTATGGAGAAGAAGCCGCTATTTCAAGGAATTACCCCCAAAAAGCGTTCTTGACGTCGCCAAAACGAAGGTTGGATTAAACGTTTGGGAATTGAAAGAAAAGAGAGTTAAAACGCAGAAGGGGGTTCGTTTCGACGTTGGGGGAATCGCCAAGGGAATCGTAATGGACGAGGCTCTAGACCTTCTCAAGGAGTTCGGCATAGATAGCGCGTTGATTAATGCAAGCGGCGATTTACGTTTAGGCAATCCTCCTCCAGGAAAAAAAGGATGGACGGTAGGCGTTGCGTCTCTTGGGGAGAAGCCGGCGTTTTATCGCGAGCTTTCCAACGTGGGCGTAGCTTCCTCGGGGGACGCTAATCGCTATGTTGAAATAGACGGCGTTCGTTATTCTCACATTGTTGATCCTCGCACCGGAGAACCTCTTACTCGTAGATGCGTGGCAACGGTCGTAGCTCCGACTGGGACGACGGCGGACGCGTTGGCAAGCGCGTTATGCGTGTTGGGAGCAGAGGAATCCTCGCGGATTTTTGACAAGATCAAAAAAGAAGGTTTAGGAGACGGAAAGCCTCTAGAGACATTGGAATATGTGTTGATTCTTGTAAAAGATCACGCAGAGGAACCATATGACGACAGCAACTGCGAATTCTTCGCCTCATCTTTGTTTCAGGGGGGGAGAGCAAGCGACTAGTCGTTGAAAAGGGGGTGGCGTCGAGTTATGACGTCAGGTATAATGGGTAATGGCTCGATTCATATTTGCCGATAGGGGAAAGGATAACGCAATGTACGACACAATTAAGACTCCAGATCTTTCGATTCCGGATTTTCAGAGACTGATTCGCGACATGTACGTAGAAAAAGATAAGGAACGCGGCGTCGCGGGAACTTTTATGTGGCTTATGGAAGAAGTTGGCGAGCTTTCGACGGCTCTTCGTAGCGGTACGAAGAAGGAGCAAGAAGAGGAATTCGCCGACGTTTTGGCATGGCTGACGACGATCGCGAACGTCGTCGGCGTCGATCTTAACAAGGCGTTGATCGACAAATACGGGACAGGATGCCCCGGCTGCGGCAAGCTTGTATGCGTTTGTCCCGATTCTGAAAAACCGTAAGAAACATAATACGTATTCATTTAAGCGACAAGAATTTGCGACTTGCTTATGGTGAAAAGAGAAACAATGGCTTCAGCTTTGTTAAGATCGCGCGCGACGACGGCTTTTATGACGTTTATCATGGCGTTTGGGCTAACGCTTGCGGTAAACGCCGCCGACAATCCTGACTTGTCAAAGTTTGTGCCGACGAAGATAAGCGTCGGCATAGAAGGTGTTTACAAGAACGGATTTCAAACGCCCGTAAGGTTGTCTTTTCAGCCGATGAAATCGGAAGCCGCAAGTGAAATATATCGCATTGAATTAGAAACGCGCGATACGGACGGCGCGACCTTTTTCTGCGGTCAAAATCTTACGAAGAAAGATCTAGGACGCGGTGAAATCGAACTTTCTTTTGTTTTTCCTAAGTCCCGCGGAAACCTTGTCGCGCGCGTTAAGGGAATTGACGGTAAAACCCTGTGGAGCAAAGCGATATCGCCTGGCAAAAGCGAAGACAAGGAATTGGAAGTGGTTTTTAATGAGCCAGCGAATCCTTCCAAACCGATTTATCTTGTCGTTGGCGACGAGAAAATTGGCTTTGCCGACGCTTTCGGCGAGCTCCGGTTGAAAGAAGAACGACGTCCGGAAGTCGTGAAAGTTTCTAGTTTTAGCGAACTGCCGGATGATTTTCTTTCTTATGAATGCGTAGATCGTTTATTCTTGACGACTTCTGATCTAGCTCTCTATGAAGGAATGACGCGTGAGTCTAAGAAGATCCAAGCCGTTGAAGAATGGACGCTTAACGGCGGCAACATCATCGTTCTTGCCGGTAAAAAATCTGTTTCTTTGTTGACGGAAAACGGCGTGTTATCAGGACTAGCGCCTGGCGTCGCCGCTCCTCAAACGCATGAGTTTCGCTCAGTTAACGCTTTTACGAACGATTTGCAGAACGTCAAGAATTTAGCGATGACGGGAACTCGTTCGAATCCGTTTTTACAAGTTCCTGTTGTAAAAGACCTTAAAGAGGGTACGATTGTAGAGATGCGCGAAGCGGAGACGCCGTTGCTAACTTCGCGAGCCGTCGGATTGGGCACGGTCGTTTTCTTTGCGGCGGACTTGGGGGAAGCGCCGATAGCGAATTGGTCTGGACGCGGAAGACTCTTGTTGAAAATCTTAGGAATAGACCCCGACGTCATAGGACCGAAAGACGCTTCAGCAAGTATGATAAAACGAGGATATGTCGACTTTTCGGGACAGGTACGTAGCGCTTTGGACGTCTTTGACGGGGTAAAAACGACTCCTTTCTCGGGACTCGCGTTTCTTTTACTTCTCTATGTCCTTGTAATTGCGCCGCTCGATTGGTTTTTAGTGAAGAAAGTCTTTAAACGACCGTTGCTTACATGGGGAACATTCCCTTTGGGAATAGTGGCGTTTATTGTCGTCGGCGTCGCTTTGTATCGTCATACGACTCCGCAACATGAGATTTTGAACCAACTTGACGTTGTCGACGTCGACTTGGCGTCCGGTCGAGCGCGCGACGTTTCGTGGTTTGGTTTCTATTCCCCAGTTGGAAATCGTTACGATTTAGAGTTTTCCCCTGATATTTCCGATTATGAGATAACCGCAGGTTCCGAAACAACGTCAATTCTTCCCTTAACCCTTTCAGGAGAAGGACTTGGCGGCGCCGAACAAAAGGCGTATTCTACAAAACTTTGGAATGAACAATATGTCGTTGAACGCGACGCGTTACGACGTGTCCCAGTGGCGACGCGTTCGAGCAAAAGCTTCGTTGGACGGTGGTATGGAGCGCTTGAAAATTTGCCGAGCTTTACTTCTTTAAGCGACGATGGATTAAGTTTGAAGGGATCGGTTGTAAATCCGTTCAATTCGCCGATTTACAATGCGTGTTTGATTTATCGAGGCGGCGCTTGCGAGCTAGGAACATTGCCTCCTGGCGAAACGAAAATCGAGCGCGGCGCGGCTCGATTGGAACCGATGCGAATTCTAAATGAACAACGGAGTTCGGTTCCGACGGATCGACTTGCTAAGTGGGATTCGTCGTCGTATAACTCGGCTTCGAAACGACTTCCTTATATTGTTCGCGCGGCGAGCTTTTATGACTTTGCCGGCGGCGTAGAAAATTTTGGAATCGAAAAACGCCTACAACGCGAGCTTGACTTGACGGCTCTTCTGAGATGTGGTCGCGCGGTGATATATGGAGTCGTTGTTGATCCAGAGTGCGAGGAATACAGACCGTCGGACGAAACGGCGCGCATTTCAGCGGACGCGCTTGAAATTGAGCGCTTAAATGAGAAGCTTGCGCGTCAAAAGGGCGAAGAATATCACAATCGTCGACTGGAAACGCTCGAAAAATATGGACGTTATGGAACGACGCCAGAGTTTGTGTCAAGTTTAGCGACGACGTCGCGTTCGAACGAGGAGGCGGTCGATGCTCTTCCTGCGTCGAAAAGAACCGTTGTCGTGCGAATTATAACGCCGATACGCTTGGGATCGCACCCGACGACCGAGATAAAATGAGCGCCGCAACGCGGATGCGTAGATTATTTGAGGCTGCAAATACTCTTAGGAAAAGCAACGGTATAAGCATGATTAAAACGGAAGAGCTCACGAAGCAATATGGCAAACTCTTTGCTTTGAAAAATCTTACGCTCGAATTGAAAGAAGGAGATCTTTTCGGCTTCATTGGTCCGAACGGCTCAGGGAAGACGACGACGATGAAAATGCTTGCCACCCTTCTTCAGCCTACGTGGGGAGAAGCCTACGTTTGCGGCATGTCGATCTACACGAAACCGAAGGAGATTCGCCGGATCATTGGTTTTATGCCTGACTTTTTCGGCGTATACGACGATATGAAGGTGATCGAGTATCTCGAGTTCTTTGCAGCGGCGTATCGCGTGCGCGGCGAAGCTCGACGGAAAGTTTGCAACGAGGTTTTGGAGCTTGTCGACTTAGGATACAAACGCGAAGCGCTCGTCACTAGTTTAAGTCGCGGCATGACGCAGCGTCTGGGACTGGCGCGAGTCCTTTTGCACGATCCTCAAGTTCTTCTATTAGACGAGCCCGCAAGCGGTTTGGATCCGCGCGCGCGTATCGAAATTCGCGAGCTTCTCAAACGCCTCGGCGGCAAAGGCAAGACGATCATGGTGTCGAGCCATATTCTTCCGGAATTGGCTGACGTCTGCAACAAAGTCGGAATAATCGAACGCGGCGAACTACTCGTCGACGCGAAGGTTGAAGACGTGATGCGTCGCGTGCGCGACCAAGTGGCGCTTCTAGTCGAGTTGGCGGAACAGAACGACGAAAAACGTAAAAAACTGACGGAAGACTGCATGAAATTCCTCTCCGACGACGACGTCGTCGATCGATTGGAACTTGATCGTAGCGGCGCGATACGCGTCTTTATCAAGAAGGGATTAGGTCTTGACGACTATTCTCAACTTTTGACGCGCTTAATCGAGCGTCGATTTAGAATCAAGTCGTTCCGCGAGGAAGAAATTAACCTTGAAACTGCGTTCATGACGCTGACGCGCGGCGTAACGGCTTAGTGAGAGAGGAGAACGCGATGAGACGCGGCAATAGGGCTGTTATTATTGGAAAAAGTTGCGGCGTATTCGCGTTTTGGGTTTGTTTAACGATTGCGGCGCAAGGCGGAGAGATCAAACTTCGCGCGCCGAAATCTCAAGAAGGCGTCGCGGTTCAATCGCAAGAAACGAGGCTTTCGGAGGGGAATGTCGCGGAGGAGTTTTCAGAAGTGAAGGTTCCGCCGCCGACAAAACCGGAGACTGTGAAAAAGAGCCGAAAGGAATCTCAGGAGGGGGTAGAGCGACTTCCAATCGACGAACAAGCCGCGTTAATGACGGTAGAAACGTTGATTCCGACGAAATTCTTTGACGACGTGGAAGTTCTACGCGCGTTTTGTCGCGTGCCGCGCGAAGATTTTTTGCCGCGAAAACGTCGAGACGAGGCCTATTTGAACATCGAAGTTCAATTGGATTGCGGACTAATCGCTCCAACTCCGTTTAGTTGCGCGTACGCAATTCAAGCGTTGAGTCCTAAGCCGACGGATCGAGCGCTTGTTGTTGAGACGGGGAGCGGATATCAGGCGGCGACGCTTGGGGTGCTTGTTTCCGAGGTATTTTCTGTGAGCGCAGATCGAACGGCGACCAAAAACGCCATCGCGGCGTTGAAGAAACTAAAGTTGGACAACGTCGTCTGTCAACAAGTATCCGACGTTCGTTACGGCTGGACGGAGGAAGGGCCTTATGACAAAATACTTGTGACTCGCGCTGTTAACGAGATACCAAAAGCGTTGACAGATTCTTTGAAGGACGGCGGTCGGATTGTCGCGCCTGTTGGCGACTACTACCGGCAAATTTGGACGATTGTCGATAAAAAGGACGACACGCTGACCGTAAACGCTCTGATTCCTACGCGACTAGAACCTCTCGTGAAAGGGGCGCTCGAAAAAGAAGTTCTTGATTTAACTCTTGTTGGCGGAGATTTCGAAAAGCTCGACCCTCTTCCTTTTAAGACGGTCGCTTCTCAAGGAGATAATCCGTTGACATTCCCAGCGTTGAAACCGACTCCAGTAGGGTGGTACGACGCTTGGAACGTCGAGGTTGTGGAACCGGACGTTTTGTATGAGGGAAGTCGGGCGTGTCGTTTATCGAACGAGGCGGCGGCGTTGGAGCATGAAAAGAAAGATCGTAACGAGGCTCGAATGCGCGCTGCGACGCTTCCCGAAAATCGTCGCGAAACGACGAAAAAGGACGAAGCGATTCGACGAGGTCGAGAGACTGAGCTTCGCGCGTCGCTGAAACAGAGTTTTGGAATAGACGCGGCAAAAGTTAAGAAGTTTGAAATTTCAGGCGCGTATCGCGCGTCCAACCTATACTCGCGGTCTTCGAATTCGTCTGTGGACGTCGCGCGGATAGAGTATTTCGACAGAGATCGAAAGTCGCTAGGAGAGGCGACGATTCTTGAGATTCCGCTGTGCGATACGTCGTGGCAGGAGTTTGAAATCGAAGTGAATCCGCCCGCGCGAGCGCGAGAAGCGCTCCTGACGATTGGATTGTTTGACGCGGTCGGAACGGTGGAGTTCGACGCGCTTTCCGCAACCTATTGAGTTAAAGAAGCTAAGGAGTAGCGTATGGGGGTGAATGAAACGCGATATGGAGCCGGAGCGCTCAGCGCGAGATATGACGCAGCGCTTCTTTGGGTCTCTGAGCTTCATCGTCGACAGATGCGCAAAAATGGCGACGTGCCGTATTTGTCGCACCTTCTTCGCGTGTCGGGATTGGCGTTAGACTATGGAGCTTCGGAGGACGTCGCGATCGCCGCGCTCCTTCATGATTCAGTCGAAGATTGCGGCGGCATGGAACGTTTGAAAGAGATTCGCGAGCGTTTTGGGAATGAAGTGGCGACGATCGTTATGGAGACGTCCGATTCAACAGCCGCCGATAGTTCGAAGAAAGCGCCGTGGAAGGAACGCAAAGACGCGTACGTGGCGCGACTCGAACGTGCGAGCGACTCGGGTGTTCTGGTAAGCGCTTGCGACAAGATCGACAATGTCGCGTCGTTGATCCGCACGTTGACCAACTCTTCGAATCATGAGGCTATGCTTAAGAAGTTTAAGGGGGGGGCGGAAGGCGTAGCGTGGTATTACGAGGCGGTGTTAGACGTCGTACAAAGACGGTCGTCGCCAGCGGCTAGGGAATTAAAAAAACTGGTTATAGAATTAGTAAAAATTTTGAGTGGTTGTTGAAATAGATTATTAACGGCGTAAAGAGCAAGAACTAAGGAAAAATCTGATTTTTTCAAAATATTTAGATAAAAATTTGATATAGAGTCTTGATTTTTTAGAATGTCATTACTAAAATCTAACAGATATAGAATCGTTTGGACTTTAGGGTACTGCTTAGGTTCGACATTTCTCACGGAAGTGAGGTTCAAGAAAGGATTGGGTGTTGGCATGAGAATTTCACGTGTTCTCACACTTTTGGCGGCTGTATCGGTCGCGATATCATACGTGGCGGTAGCGAATGCCGGCGATATTTCATTCTATTATGTCGCCGAAAACGAAGAAGTGAAGGTCGCGCAAGACGTGCACTATACTCTTACTGACGCTAGCGGCGCAAAAGTTTTAGACGAGACTGTTTCCGGCGTGGTTGAGGGCGTCAGAATTTCGGACATTGCGCCTGGTACTTACACGGTTGCCGCTGAACAACCGTCGACCGGATATTTCGGCATGAAGAAGGTTGTGGTTGCCGAGGATTCTGACGAACCAATTGTTTTAGGTCCTGACGGCGTTGTGAAGGCTCAAGTTCCAGGTACGGGCGAAGTTGCTCCTGCCGTTCAGCAGGCGTCGACTGTTCCGTCTCTTCCCGCGAACTATGCGACTCCGTCTTATGGAACCCCAGGGTACGCCCCGGCCTATGGCGGTATGTCTTCTTTGGGGGCGATCGGCGCGGTCGCCGGTATCGTTGGTTGCGTCTTGGGAATCACTCTAGGCGCGGACGACAAGGAGCCTGTCAGTCAGGTCGTGTTCTGATTGACGTTAGCATTGTTTAGAGATTTAGGGAGAACGTCTTTACGTTCTCCTTTTTTGTTTTTTATAGAAAAATAAAAATTTTTGAGAAAAGTTTTTACTGGAATTTTGATGAAAATTTCTTTCTCATTAAATCTATGCACTTTGAATTTTTTGCGTGTCTTTTTTATTTTGAAACATACTCTTTCTTTATTTTTTGTATCTTAAAAGAAAGCGCCTACGTAGATAGTTGAAAATTTTGTTTAAGGCTTTTTGTTTGTTTTTTCGGTGTTATTTTTTTAGATTGGTTTTCTTTTTTATCTTTTGTAAATTACTATCCCTAAAGTAGATGGATAAAAAAATACTCTTTTCATAAATAAGTATTCTCTTTATACTCTCAGCGCCTGTGTTACTTGGATGGACAGGTATCAGGAAAAGACGTTGAAATGACGAAATGTTGGGAATTTGTGAAGAAAAATCACCGTCCAAAAATATATTGAGACGGCGAGATAATGACGACAAACTGCGACGACGGAGAAGTCGAGTTGCGTGAGATAGAAGATCGATTCGCCAAGCGTTTGTCGGATTCACAAGAGCAGCGTTGTTGTTTCGGCAACTATTGAAGAGTCAGGTAGGTATATGGCTAATATTCCAGATAATCAAACACCAACCGCACCAGAGAAGGGGGCGGCTTCGAGTCGTCGCTCGTCTAACTTTCGTCGTACGGACAAACGTTCTGCGGAGGCTCTCCGCGTTTCTTCGTCGGTTAGTCTTTTGCGACCGTCGATAGGGGATCGCGATCTTAGCTTTCTTGACGTCGTGAATATTCTCGAACGCCAAGCGTGGATAATCGTGTTGACGACCGTCGTTGCGACCGCTTTGTCTTGTTACATGTTCGTGAATCAAGAGAAACGCTATGCGGCGCGTTCCAGCGTGTATATCCCCGCGACAAACTCGATGTCCATTCTGAACGGCGTCGAGCGTGGCGGCAACGTCATGCAGAATATGCGCGGCGATTCAATCGAGACTCACGCGTTGATTTTCAAGTCGTATCAGATTTTGTATCAAGCATGGAAGGAAATTATCGAGGATCCGGAGAAGCGCAAGTTGATGCGCACGATAGATCCTAACGATCCTAAGATCGAAGCGGGCGAGCATTTGGCGGTCGCGGCCCTTGAACGTATGATTTCCGTCGCAGTGGGCGGCGCGCAGCGCGATTTTAAAGACGCCAACACGATAACAGTGACTTGCGAATCGTTGGATCCTTACGAGGCGGCAATGATTGTTAACGTGGTTGTAGAACAGTATCAGGCGTACTTTACTGAAAAATACAATCGTACGAACGACGACGTGCGCAAGGCGATTGAAGATTCTCGAACAACTCTCGAAGTGGAAATTGAAGAGAAACGCAAAGATCTCTTTGAATTTATTAAAACGTCTCGAATCACCTTCATTGGCAGCGAGGAGAACAACCCTTTGTTGACCTCGCTTATCAAGATGAGTGAGAATATGGTGGATATCGACTTCCAGTTATTGAAGTTGGAAAACCGCTTGGAATCTCTCGAAACGTCGATTGCCGGTCGCGAAATCGACGAGCTGAAAGAGGAGGAAATAATCGCGCTGATGAGCGGCGGTGAAGGGGACGCGGTTCTGGATACGTTGATCACCACCGCCCGCGGTAGTTCAGACGCGGAAACATATCGTGTGGCGAGCGCCGTCACGTTCGGTGAAAATACCTTGCAGTCGCGCATTACTGAACTGAACATGAAGCTTGTAGAGGCGCAAAAGCAATATTCTAGCGATCATCCTCAGGTTAAGTCCCTGAAACAACAGATTGCGGATTTGGAACGACAGGTAGAAGACAACCGCGCCAAGACTGAAAGTGAAACGGGTAAGATCGGCGTCGTGAGTTATCACCAGCTATTCCGTTCGTATCTGGAAGCGTTGAAGCGTCGAATGTCCGAGTTGCGTGAAGAAAAGACGAAGATCAATTCTTACGTTGAGGCGAAGGACGAAGAGGTTCGGTCTATCACCGAGTATCGCGAGACGATTGCGTCGAAGAAACTCTCGATTGAGACCCTCAAGACGATGCTTGATCAGAACGAGCAAAGCTTAAAACAACTTTCCCTCATGAGCGACGTCAACAAGTATCAAGTGGAAGTTCTTTCACAAGCGGTTGCAAATTCGAATCCTGTCTATCCGAATCTCTTCAAGTTCCTAGTGATGGGCTTTGCGCTTGGTCTCGTTGGAGGCGTTGCGTTGGCTTATGTCGTCGACGTTACGGATGCAACGTTCCACTCTCCGACCGACGTTGTGCGCATGTGCCGCGCGCCAATTTTGGTGCAGATTCGCTCCTTCGTTCCTCACTTCAAAGATATTACGCCGAAGACGCGTAAGATGAATCGCGAAGCGAAGAAGCCCGATCCCGCCTTGATTGCGTATTACCATTCCAACGACCCGCTCTGTGAAAACTTCCGTCTTATTCGAACGCGAGTCTTTAATCAATTCAAAGGCGCTAAGAACGTGGTCCTTATGGGGACGAGCCCTCATCCGACGGACGGAAAGACTATGTGCATTAGCAACCTTGCCGTAAAGTTTGCCGAGTCCGGTAAAAAAGTGTTGCTGATCGACGGCGACATGAGAAAGCCCGATGTACATAGGTGGTTTGGTTTGACAAATTCGTGCGGCTTCTCTAACGTGTTGACCAACTCCGCGACCTTCGAAGAAGCGATTAATTCGACTGTAATCGAGAATCTATCGGTAATGACGGCAGGAACAAAATTGAAATCGCCGTCAGAAATTGTCGCAAGCCAAAACTTTGACGACGTCGTTGCGAAATTGCGTCAGATGTACGACGTTATCCTTATTGACGCGCCGCCTGTTCTCTATGTGAATGACGCGCAATCGATGGGGCCGCGCGTGGACGGCGTCTTCTACGTATTCCGTATTCGTCGTCGAGGACGCCCGGAAGTTGTGGCTGGTATTCGCGGTCTGGCTGACGTCGGATGCAATATCCTCGGGTGCGTGGTGAATCTTTTCGGTAAGCATCGTGCCTATAACGAAACTGTTGTTGAAGACGACACGAAGGGATATGGTTACGGATACGGTTATGGCTATGGTAGCGGCTATGGCGGCGGCTATGGCGGCGGCTATGGCGGCGGCTACGGCGGCGGCTACGGCGGCGGCTATGGCGGCGGCTATGGCGAAGGATATAGCGAGGATCGGCACGAAACCAACACGTCGACGAGTAAATCTTCTTCAAAAGACGAGGTGAATTCTCCGCATCCTTCAATTGACTGATTTTTCGCGATTGGCGAGGACGTCTTGACTTTTACAGGGCGTCCTTATTTTATTGAGCGAGAGGATGCATGGTATTTTTTTTAAAGGGTATTGCGGTACGTGATAAATACCCGTATATTTAACGGGGGCGAGCTGCGTTAGACAGCGCGGTCAGTTCTAAGAAGTCCGACGTGGCGCAAGTCGCGTATAACCTTGAAAGAGAGAACAAAATATGTCGACAGACGAGATTTTACTCGACGTAGAAGATAGGATGGAAAAAGCCGTTGCGCATCTTCGCAAAGGGTTGTCCGGCGTGCGAACAGGTCGCGCCAATCCTGGTCTTGTGGATGGGCTGAAGGTAATCGCTTATGGTTGTGAAACGCCACTCAGGCAGCTTGCGACGATTTCCTGTCCAGAAGCGCAGCAGATTTTGATTCGTCCATTTGACGCTGGCACGTTGAAGGATATCGAAAAAAGTATCCGTAATTCTGATCTTGGCTATGCGCCGAATAGCGACGGAAAAGTAATTCGCCTTAACATTCCGCCTCTTTCCGCAGAAGTTCGCCGCAAGATGGGGACGATGATTCGCGATTTGTGCGAAGAGTGCAAGGTGTCGATTCGCAACGTCCGTCGCGACGGCAACAAAATGATTGATAAGGAGGAGAAGGCGAAGGAGATTTCAGAGGACGAACGCGATAGCGCGAAGGAATCGATTCAGGATCTCACGAAGAAGTATGAGGATTTGGCGACAGAACTCGCCAAAAATCGTGAAAAGGACGTGATGGAGGAATAAGTCGCGACTTTTTCTTGGTAAACGTAAAAATAGTAGCCAAACTCAGTCGATTGGCTACTATTTTTTTTTAGAAGTTTCACGATAATTAAGCGGATCTTCTTGCGAAAAGAACGGCCCTCGATTAGAATATAGACGGACAATGGCGCGTCGACATGCGAATGTGGCGTCATAGAGAAGGCGCGTTTTGGCGCGTTGGTATTTTTAATAGTCAATCGTCATAGCGGCATTGACGCGAATAGTTTACAGATATTGAGAGACATTTTCGGATAATTCTCGACGTCCCGACGCAAGAAGGCACAACTTTATTTGTATTTATAAATTTATATATTGGCCTGGCGCGCGTACGCTAGGAGCCTTTTGTCGGAATCGTCTAGGTTTTCTGGAAGTTGCATATATTTACCGCAGTATGTCGTAGCGAACCGAATTCTTTGAATTTGCAGATTCGCGCGCATAATACGTATACCGCTTTGATGCGAATAGGCCCGTTATACGTCTCGATTAGCGACGTATAACGGTTAATATCTTTTCTATTTTGCGCGTACTTATCGTCTTGACGATCAAAGGGTGTATGCGGTGTATTCTACATCATATGTAATGTCGCTGTTAGGAATGGCTTTGCTTTCCGGTAACGGCGTGTATTGGACGGTGCGTTATCTCGATCGCCGTCGTAAGGCAAGCGCGGAAATTACGCTTGAGAAAGCGCGAGAAGACGCGCAGAAGATCGTCTCAGAAGCCAAAACGTCGGCGCAAAAGATCGAAGACGCCGCGTCCAAAGAGGCGGAGGAGAAGCGTCGCCGCGCCGACATGGACGCAGAAGGCGCGAGGTCTCGTGCGCAAATCGACGCCGAGGAGACGCGTAAACGCGCAGATATGGACGCTGAGGAAATTCGTAAACGCGCGGAAGTAGACGCGGAAGAGACGAGATGTCGCGCTAACGCCGACGCAGAATCGTGCCGTCGAGAGTCGGAGCTTAAACTCAAAGAGAAAGCGATGGCTCAGCAGGAAAAATTCGACAATGAAAAACGCGAGGCGTATCAGCGTATCGGCGAGAGAGAAATACAGTTGACGCGGCGTCAGGAGTCGCTGGATCAGTTGCAAAACGAATTGCGCGGGATCGAGAAGACGATCGAATCGACGCGCGTGGAACTGCAAAACGAGCTTGAGGAACAGAGGAATCTTTCCGACGACTTAAAGAAAAAGATCGAGGAACAAGAGCGGCGTTTGTACGACGTTGCGAAGATGACGCGAGAAGAAGCGACTTCCGTTATAATGAAGCGCCTAGAAGAAGAGCTTGACGAGGAAGAAGGCGCGTTGATTATGAAGAAGGAGCGTCAGGCGACTGAACGCGGCGAAGAGAAAGCGCGCGAGATTCTTCTTGTCGCCTTGCAACGTTATTCGGCTTCTCACACGGCGGAAGCGACGACCAATACGGTCGATATTCCGATCGACGACATGAAAGGTCGCATTATTGGACGCGAAGGACGCAATATTCGCGCGTTTGAAAAGGCGACGGGGGTCGACGTTCTCATCGACGATACTCCCGGCGTTGTGATCGTGAGTTCTTTCAATCCTCTTCGTCGCGAAGCGGCGCGACTAGCGCTCAAGCGTTTGATCGACGACGGGCGAATTCATCCGACGCGCATCGAAGAAGAGTGTCAGAAGGCGATGGAAGAGGTGCGCGAATTTGTGGTGAAGATAGGACGCGAAGCGTGCGACGAGGCGGACGTTCACGGCTTGCACGAGAAGATCGTCGACTATTTGGGACGCCTCTATTTTCGTACGAGCTATAGCCAAAACGTCTTGCGTCATTCCGTCGAAGTCGCGTATATCTCAGGTATGATAGCCGCTGAGTTGGGGCTCGACGAAAAATTGGCGCGAAAATGCGGATTGCTTCACGATATTGGAAAAGCGCTCGATCATGAACTCGAAGGGGGACATCCCGTCATTGGCGCAGATTTTCTTCGACGTTATGAAGCCGAAGAGGAAGTCGTTGCGGCGGCGCGTCATCATCACGAAGATCCGCGCGCAGCGAGTCCCTATACGACGATAGTAGCCGCAGCGGACGCGTGCAGCGCGTCGAGACCCGGGGCGCGCCGCGAGACGTTGGAAAATTACGTGCGAAGAATGGAAGAAATTGAAATGATCGCCAAAGAATTTCCAAACGTTGAACACGCGTTTGCCGTTCAAGCTGGGCGAGAGTTGCGAGTACTTTTGAATCCGGTGAAGACGACCGACGAGAGCGCCGCGAAGACTTGTCGCGACGTCGTTAAAGCGTTGACGGAACGCGTTCAAGTTGCCGGCGAAATTCGCGTGACCGTTATTCGTGAGACGCGTACAACTGAAGTCGCGAGTCAATTCCGTTGAACGCCGCTTTAAAGAAAACGCGTAAAAAAAGAGTCGCGCCCTGCGGTGTAGGACGCGACTCTTGGGGAACGGGAAGACTTTAAGTTAGATATTGGGATCGAGGGAGTGCCCCATTTTGTCGCGCTTCGTTTCAAGGTAGAAACGGTTATGTTCGTTGCATGGCGCGAGGATCGGCACCTGCTCGACGACTTCAAGGTTGAACCCCCCGTAGATGAAGGCGTCAACTTTCTTCGAGTTATTCGTCATGAGACGGATTTTTTGTAGGCCGAGATCTTTCAAAATTTGGATGCCGACTCCGTAGTCGCGAAGATCGACAGGGTGTCCTAACGCGAGGTTTGCTTCGCAAGTATCCATCCCTTTGTCTTGAAGCGCGTAGGCCTTGATCTTTTCAACTAGCCCGATGCCGCGTCCTTCTTGTGGGAGATAAACGAGCACGCCCGCGCCTTCTTCTTGAATCTTCTGCAGCGCCATATGGAGTTGATCCCCGCAGTCGCAACGTAGCGACGCGACTAGGTCGCCGGTGAAGCAGGACGAGTGCAAGCGAACGAGAGGCGCTTCTTTCGTTGAAAGATCGCCGTAAACGATCGCGATAGGTTCGCTCCCTTCGTATTTAACGCGATACGCGTAGATTCGTCCATCGCCGTATTTCGTGGGAAGAGACGCCTCGGCGACGCGATCGACGATCTTTTCGCGCTGGCGACGATATTTAATCAACTCCTCGACCGTAATGATCTTGAGATTGAATTTCTCAGCCATCTCGATCAATTCGTCTCTCTTGGCTCGATCCCCTGTGTCGTTAAGGATTTCCGTGAGGAGTCCCGCAGGGAAGAGTCCGGCGAGTCTTGCCAGATCGATCGCTGTTTCCGTATGTCCGGCGCGACGGAGCACGCCCCCTTCTTTCGCTTCGAGAGGAAAGAGATGACCTGGATGGACGAAATCGGAGGTTTGACTATTCGGATCGGCGAGCGCGCGGATCGCCATCGCTTTTTCCTGAGCGGTAATACCCGTCTTTGCGTTAACGTGGTCGACCGGAATCGTGAAGGCCGTTCGGAGTGGCGCCGTGTTGTCTTGAACCATCTGGGGAAGGTTTAAACGACGGCAAGTTTCAGGCAAAAGGGGGACGCAGGTTTGTCCACGTCCGTATTTCAAGACGAAATTGACGTGTTCCGGCGTGACCTTTTCAGCCGCGCAGATGAAGTCTCCCTCGTTTTCGCGGTTTTCATCGTCTAACACGATGACAAATTCGCCTTTCTTGAAGGATTCTATCGCTTCCTCTATCGTATTGAATGGATTAGCCATAAAAAGCGTTTCTCCTAAAGAGCCGATCGTCGCGCGAGCGACGTTCAGCGTATAATGAATCGAGCTTAGTCGGTATATTATACTTTAAAAGGACGTCGTGTTAAGGGGAACGCTTGCAGACGCGGCAATAGAACGATTTGAAGAATATGAGTTAAAATTCGAAAAGCTATGGCCGAGACTTGAAATGGCAAACCTCCTGCGGGTATAATGAGAACGTTAGAAAGAAGCCTGACGCGCTTTTGAACCTGTTTTTAAGGTGAAGCGCCAATACTCCGAAATAAAAGGTTGTCGATTATGAGCGATTCTTTTGTCCTTGATTCTCACCCAGCGCACTATATCAACCCGATGGTCGACCTTTCCAAGATCAAACGCGTTGTCTTTGATATGGATGGGACTATTTATAAAGGCGGAACACTCTTTCCGTTCACTCCAAAAGTTTTCGAAACGTTGGAATCGTTGAATATCGAGTACACGTTTCTGACCAACAATTCGTCGAAAAGCGCGAAGGATTATCTGAAAAAGATTCTGAATTTGGGGTTGAAAGCGACCCCCGACAACATCACAACGTCCGCTTCCGCGACGTTTTTCTACCTTAAAGAGCATTATCCCGACGTGAAGAAGATCTACGTTTTGGGAACGGCGAGTTTGCGCGAAGAGTTTACCGACCATGGATATGAAATGATCGATGAATTCAACGAGACGGAGGAGCCGGAACTTGTCGTAGTCGCGTTTGATACGACGCTTACTTACGAGAGATTGTGCAAAGCGACGTATTGGATTGGTCAGAATAAACCATACGTTGCGACGCATCCCGATACCGTATGCCCGACGGATCTCAAGACGATCTTAGTCGACTGCGGAGCAGTGCAGGCGTTGATTGAGGACGTGACGGGGCGAAAACCCGAAGCAGTGCCCGGAAAACCTGACAAGGATATGATTATTGGAATCATGGACAAATACGGTCTCAAGAAGGACGAGATCATGATGGTCGGCGACCGAATTTACACCGATCTTGAAATGGCGCGTCGCGCTGGCGTTCCCGGCGTCCTCGTCTTGACGGGAGAAGCGACTATCGAGACTCTCAAGGAAAGCGGTTTGACTCCTGAACTTGTTTTGGACGATATCTCTGTTTTGGCGGATCTTTTGAAACGCGCTAAGTCCTGAATTGATTATTCGATATTCTTTTATAGATAGACTCAATCTTTACGGAGCTCTCAAATATGTCTTCTCCAGCAAAGACGCAGCCCTCGACCGTACGATCAGATCGCGAATATGAATATTGGCGATGGCGTATTCTCATCGGGACGATGATCGGGTATATTTTCTTCTATTTCGTTCGCAAAAGTATCACGATGGCTATGCCCGGATTGGAGTCAATCGGGGTAACGAAAACGACGCTCGGACTCTTCTTGACGATTCACGGGGTTGTTTACGGCGTCGCGCGTTTTGTGAACGGGGTCTGGAGCGATCGCGTGAATCCGCGTTACTTCATGTCGATAGGGCTTTTCCTCGCGGCGCTTACTAACGTCTTCTGCGGTTTTTCAAGCGATTTGGCGAACGCCTTCATGCCGACGGCTCCCGACGCGCAAAAAGCGACTCTTATCGCCTGGATTATCGGGTCTTTCTGGATCATTAACGGATGGGTTCAAGGCATGGGGTTCCCCCCGTGCGCTAAGAGTTTGATGCACTGGTTTGCGCCCCACGAACACGGAATTAAATTTGCGACGTGGAATATCTCCCACTCCTTTGGCGCGGGACTAGTTTTCCTCCTGAACTCTTTCGTCGTCGTCTTAGGATGGAAATACTGCTTCCTTGTTCCCGCCGCGCTGAGTATCCTTGGATCGATTTTCCTTTTCTGGGCGCTTCGCGATTCTCCAGAAAAAGAAGGTTTTGATCCCGTTGAAAAGTACTACGATCGAATTCATGGTCGCACATCCGAAGTTAAAGAAGACGCGAAGAATTCTGAAGACGTCGTGGCTGAAAATGACGAAGGATGGTTCAAAGAACTCTGCAAAAACGTTCTCTCAAACTGGGCGATCTGGGTTCTCTGCTTTGCGAACTTCTTCGTTTATATCGTACGATTCTCGATTTTGGACTGGGCGCCGACTTTCTTGTCGCAGTCTAAGGGCTTAAATCTTCAATCTGCGGGATGGGCGACCGCCTGTTATGAAGTCTTTGGCGCGTTTGGAATCATTCTGAGCGGCGTTCTTATGGATAAGATCTTCCATGGTCGCGGCGCGAAAGCTTGTTTCGTCTATATGCTAGGATGCGGGATCGCGTCTTTTGCGTTCTGGCGATTAGATTCCGATTCGTTGGTGTTGAATATCCTTCTGTTGAGCCTGATCGGATTCTTTATTTATGGACCTCAGTGCTTGATCGGATGCGTGGCGTCGACGATCGCGACGAAGAAGTCGGGCGCGGCGTCGAGCGGTTTGACGGGACTCTTCGGTTATCTTGCGACGATCGTGACGGGGTTTGGCGTCGGTTACATAGTGGACGGCGCCACGGCTCCTTACAAAGCGGAACGCGACCAGAGGGTCGCGGCGGTTGTGAGCGAATCTTTCGACGGCGTGTCGGCTGACGATTTGGCGTCGTCGGGGCTTTTGCCGAAGATCGTGAAGGCTGCGGAAGGTTATTATGACGCGACCCTCGCTGCGGACGGGCTTGTCGGCGATCGCGATTCGAGCGCAAATCAGAAGATATTGCAGAAACAACAGAAGAGCGCGGAGAAGCTTTATTCGGAATTGTCCGCCGCGACTGATACGAACGAAGACGTTTTAACGCTAAGCGAAAAAGCGTCGCGCATCGCGACGACGGCTGGCGAAGGGCGAGCGAAGATTTCTCAGGCGGGATGGCCGCGCGTTTTTGGCATGCTTGTCGTTTCGTCCTTTGCCGCGCTCATCCTTTTTGCGATCATTTTCAACGCGGCTTCTCCTGAGGTCATAGCTGAAGAAAAACGGCGTAAGGAAGAAGCGGCAAACGCGTGATTTATCGTCTGAAAAAACGCGATCTTGGGCGACGCTAGATCGCGTTTTTTTATTCTACGTAGACGGAGTTCAATATGATTAATCGAGATTTTTTCTGGATGACGGCGATCTTTGCGACGCTTTGCGCGGCGATTCCCGCTTGGAGCGCGGAAGAAAGCGTCGCGGCGTCGCGTTTTGGCTATGACCCTCAAGACGCGACGGAAGCGCTTCAGAGCGCGATCGATTCGGGCGCTAAACGCGTTGTGGTCGATCGTCAGGATTCTCCATGGATATTGCGGACGATTCGACTGCGCGGGGATCTGGAATTAGTTTTAGAGGAAGGCGTCGAGCTCTTGGCGAAGAAAGGTGAGTTTCGCGCTCTCGGCGACGTGCTTTTCGTTGCTAGGAACGTCGAGAATTTGACGATCCGCGGCGAAGGGAAGGGCGCGACGCTGAGAATGCGCAAAACCGACTATTGGCAAGAACCGTATCAAAAGTCGGAATGGCGTCACGGGCTCAGTCTCTTGAGTTGCGAAAACGTGTTGGTGGAGAATATCCAAATAGCGGAGACAGGGGGCGACGGAATTTATTTAGGCGTTTCTTCGTCCGACGCGAGGCCTTGTAAAAACGTGACGATACGCAATGTCGACTGCAAAGGAAATAACCGCCAGGGAATTAGCGTGATTAGCGTCGACGGTCTGACGATCGAGGATTGCGTATTACGCGAGACGTTTGGGACGGCGCCGGAAGCGGGAATCGACTTTGAGCCGAATCGTTCCCTGGAGCAAATAACGAACGTCGTAATGCGTCGTGTGAAGTCGATGAACAACGCTGGGGACGGAATCGTCTTTTATTTGCCGAATCTTAGCGAATCGACGCATGAGTTAAGTTTTACGATAGAAGACTGCGTGTGCGCGCGCAATCGCGGACGAGGCTTGGGATTGACCGTTGCGAATGGTAAGAACGAGAAAGCTTGCGCGCTTGACGGCGCGTTAAAGATCAGGAATCTCGAGCTTCTCGGCAATCGTCTAGGGCTCGAAATTCGCAGTAAATGGAGCGACGGCGCGTTTCTTTCGATAGACGGTCTGACTCTAGCGACTCCCGACGCGGATCGCGAGATGGGGCGAAAGGAATATTCAGAAGAGGGAGCGCCTCTTTGGAACGATATCGACTCGTGGACGCGCGAGAAGGATTACCCTGGAATCACTTTTATCGCCGTTGGATCGGACGTCGCGGCGAACGGCGGGGTGAAGTTTGAACGAGCTCAAATTATCGACGCGCGCGATAAGATCAATCCGGACGTTCCCTTATTTAAACTTCGCGACGCTTCCGCCGACGGAGTCGGTTTTCGCGATATCACGGGAACGCTGGAAACGCGTGCTACGGACGGCAAATTAGTTTCAACGACTCCGTTGACTCCAGAGACGTTTGCGCGACTCTTTCCAGGAGAAGCCGCGCGTTATGTTAAGCCCGTCGCTCTTGACGCGACATTTTTGACGTCAAGCAAAGGCGAGGAGCTAGCGCAAGCATGGCGTGATCGCGCCGTTGCCGCTACGCCGCTGCGTCTTCGCGGATCGGCGCGTTATTACGTCTGGCTCGACGAAGGGGAGGAAGGAACGCTCTATTTACGTCAACATACGATCGGAGATTACCCTCCGCAGCCCGTTGAGGTCTCATCGACGGAGTCCGACGGATCGCGCGTAGAGTTCGAACCCAAAATTGCCGTCGATTCGGCTTTGGAGGTAAAACTCCCCAAAGGAGGGAAAGGATGGCGCGTAGTCGACGCGGAATTTGGGCCGTCGTTCATAACGCTGGAGAAGAGCGAGGGAATCGTTTTAACTTCCGCGGCTCCGAAGGCGGACGTTTTTGGATCGACGGGAACTTTTGAGTTTTATGTTGCAGAAGCGTCGGAAGACCTTTCGTTACGCGTCGTTGGAAGCGTTGCTGAACGTGTGACGGCGCGACTCTTCGATCCAGACGGCGAAGAAGTCGCGTCTCTGAACGACGTCGATTCTCTCGCCGTCTGGGCGTCGCCTCTAGACGCGGAGGGAAAGCCCGTTAAGCCTAAGTCCGGTTTTTGGCGCGTTTCTTTTGAAAAACCAACGGAAGGAACGCTTGAGGATTATATATTTTCAATTCGCGGAGCTCCTGCGCTGGTGAAATGATAAACGCGCTTGTTTTTTGCGCGTCTCGCTTTATATTTTACGGGATGCGACGCTTGTCGCTAGGTATGGAAGCTTTGCTTAGTGTAAGGAAAAGACGATGAAACGTTCAATTATTTTGGCATGGGCGACTCTTGTTGCGGCGTGTTTTACGTCCTCGACTCTTATCGCCCAGGAGACGCAGACAATGAAAAAAGACGTTCAGCCGGGCGTTACCGTCCTGATGACGGCGGAACTTCCCTTAGCGACGGGCGGCGAATGGAACGGCGGCGACGCAATGCCGCTAGGAGGGCCCAATCCGATCGATCCCGAGAAGACGGAAACTTTGAAATACTGGCTCTTTATTCCAACTGACGAAGCGGAAAAGACAGAAGACGGATTTCCTCTTCTTCTCTTCCTTCACGGAGCTGGAGAACGAGGCGACGATCCCGAAAAAGTGAAGATTCACGGCCCTATCAAGTACTGCGTCGACCCAGAAAAATCGAAGACATGGCCCTTTGTTACGGTTGCTCCTCAAACGAAAGGAATTCGTTTCTGGTCCCCCGCGCAGCTCCGCGTTTTGCTCGAACAAATTTGCGAAACGTATCCGATAGATAAATCGCGCGTTTACGTCACCGGCCTTTCAATGGGCGGCTTTGGAACTTGGGGGATGATCGCGCACAACGCGGATATGATCGCGGCGGCGGCGCCGTTGTGCGGCGGCTATCCTCTTGAGTTTGCGCCGAAGATGGCCAAGACTCCGATTTGGGCGTTCCACGGCGACGCCGACGGCGCGGTGAAGTACGAGTATTCGCGCGATTTGGTTGAAGCGGTTCGCGCCGCTGGAAACAAAGACGTCAAGTTTACGACGTATCCTGGAGTCGGTCACGATTGCTGGACAAAGACTTACGCGAATCCCGAACTATATAAGTGGTTGCTCTCCAAAAAGCTGGAGAAATAAATCGTACCGAAGTTTGTTTACTAAAGGCGTTTCGAAAGGAAGCGCCTTTTTATAAAAATCCACAAAAAACATCGTTTCTTCTGTTTGAATAATAACTGTTGGAGATATAATGAACGGCGTGGAAATAAAATGAGAAAAGAAAGTTAGAATTTAGGATTGAGAAATGATTGATTTTAGCAGTAAAAAAGGATTTATCTGCGATATGGACGGCGTTATCTACCATGGTAATCGCCTTCTGCCCGGCGTGACGGAGTTTATTGACTGGCTCCACAAAGAAGATAAGAAGTTCTTGTTTCTGACGAATAACAGCGGTTACACGCCTCGAGAATTGCAACAGCGTTTGGCGCGAATGGGATTGGACGTATCCGAAGATCATTTCTATACGAGCGCATTGGCGACGGCTGAGTTTTTAAAGAAGCAGAAGCCCGAATGCTCTGTTTACGCGATTGGCGAAGCGGGTCTTTTCAAGGCGTTGTACGACGCCGGCGTGACAATGAACGACGTCAATCCCGATTACGTGGTGATCGGGGAGGCGAAGAGTTACACGCTTGACACGTTGATTAAGGCGACGAATTTGGTTGTCGCGGGCGCTAAGTTAATCGGCGCGAATTCGGATATTTCCGGTCCGATCGAAAACGGAATTATGCCCGCGTGCCGCGCGTTGGTCGCGCCGATTGAGTTGGCGACGGGAAAGCAAGCGTATTTTTGCGGTAAGCCGAATCCGTTGATGATGCGCACGGGATTGAATATCTTGGGGTTGCACTCCGGTGAATGTGTGATGGTTGGGGATCGAATGGACACCGACGTCGTTTCCGGTATGGAAAGCGGTATGTCGACGATCCTTGTTCTCTCGGGCGTTTCGACTCTCGATACGGTAAATACCTTCGCCTATCGTCCGACGATGATTCTTGACGGCGTCGGCGATATCGTCAAGACGGCGAATAGTCAGCGCGCCGCTTCTTGATCGAGCCGTTGTCGAAATCGTAAAATAGAAAAACCGCTTTGAACGATCGTTCAGAGCGGTTATATTTTTTTCGTATGGAAAAGAGAAAGATCATTTGACGTTAGGGAAATAACGATCGAAGTACTTGCGCCATCGCTTAGCGATCGTTTCTTTCATCTCGGGAGCGAGCTCGAAGTTGTTCTTTTTGTAGTTCTTTTGAGACTGAGCGAATTCCTCAAAGACAGCGCGATTCTTGTCGAAGTCGCCGAGATTGAGGGTAGAATAGATCCGTTCGAGGGTCGCGACAGGTTCGGCGACGAGATCGTCGTATGTTATGTCGCACAAGTTCCCTTCTTTAATGAGCGAGACGTCGTCAAGATAGGCGTCGTACATATCTTCGAAGTTCTTTAGTACTTTCTCCTCGAGTTTAGGGCCGCCTTTAGGAATCTGTAGACCGTGAGTTCGGGAGAGCTTCTTCCACAAATTGACGGTAGAGGGGAATAGAACGAAGGGATCACGCGCGATATGGATGAATTTCGCGTTGGGAAAACGTTTCAAGATGGCGCGAACTCGCGCGGTATGAGAGGGCGACTTCAACACAACGGTCTTCTTGTATTTGACCGTCAACGCTTTGACCAGATATTCGAGGCAGTCGAGCCACTTGTTTTGCTCTTCTTCGGGGAGATTGCGCAGGGTGAGATATTCGTCGTCTATCGGATCGAGATTTGGAAACGCGACGCTGCGATAGGGGGAGTTCATTCCGAGGGCGCAGATGGCAAATTCGTCTTCTTGAGGACGATCGAGACCGACTTTCATATTGTCCATCGGACGTTTTTTGGGCATCAGAAGCTGAACCCACGGAGCCATAAAGGACTCTGAAACGAGGAAATGCGAGGGAGCGAAACACTCGTAAGTATTGGACGTGGTGAATCGTTGATCCTTTATCATGTACTCATGAAGAAGAGTCGTTCCGCTTCGCCAGTGTCCGATGATGAAAATAGGATCCTGGACGGGGCGCGTCGCGTTGATCTGTCGCTTAAAGAAGCGATTTTGCAACGCGGCGAAGGTCGAGTTCAGAGGCGCGAGTCCCCAGATGACGGCGAGCATCGGATAACGCGCCGGGGCAACTCGCCATTTTCCGGAGTTTAACAACTTTGTCCACGCGCTGACGGTCATACCGTCCCAAAAGCGAGGATTCCAAAAACGGTCGGCGCTCCCGCCGCTGACAGTCTTGAGAATACCCGATTTTTTGCCGTCTTGGGGATTGCTTGACATGTATCGTTCCTTCTAGCATGAGTTGCGTTTTAGGGTTAATCAACGAGACGTAGACCGTCGTCGTCAATTTCGAAGGGTAGAATTTCGTCGGAACAGGCGCTGCCCCGGTGTTTAAAAATATACATTGCGCGTTGGAATTTTCTACCTTCACGAATCTTACCGAGGAAAATTACCGTATTCGCTTGCGCGAAATAATCTCCTTCCTCCATCGGTTTGTCGATGAGCGCGTCGAGAGAGGTTTCCTGAGAGGTATAGGCGAGAACCGATGCGACGTCGGAGGAAGAGTAGGAGTTGGCAAGAATTTGCGCCTCGTATTGTCGGTAATTTTGGCGGAAGAGATCGCGCGCAACCCACGACGATTCTTTTTTCACGATCTGTTGGTCGACGTATTCGAGGAGTTCGAATTGGATCGAGTCTCCCTGGTGTTCAACGGGCTCGATTCCGTCGACGACAAGACGTCGGGCGCCTTGGGCGAAGTTGGTGTATACAAAGGAGATAGTGGCGTCGAGACGACGCGTGAGGTCGCATTTCCAGTCGTCCCATTCTTCGCCGTCGAGGTCTCGTTTCGTCACGCGTCGTCCGGCGTACGGGAACGCTTGGAGATAGTCGGCGCTGTAACGTTCCCCTTTTTCGCATGCGGCGAAAAATTTTTCAGGATCGAAAGGAACAGAGGGATCTTGCGGTTTGGGTTCCCACCCGAAGAGGTTCGAACAGTATTGGAGATGATTTTGAGAATCGCCGCGCGCAGTGAGGTCAAGAATGACGCCGCGTCGTTTTTCACCTTGAGCGAGTCCGGCGTTGAGGAATTGCATAGCGAACTGAGTTTTACCGGCTCCGGAAGAGCCGACGATCGCAGTTGTTGTGCCGGGAATAAGCCCGCCGCCAAGGCGTTCGTCTAAACCGGGTACGCCGGTTGAAAGACGCGATTTTGTCATTTCTTCCAATCTCCTCAATTTTGAAAAATATTAATGGAATTTTTTGTATAAAAATAGCGTTCGTTAAGTTGCGTAAAATCATACCAATTCTAGTTCGGTCGTTTTATACGTCAATGGGATGAAGGACGGATGGGATTATTGGAACAATAAATATAAATCGACTCTATTGTAAAACATTGGATTGTTGTTACAATAATTAACAGATGAGCGAGACGCGACCTTTATCACGGGATCGATCTTGCCGTTGAAGTGGTTTTAACTTCAATGAGGATCGTGAGATAAAAGTTGATCTCTTATAGATAAAACCGTATTGCCATTTCGGAATGGTTTGCTTGTGAGATGGGGTGATTCGTATTCAGAAAGGAGACAATCATGAAAGTGACGATAGCTGGTTTTGGGATGATGGGATGCGTGCGCGCAGTCGCCTACGAAGCCGTTCAACGTTATTTTCCTCGCGTTTGTCCCGAAAAGTACGAGCTTTACGAAGCTTCCGTACAACCCGGACAGGAAGAGGGCGCTAACGACGCGGGTTGGAAGGCGACGACCGATTTGGTCGCGGCGCTGAGCAATCCTGAGGCGTGGGTCGTCGATATTTGTTTGCCGAACAGTATGCATTACGAAGCCGCGAAGATAGCTTTCGAAAATGGAAAGCACGTCTTTTGTGAAAAGCCTCTCGCAGGAAACCTTCTAGACGCGTACAAAATGGCGGAGATCGCCGCTGCGCATCCGGATCAACTTGCTTCCGTCAACTACATTTATCGACGTTCCCCCGCCGCGATTTATGCGCGGAAGATCCTACAGGAAGGTCGATTTGGCAAGGTGATGGAGGTCGTCTGCTCGTATCCGCAGTCGTGGGGCGGCCCAGAGACTCCTTATAGCTGGCGTTTTGACGACGAAGGCGGAACTCTTGCCGACCTTGGAAGTCATGCGTTAGACATGCTCTATTTCCAGACGGGCATGCGTCCGATCGAAGTCTTGGGACTTCAGACGACGCATATTAAGGAACGTAAAATTCTTTCGAGGGAAGTGGCGTTGAGAATCAAAGAAACGCGTCCAGAGCGCGTTGTCGAACACGACGGTCACTACTGGTTCACCGTCAAGATCGACGACGCGACCGACGCTCTCTTCACGCTTCCCGACGGGGCGATCGGATCGCTCCATTGCACGCGTAACGCGTGGGGAACCGAGAACTCTCACAACTTCGTTATTTACTGCGAACATGGGGCGCTTCGTTGGAACTACGACGATTTGAACTATCTCGAAATCTACGACGCGAGAACGCCTGAGCGCGGTTGGGTACGCATGCTTTGCGACCGCAAGGAATGCGCGTACTTCAACTTCGCCGACGGCCATATGATCGGTTATCGTGATTTGACCGTTTTCGCGTGCTACGAGAATCTTCGCAAGATCTGCGGTCTTCCTGAGATAGCGCCGATAGCGACATTCGCCGACGCGCTCGAAGTCGAACGCACAATCGCGGCGATTCGTCGTTCGTGGAAAGAACGTCGTTGGGTTAAACTCAGCGAAATCACTCGTCCTGAAGAATGATATCATTCTCCCGTCTTTTAAATATATTAAAAGAAGCCGACTCGAAAGGGTCGGCTTTTATCGATTCTAAGGGAGCTTTTCCCGCCGCGCGGCGGCGCTAAATGGGAGTTGATTCTATTTTTTAGGAGATTTTAGTAGAATATTTTTACACAAATAAAATCTAACTCTTGAATTGTCTTGTTTTAGTGAGTAAAATAATCGCGTCGGATACGGGCGCCACGCTGTTCCGACGTCGCGCATTCTTTCGGATTGATTGAGAAGCGCGTTGAGACACGTCGGCGTTTGACGTCGCGGACTCCCTTATTAGCTCGGGGGGAGCCGTTAAGGATTATTAGGAGATATTTGCAGATGACTAAAGAGTGTAATGTTTCGATTCTTGGTTATGGTATGATGGGGTTGGTTCGCGCGGTTGCTTATGAAGCCGTCATGCGTTATTATCCCAACTGTCCCGTGAAGCCTGTTTTGAACGAAGCTTACTGCTACACCGACGGTGAAGCTGAAGCCGCTACGGCGTCCGGATGGAAGGCGAATCGCGATCTTGACAAGACGATCGAGAATCCGAACACCGATTACATCGACGTTTGCTTGCCCAACAAGCTTCACTGCATGGCCGTTTTGAAGGCTCTTGCCGCCGGTAAGCACGTCTTCTGCGAAAAGCCCCTTTCCGTTACCGTCGAAGAAGCCCACCAGATGGTCGAAGCTCTCGCCGAAGCGAGGAAATCGAATCCCAATATCATTGACTCTGTCAACTTCATCTATCGCCGCGTCCCTGCGAACGTCTTCGTTCGTAAGCTCGTCAAAGAAAATCGTTTCGGCAAGCTGCTTGAAGTCCATAGCTTCTACAATCAATCTTGGGGCGGCCCGGAGACCCCCTGGAGCTGGCGTTTTGGACCTGAAGGCGGCACCCTCGGCGACCTCGGCAGCCACGCTCTCGACATGCTTTACTACACCACGGGCCTTCGTCCTGTCGAACTCTGCGCGATGCAGACGACTCACATCAAGAAGCGATATCTTCCCGCGACCGTCGGTTCCGACCTCGCCGCTCGCTATGGCGACAAGAAGACCAACAACGAAGGTCGTCCGATGAAAGACGTCGAGACCGACGACGCGACTCGCGTTCTCTTCACCCTCGACGGCGGCGCGATCGGTTCTCTCGAATGCACCCGTAACGCTTGGGGAACCGAGAACACCCACGGCTACGAACTCTACTTCGAAAACGGCGCGATCCGCTGGAATTACGACGACCTCAACTACGTCGGACTCTACGACGCCACGACGCCTGAACGCGGTTGGTCTCGCGTCCTCTGCAATCGCGGCGGATTCGCGTATCCTTCCTTCGCGGACGGCCACATGTTCGGTTATCGCGACCTGACGGTCAACGCGTGCTATGAGAACATGCTCAAGATCGCCGGCGCCGAAGAAGTCGCTCCTCTCGCGACCTTCGAAGACGCCCTCAACGTTGAACGTACCATCGAAGCGATTCGTAAGTCTTGGAACGAAC
>SFIW01000076.1 GCA_004556055.1 Planctomycetaceae bacterium
TGAGCGTTCAGAGCGAGCTGCGGGAATTCCTCCTTGAGAAGGGCGTTTCGGATGTCGGCTTCTTTGCCGACGAAGCTGCGCCGCTGCCTTACGGAGTGAGCATAGTCGTGCGTCTCTCCGAGGCGATAATTCGGGAGATAGACGATGAGCCGACCCACACATATTTTAATCACTACAGGAGCGTAAACGCATTTATAGACTCGATGCTGCTTCAGACGGGGCTGTTTTTGCAGCGCAGGGGATACCGCTACATCACCGTTGCGGCGTCTCAGAGCATCAATAAGGACGGCTGGAATTATCAGGGCAGATATTCCCATAAAAAAGCCGCCTGCCTTGCGGGCCTCGGCAGTGTAGGGCGCAATTCGCTCTTTATGCATTCCGAATTCGGCAGCCTTGTGCGCCTGGGCACGGTATTCACCGACTGCCCGTTTGAGTGCCCGAGCGAGCCGGCGGAGAATAGCTGCAACGGCTGCGATATCTGCGTTAACGCCTGCCCCGCCCACGCGATAAAGGGCGGCGACTGGTCGCCGGGGACGGAGCGCAGCGAGATATTCGACCCCGAGGGCGTCGAGCCAATAAAGGACGACGTCGTCCGCGCGCATCTGATCGACGAGATCGCCGCGAGTCGAAAGGCCTAGATATTGCCGATCGACGGCGTACGATTCCACTTTATCGAAAAAAGAAGAGCCGCTAGGAGAGCAATTGGTGAGTTTGAGTCGCTTGTACTCGGAAAAGTATGACGCGAAGATTTCGCTCTTACCCTGCGCGTTGGGGAAATCGTAGTCGGCCATGTACGCGGCGAGTAAGGGAGCGGTCTTCTCGACCCCGTCGGGGACGCGCCCGAGGTCGCAGATAGTCTTGACGATCGCGGAACGTTCTGCGTCTGTTTGATCCGTGAGATAACGACAGCGAACCGACGCGGCTTTGGAGTTCGCCTGGGCGATATAAGAACCCAAGTAGCGCGAGTCGCCGCCTTTTGACATGATATCTTTTCGCGCATCGTAGAGGCGATCAAAGTCGCGCTCTTTAACGTCGTGATTTAAAAGTTCAAAAAACAGATTCTTCCGATATTCGTCAAAGGAATCGCTATGGTCGCAGACAAATTTCAGGTAGGGATTGTCAATATCTTCATGCGTAATCTTGAGTTTGAGGAAATAGCGCCATGACCAAACGTCAGACGTCGACAAATCGGAATCGTTATAGAATTCTTTCCATTGTTCATCGTCAAGGAGCTGTTTGGAGGCCTTTATTTCCGGGCGCTTGTCACAAACGACGGCATAGTAGGAATCGTAGTTTTTGTCGAAATTGAACGGCCAGGGAACGGAAACGCGAAGCGTCCCTTTAAAGCCGTCTTCGAGCTTTTCTAAAAGAGTTTTGAAGTCAATCAGCGTTTCTTTTAACGTGAGATCCGAGCTGTAGTTATTGACGGAATAATCGCGCTGATACTTCGACTCGACGAAGCAACGACGCTCCGAGAACTTGGGAAATATGCGATACGTCTCCTCAAAAAGCTGCGCAATTCCGCGACAGAGGACAATGAGCTTCTTATCCTTGGGAATCTCCTTCTGCGCAAGCCGTTTAAAGTGGGTAGAATCATCCGTAAGGGCGACGTAGTCCCCGAGCCCGAAGAGACAATACGCCTTCTTTGGCTCCATATTCTCGATCTGTTCGTAGAGTTGGTCGAAATCAGGCTTAGCGTCCGGAAGCTTACAAAAGGCGCTTAACCGGATCGATTCGTATGAAGCCATATGGCTCTTGATCTTTTTGTATTCGTCAGCGCCGTCGACGGAGACAAAAAGCGGATAGAAGGCGTTCGTGTTATTGACGTACTCATCGATATGATTGAGGCACTCATCGACGGAGATTCGTTCCATCATCTCACTCCTCTTCCTTCATCATAAGAGCCATCCCTACGTCGACATACTTGAGAACAAGGCGTTTAAGAAGGTCTTTCGCCTCCTGCGCAGACATAGCGTCGATCTCCTGCTGGAGACGTTTTGACGCGCCCCCTTCCTTGCTGTATTCCGCGTTCGCGAGCTTCTCAACGAAAAGATCGACGTCGGGGTCGCCGTACCACGTGTCGGGGGAATCAAATCCGTTCTCTTTGAGAGCGTCGCGAACCGCGTTGACGTCGACAAGGATTCTTGAGTATTGCTTAACGATCTTCTTACTGAACGCCGCGTCGATCTTCTCCTGATCGCCGAGGGAGTCGACGAAAGACGCGTTGGGGAGATACGCCAGCGCGGCCTCAATCAAATTCCGATCCCTCTTCTGATCCCGAAGAGTCTCGAAAAGATTCTTCGCTTGCTCCTTCTCCTCCTCCGGAACCATAACGCTTATCGGGGTCGATTTATCAACGCTCCAGCTAATGGGGTCATCGTATCCTACGCGTCTCTTCCAATCTTTCTTGAGTTTGGCGATAAGTTGGGTTTCGCGCACGCGATTCGCGGCTGTTTTGAGTAGATTGCGGTACTTAACGTCGTCCATCGAGAACGCGTCCTTCAAAGCCTCGTCGTAATAGATCTTGTCAGCAAGATCCTCGACTCCATGCAAAAGCTCCGCGTAACACTCCATAAAGACGGTATCCTTCGCCTTGTAGGAGAACATCGCGACACTCTCCGATTCCGTTTCCAGGACGTGGAGAAATCGCGCGAGTTTGTTGTCAGGGAAAGGCTCGTCATTGACTATCGACAAGAGTATTTCGCAGAACTCTCCGAGTTCAGGACACTCTTTCTGCATAATAGTCGCGGGGACGCGAATGCACAGAGTCCTTCGTCGTCAACTTGCTCAGACGCATAATCTTGAATTCGTTCAAGAGATTGCGCAACTCCTCTTCCGCGGTGTCCTGCAACCAGAGCCATGCAGAACTTCCGTTGCCATTGGCGATCTTTCGCCGGACGTCGCCAAGATAGTCAATGACGCCCAATTCTTCGGCAAGACGTGGAATCTCCCCCTTTTCGAAGAAATTCAAGAAGTTCGTCACCCCTTTCTTCGCATTTTCAAGCGTGAAGAACGCCTTTGCCTGATTGATAAGTTCCGGGTTCTTCTCCAGATCGTCTTCGACAAGTTTTCCGAATTTATCCGTCAGAGACGCGACTCCCATCTCTTTCGGAGCGTTGACAATCGACGTCAGTAGGTCGACGTATTCATTCCACGCTTCGTTCCCTGCCGCATACTTAAAAGTCCACAGAGGGAAGCCCAGCTCCTGAATCTTAACGCAAAGCTTACTCGCCGTCTGCTCTACCGCAAGCGTACTCTCGACTTGGAAGACCTCGCTTGCAAACTTCACAAACTTCAACTGGTTCTGCGACATCAATTCGATGTAGGCTTCTTTTTTCACGCTGTCGCCATTAGCCGCTTTATCCAGAGCGTCTTTAATGAAGCCTGAAAAGACCTCATAGTCCGCTACGCCGCCACTCTCGCCCGATTCTCCGATACTATAACGGTATTTTGGATCCAAGTACTCGCGCAGCAGAAACCCCATCAGATAAGCATAGGGCGAATAGGGCATAAACCCGTACTTTGCTAGATAAGCGTAGATCGAATTAAAGGAAACTCGCGCGTCCTCTTTGAGTTTTTTCTTAATATACTCGTCTACCTTAACCTTAAGGATGGAAACCGGT
>SFIW01000050.1 GCA_004556055.1 Planctomycetaceae bacterium
CGTAGGGGAACCTGCGGCTGGATCACCTCCTTTCTAAGGATAATTAGAAACTCGAGTTTTAAAACTCGTTTTACAAGGAGTCGTGGTTGGTTCACTTTGCGTGTTGATTCTTTACTATGATATATGAGCCCTACGTTCGCGTTGGGCTCTTTTCATTTCTTGTTGCTACGATATTATTTGTACGCTGTTTTCTCGAAATTTCAAGCGTTATGTTTTAACCTGAGCATGGGTGCCAAAACGATAGACGAACTAGTTAATCAACGAATATTGGGGGCAAAACGTCAAAGGGAATAAACCGTCTTTAAAGCGTCTTCTAGCCCCGTAAAACATGCGCTACTTCGGATACAAGAAAGATAACGTATTTTCTTTCAAGAAAAGACCTGATTCGCGAGATTGAAGTCTTCGTTGCAAGAAGACAATTTGGAACTTGTTATCCTCAAACGGATCGGGTAACATTGTTCAGCGTTATTTTCCCCTTGATAACAGCAACAAAATGATGCGCGTTCCAGCCAATCGGTAAAATGGAGGGAATAATATCGTCTTAACCATAAAAAAACCGCTTCCACAGGGCGCCCCGAGAAGCGGTTATATATGACGCAGGGTTAAACTAATAGATTACGCCAGCGGCGCCTTGCCCCTGTTCTACAGGAATATGCACAGGTTCGCCGCAGTCAATCGTCAATTGATTCTTTCCCTTAACGACTTCGATTTCTAGAGACGTTGATTCAATGGTACTATATTCGGGATCTACGACGTAGAATTCTTCGTAGGTAGCGCCAGAATCGATGTACTCTTTATAAACCCTTGCAGACTCTTCGTCGATTGGGCTTGGGGGAGGAGGGGTTCCCTCGCCGACGACGCACGAAACCGCAACCTTGTACTTCCCAACGGGGGCTCCCTTGTACTGACCGTGCGTTACGATCGTCGCGACGCCTTCCTCATTCGTTGTTCCGCCACAAGTAAAGTTATTTGTTGTGGACGGCTCGAGAGGTTTGAGATTGAGCGTTGCGTTCGCTAACGGAACGTCTCCTTGAAGAACCGTAACCGTTACAGGTTCGAGCTTCGGCATTCCATCAGGGGTTTTCGGTCCGAAGCATCCGCCCAAGAGGAGCGCCCCAGTGAATAAAAGCAACGTATTGAAATATTTCATGAGTAAAATACCACGAATGTGTGAAAGAGTTGAGAAAAGAAGATAGACGCTTCTTTGAGCGCCTATCGCACCAGGATTACATGGCGACGTTTTCTCCGCCGGCGGGAGTTCCCATGGCGCCCCAAACTCCGTAAGGGCTCTTGCCTGTGCATTGCGTGCTTGTAGCGGAAAGATTACCGCAATCAACAGTATCTGAAACAAAACGAACGGAACCGTCTGCGAGTCCTACGTTGACCCCGCCGGAATGCCAGCTATTGGGTGGGAATATAGCGCCCCAATATCCACTGGTAGCCGCTAAGCAACTAGGGGCGTTGGGAGGAAGAACCGTGTGGAAGTTATTCCAAGCTCGTCCATCTTGATAGAAGTTTCCGCGCCAGGTGTCGCATGGGGCGACTACGGAATTGGGATCGTCCGCTTTACGAGCATTGTTCATACAGACGTCCGGATGGCAGTCGACGTCGCTCGTGTAGAACCCGCTGACGGTCGATGATCCACCTTTGACTGCGGTTGAATAATAACCTTGAGGGGCGCTAGCCGATTCGCTTACCGCAGCGGTGTTCGATGTTCCGTCTGTGCATGTCGCGAGATTTTTCCAAGCGTTCTGATGGAAGAGTCCGCGCGTATGGCATTGTTTTGCAGGGACGCTTACGTAGTTAGGATGATTGTACGGCGCATCGAGTTTACTTGTGCCGTCGCCTAAACTATACATGATCGTAGTTCGAGCGTTGCTGGCGTGAGGCGAAGGAGTTGCGGCGTTGGGATCGGAAGGACAGAGCAGTCCCGTAATACGATTTTTATCAAGGTAAACGTCGCTGTTGAAGAAGGCCCAGTTCCAAACATTGATCTCGCCATTTTTCTGCTTACGGTCAAGTTCCATAATCGCGTCGTATCGAGCGCTTTCTTCGATGAAGGGGAGAAGCGAAATTGTCACGCTCAGCGGCGCGTAGTTACTCCAGCCAAAAGAACTGAAAGGAGCGTTGGTGGGCAATGAGTTATGAGCGTCGTGATAATTGTGTAGAGCAAGCGCGATCTGTTTGATTTGATTCGTACATTGCATTCGCCTTGCCGCTTCGCGAGCCGCTTGAACCGCCGGAAGCAATAGTCCAATTAGGATACCGATAATGGCAATGACTACCAGAAGTTCAACTAGCGTAAAACCAGACTCCCTTCTGGATGGTTTTCTCAAAGCCAGAAACTCGAAGTTCATGGGAATACTCCTCTGCTTGGTTAATCAAATCGGGAATCCAAATGTCTTTAACAAAGCTGAATCGATGATTCAGAGTTGTATAAAACACCTGTCTGACGAAGTAATCTTATACAATAATTAAGTTGTTACGTCAACTCCTAGAAATTTTTTAAAATGCACCTTGAGTTTTCTCATAAACGACAGAGTTTATTGTTTTTATTTATCTGAAATTAAGTAGAATAAAGTAACAGTATGTTTGGATATAAAAACAGACAAGTTGTAATGAAGAACAGATCGAATGTATACAAAAGAACTGATGGAAATTAATTAGTAGTTATGCGTCTTCTTTTTTTTACAGAGATAATTCTATAAAATTTTTTTGAAATGTATGACATTGATAGAGGAGTGAATATGAATAGGAGGGAGCTGTACTTACCAGCGGACGAATTTGAAAGAGATTGCCGATTTGAGACATTACGCCGTTCAGGGCCAGGAGGCCAAAATAGAAACAAAGTTGAGACAGGCGTACGAATGTATCATCTTCCCACAGGTCTGGTAGGGGAGGCGACAGAAAGACGACGCCAAGGAGAAAACCGTAAACAGGCCGTTTTTCGATTGCGAATGGAGCTTGCGTTGCGAGTCCGTGCGCCGATTGAAATAACCTTTGACAACCAAGGAGTCGCCGTTGAAGTGACCTCCTCCCTAATGTGGTTTACTCGAAGAGGAAACGATTCGCGTATTCTAATATCGAAAGATAGTGTTGATTACCCAGCGCTAGTCGCCGATTTTTTCGACGTCTACGCCGCAGTAAAAGAAGATCTTCCAACAGCGGCGCGATTGCTCCAGACAACGCCGAGTCAAATAGTACGATTTCTGGGTAAAATTCCAGCCGGGTTAAATCTGTTGAATGAACATCGCGAAAGAAAAGGATTAAGACGATTACGCGCTTAATCCTTTTCTTGACGTCGACAATAGTTTAAGGGAGCTATAGAATCAAATATCGTTTAAAAACTGGACGCAAGTTTTGACGATGATATCCGGCGCGCTTGCCCCTGAAGTGATTAAAACGGAGGATTCTGGCGTTAGCATATTCCAAGGAATATCTTCGACTCCGTCGATAAGCACGGCAGGAACTCCAACAGAGCGAGCGACTTTTGCTAAGTTTTGGGAGTTTGAACTGTTAGGACTTCCGACAACCAAAACTAGATCATGTCCCGGAGCAAGTCTCCGGACGGCGTCTTGTCGCAGCTGAGTCGCGTCGCAAATACCTTCTCGACTTGGATTTAGCAAGTTAGGAATTTTTTTACGCAACGCGTCGACTATCTGAGTTGCTTCAGTCGCAGACAGAGTGGTTTGCATCAAATACGCGACTTTGGGATAAGCGGAGACGTCTAGGGCTTCAACTTCCTCCAATTTGGAAATTAACGTCGTGGAACCGGGGGCTTCTCCAAGGACGCCAACAACTTCGTCGTGACCGGGTTTTCCGATAAAAACGACGTGATACCCGTCGTCTGCAAGATTGCGCATTTGTTTGTGCACATAATGAACGCGAGGACAGGTGGCGTCGATCGTTCGAATTCTTCTTTGCGCCGCTAACTCCCTGATTTCAGGCGATACGCCATGAGCGGAGAAGAGTAAGACGGCGTTGTCCGGAACGTCGTCTAAAGAATCGACAAAGATTACGCCTCGCCGATTGAAATCTCGGACAACCCAAGAATTGTGAACAATCTCGTGATAAACGTAAACTGGCCCTCGAGCGCTTTGAACTACTTCGTTGAGGATGTTTATAGCTCGATTGACGCCTGCGCAGAATCCTCGAGGCTCAGCTAGCGTTAGTTTCATTTTGTCTCCCCTATAATGAATAGCCGTAGAATCTAAGGAAGACCCTACGGCTACAGAAACTTATAACGCGCGGATGGCGCTTACCAGATTGTCAAACTCAACCTCCTGTTGGTTGCCAGAACGTAAATCTTTAAGGGTGACGACTCCCTTTTCGACTTCATCTTGTCCCATAACGAGGGCAATCTTCATGCCTTTTCGATCGGCGTATTTCAATTGTTGCCCTAATTTCTTAGGTTCAGGATACAATTCTACGCCAATACCTTCGTTTCGCAAACGAGCGGCTAACGCGAAGTATTGAGAAGTCAAGGATTTATCAAAGAAAGCAATAAATACGTCGACCGTCGTACTCAATTTCGGAAGCATGTTCAGCTCTTCGAGACCGGCAAAGAGTCTATCGAGTCCTAAAGAGGCGCCGACGCCTGGCAACGTCTGTTTGGTGTACAATTCCGCAAGGTTGTCGTAACGTCCGCCGCTGCATACGCTTCCCAGTTGAGGCAATTCGTCCAAGAACGTTTCGTAGATTGTCCCCGTGTAGTAATCGAGACCGCGAGCAATCGAAACGTCCAGCATGAATCTTTCCTCCGGAACGCCCGCAGCCTTCGTTGCTTCAAGGATTTGTCTCAGTTCGGCGACGCCTTGCTGTCCAAGTTCGTTTCCTTGAAGAAGTTGCTCCAACCTTTGAAGGATTTCTTCATTTGATCCCTTGGCCGAAGCAACCTCAAGAATCAACTTCGCTTGTTCTTCCGCGGCGCCCGCAGCGCTTTTCATCTCTTCAACGACAGCGTCCACTCCAATCTTCGCGAGCTTATCAAGCGCGCGGAGAATAGGCGTCGCTTTCTCTTCAAGGCCAATCTTAACGAGGGCGCCCGTCAAGATCTTCCTGCTGTTAAGATGAACCTTGAACTTCGTAAAAGTCTCCGTCGAGGTTGGATTGATCCGTTCGAGTATGTCGTTGATAATCAACGCCGTCTCGATATCGGACGTAACGCTCGTCGTGCCAATCGTGTCAAAGTCGCATTGCATGAACTCGCGATACCGACCGGCTTGAGTATTTTCGCCTCTCCAAACCTTAGCAAGGTGATAACGTTTGAAGGGAGTTCCAATTTCCGCAAGATGCTGAGCGGAAAATCGAGCGAAAGGAACCGTTAGATCGAAACGCATACCAACGTCGCGCCCTCCAGAATCCTTGAATTTATAGAGCTGTTTATCTGTTTCGTCGCTACCTTTTCCCATTAAAATGTCCAGGTATTCCAAAACAGGGGTGTCGATAGGACAAAAGCCATAACTTCTATAAACTTTCTTGACTCTTTCGATCAACGTTTCTCTCGGAATCATCATTTCGGGAAGAAAATCTCGAAATCCCTTGAGCGTACGAGGTTCGATTAGCTTTTTCTTTGGCTGATTTTCGGTTGCGCCCATTTTAATACTCTATCCTTCAAAACCAAAATATCGTTTGTGTTTACCTAGCCATGATTGGTGGAATAGAAGAAGTCTTTAAGACTTACTATTAGTTTTTCGCTTTGGATTGACCTTTAAGGTTGTCGTAAAAGCTTGTATAACGATCTCTTGTGTCGGGGTTCTTTCTTGCTGCGATCGCAGCCCTTGGATGAACGTTGTTCTGGCCGGTCATGTTGAACTCAGGATACGGACCCCATTCAATTTTCTCTCGGAGAGGAAACACGTGATTTTCCAGGCAATGATAGATGGGACGCAAGTCGTAGTTCGACGGATTGATAGAGCCCGCCAAGAGCTCCATCGGGCAGTTTCCAGCGCCTCTTCCCAGACCGCCGATAGTCGCGTCAAGCCTTGTGGCTCCCAGTCTCGCTGCGGTGAGCGTGTTGGCGTAAGCTAACTGCATGTTATTGTGAGCGTGCACGCCCACTTCTTTCTGGACGGAGCTAGCGTAGGCGACGTATTTACGAGTAAGGTACTCCATCTGCGCCAGGGAGATGAAGCCAAAGGAGTCCACGATAACAAAGACAGAAACGGGAGATTTACAAAGCCTTTCAAGGATAGAGTCGAGCGTTTTTTCTTCTACGGTCGTAACCGCCATGAGGTTTGCAGAGACCTCATAGCCTTTGTTAAACGCATCGTCGATCATTTGGAGCGCTTCCTCGATCTGATAATCGTAGAAAGCGACTCGAATCATGTCGAGAGGACTCTGCTGTTTGGGAAGAACGTCCGTTTTCCAGTCGGATTTTGCGGCGTCAATCATGCAGGAAAGCTTAATCTTAGAGGGATTTTCACCAACAGCGCGTCGTAAATCTTCTTCTTGGCAGAACTTCCAACATCCGTTTGTTTCTACTGAAAACATATTACGGGAGTTCTTATAGCCAATTTCCATATAGTCAATACCAGCGGAAACATTTGCGTTATAGACCGCGCGAACGAATTCGAGAGAAAATTGATGGTCGTTAATAAGACCCCCGTCGCGAATAGTACAGTCAAGAACTCGATATTTTGGGCCGATAACGCTCCACTGATTATTCATTGAAACCTCCTAACAAAAGTTTGAGTTGAAGTGGACGCAATCTCATAGTAAAAGCACATCCGCTCTTTTGGCCCCTCTCAGCGTTTGAAATCAGGGGGTAAACGTCGTGAATTCTATACCAATAGCCGATCTTTGTCAAGTTTCCCCAATGTCTGGCTTTTGCGGTAAAAGCCGGGATGAAAGGCTTTAGGTGTTTACAGTGGACGGCGTTATATGAAAATAGAATGTTGCCGTTTCTTTATTAGACGAAAGAAAAAAATTAGATAAGAATAACGGATACGAAGTGGAACAGGAATTAAAACAGAGTTTACGCATCGGTTCAGTTACTATTTCTCCGCCGGTACTTTCTGCGCCCATGGCGGGATATACGAACTATGCTTTTCGGGAGATTTTGCGAAGATTTGGCGGCGTCGGTCTAATCGCGACTGAAATGATAAGCGCTCGAGCCTTCCATTATATGAAACGCGAAGTTGACGAAGGGACGTTAAGTCGATACGGTTCGTCTCAAGAAGAGGAACCGACGAGATTATGGGGCGTGCGCGACGAGGAACGTCCTTTGTCAGTACAGATTTGGGACAACTCCCCTGAGACGCTCGAGGAGTTGGCGACGACGTTGGCGCACGAGTTCCACGTAACCGTTGTGGATTTGAATTTCGGATGCCCCGCGCCCGCGATAGCCAAACGTTCCGAAAGCGGTTCGTTCTTACTCAAAAATCCTGAAAAAGTCGGAGAGATTGTCGGAAGGGTTGCTCGCGCCTGCTTTCCAACCCCCGTGACGGCTAAAATTCGTCTTGGCGTTACCAGCGATACTATCAACGCTTACGACGTCGCTCAGGCGGTAGAATGCGCGGGGGGCGCCGCATTGACCGTTCACGGTAGAACCGCTAAGCAGATGTATATGGGGAGCGCCGACTGGGATGAAATCGCCAAAGTACGTTCCGCATTAAAATCAATTCCATTGATAGGGAACGGCGATATCAAGACGGCGCAAGAGGCTGTTGACAAACTAGCCGCTTTTCCTGTGGACGCCGTAATGATCGGTCGGAGCGCGCTATCGCGTCCTTGGATTTTCCGCGAAGTTTCGCAACTTTTAAAAGGCGAAACTCCGACTCCCGAACCAACGTTGTCAGAACAAAGAGATTTGCTACTTCTGCATTACAACCTTTTGGTTGAACGCTACGGCGAGGAGATTGCCGTTAGGTTAATGAGGCGTTACGCTTGTAATTATTCGAAAGGGCGTCCGGGGGGAAAGATCTTTCGAGACAGGATCGTACGTGTCAAAACCCACACGGAGTTTCTTCAAGTGGTTTCGGGGTGTTTTTGTCCCGGCGAATAATTTCTTTGCGAAGAAAGGGCGTTGCGCGCTGGACGTTATCTCCGCGCGCATGCGACAAATCCTGCCGGTTGCGCCGAGGATCGACGGCACTTTTTTGAGTCGACTGTTATTTCTTAAATAATCGCTATTGTTAAGAAAAGTTTTTTTCATTAGAGTTTGGCCGAGCTCCTCATGAAACCGAATCTCGTGAAGAGAACTTGCGATGTGCGTGCGTCGCAAAAGTTTACAAAAGAAATGCATTGAGTTTTATTCATGGTTCGCGCAGTAATAGCAGGGACGGGTTCCTATCTTCCGGAACGCGTCGTAACAAATGACGAATTATCGGAACGAATGCCCCAGACGTCCGACGAGTGGATATACTCCCATACGGGAATTCACTCTCGGCATATAGCGGCCCCCAATGAGTCTGCGTCCGACATGGGGCTCGTCGCCGCAAAGCAAGCGTTGGAACAGGCAGGAGTTGAACCTGACGAGTTGGGGCTGATTATCGTGAGCACAGCGACGCCCGATTATGCGCCGACGCCTCTGACCGCTTGCGTTTTGCAAGATAAATTGGGCGCGACAAACGCGTCGGCGTTTGATATGAGCGCCGCATGTTGCGGGTTCATTTACAATCTTGAAATCGCTAAGAACTTTTATTCGAATCCTCACTTTACGAAGCCGATTCTTCTTGTTGCGTCCGAGGTGATGTCGAGGAAGGTCGATTGGAACGACTACAAGACTTGCATCCTCTTTGGCGACGGCGCTGGCGCTGTCGTTATTAAACCAGACGTCGAAGAGAAGTTCCCTGGAAGCGGAATTGTCGATTCCGTAATGATGGCGGATGGAAAGTCCGGGAAGCACCTTCTTTTGGAAGGAGGATGTCGTTCTGAAGATTCGTTGCGTCATCCTCTCGCTCATATTCTTCAGATGGGAGGACAGCAAGTTTACGCCTTTGCCGTGAAGGCGCTCGTCGAGGTTGTTCGTTCATTGCTGGAACGCAATAATCTAACGATGGACGAGTTAAAGAGAATCGTGCCTCATCAAGCGAATTATCGGATCATTAATTCGGCGGGTTCTCGGCTGGGCTTCACGAACGACGATAAGTTTTACATCAATGTTGAGAGAGTCGCCAATACGGCGTCCGCGTCGATTCCGATTGCGTTGGACGAGATGAATCGCGGCGGCATGTTGCAACGAGGCGACAAGCTTCTCCTCGCTGGTTTTGGAGCGGGGTTGACGTATGGCGGCAACTACCTGGTGTGGTGATTGTTGCGAGAATTAAAGCTTTACGTGAGGAGAGCGCGGCTCTCCTTTTTTTATTTGCGGCGAGGTTCTTCTCGCTTGTAAAAGGCAGGCGATTGGTTAGAATCAGGACGTTGAATCGAATAACACAGTTTGAATTTTAGGAGTCGTTTGTAATGATGAAGACCTCTTTGGTTACGGGCGCGACAGGTCAAGACGGCGCGTACTTAACGCGTAAATTATTGTCGGAAGGTCGACGCGTATGCGCAATGATTCGTCGAACTTCAACGTCTAATATGTCGCGTCTTTTAGGGTTGCGAGAGGGAACGCAGGAGAATGGTTCCGAATTAAGGTACGTAACGGGAGATTTAACGGACTCCGCTAATATTTCGCGAATCTTAGAGGAGTTTGAACCGGACGAAGTTTATAACCTTGCCGCGCAATCAGACGTACGCGTTTCTTTTGACGTTCCTGAGTATACCGGCGAAGTCGACGGGCTGGGGACGTTGCGGATTTTGGAAGGTATTCGCGGCGCAGGTCTGGCCTCTAAAACGCGATTTTATCAAGCTTCAACGTCCGAACTTTTTGGGGACGTTAAAGAAAAACCGCAGCGTGAATCGACTCCTTTTGCGCCTCGTAGTCCTTACGCCATCGCTAAATTGTACGCGTATTGGACGACTGTGAATTATCGAGAAGCGTACGGCATATTTGCTTGCAACGGAATTTTATTCAATCATGAAAGCCCTTTGCGCGGCGAGAATTTCGTGACGCGTAAGATCACGAGGGGCGCGACAAGAATTCGTTTGGGACTTCAAGATAAGCTCCGAATGGGGAACATTGACGCGCGGCGCGACTGGGGACACGCCGAAGATTACGTCAACGGAATGTTTCTGATGTTGCAGCAATCTGAACCAGACGACTACGTCTTGGCGACAGGGGAACAACGTTCCGCAAGGGATTTTTTGGAGCTGGTTTTCGCTAAACTCGATTACGAAATCGTTTGGCAGGGCTCCGGCGTCGACGAAAAGGGAATCGATCGCAAGAGCGGAAAGGTTCTTGTTGAGATAGACCCCGTTTTCTTTAGACCAACGGAAGTCAACTATCTTTGCGGCGATTCGACTAAGGCTAGAACTAAATTAGGATGGAAGCCGCGTCACACTTTTCATTCCCTTGTCGAAGATATGCTTGCGCACGACTTAGCGCTGGCTGAACGCGAGAAAAACAACAACTGATCGAGATTGATTAAGATGGACGACGAGGAAAAAAATCAGATTGAAGGGGATTCGAGGGCGCGTTGGGCGTTTGGTATTTTGTTCGCCCTTGGAGTCTTTGCCGGAGTTTCTCTCTTATTGGTCGTCTCGCACGTTATTTTGAGTCAAAGAGAAGGTACGAGAAGAGAACGCTGCGAATATAATCTTTTACAGCTGTATCGAGCGACCTGCGAGTATGTGGACGCATACGGAACATATCCGCCTGCGTATACGATCGATTCTGAGGGTTCGCCCCTTCATTCATGGCGGGTTCTCTTATTGCCATATCTAGGCGGAGAGGAATTGTATTCGCAGATTCGTTTGAACGAGCCGTGGGACAGCGAGTGGAATTCTCAATTTTGGGATAAGACTCCGTCTCTCTTTCAATGCTCTTCTATCCCAGTACATACTGAGAGCGGATCCGCGAATCTTGATAAAACAAAACGTTGCTCGTTTTCTTGCGTTTTAGGAACGTCCACTCTCTTTGCAAAGAATGGTAAACCTGTTTTCCCCGACGAAGTTGTCGACGGCGTTTCCAACACCGTCATGTACGTCGAACGGAGAGATCCCGTCAACTGGATGAATCCTCAAGACGAGCTGACTGAGGAGCAGGTGTTAAACGAAAATGAGTTGCCGACGACGCAACGTCGAGGGTTTGGTTCATGGCATGGCGCGGGAGGATATGTTCTTCTCGCCGACGGATCAACGCGTTTTCTTTCTGAGAAAATAGATTCGGCTGTTTTAAAACTTCTCTTGAATATCGACGATTCTAAAGTCATTGAGAAGACGAACGATAGTAGCGTCGATCTCGATTTAGAAGAGAAAAAGTAGAGTTAGGAAACAGTAATTTTTTAGTCGGAGACGACGTCTCTATTTAAGTTTTCTTAGCTCTCTGGCGATAACAAGGCTACTTGATAATTAGGAAGAGCTATATTTTTTACTTCCGACAAGAGTCCCCCTTTTAGTTCCTGGTTAAGACCGTATAATATTCGGGGTTTTGTGAAATATTATTCCAGTCAGATCCCTTTAATCGTATTCTTCCAACAGGTCATAATTAGGTCGTTTTGGAAGTTGTTTCGGACGCTACTCTGAAAGGAAGTGCATCATGGCGCTTATCGTGCAAAAATTTGGCGGAACGAGCGTGGCGGATACCCAGAAGATCCTTGCCGCCGCCAGAAAGGCAATTCGTGAGAGACGCGCAGGCAACCAGGTTGTGATGGTTGTGAGCGCAATGGGCAAGCAAACCGACCATCTCATCGAGTTAGCAAAGGAGTTGAGCGAGCGCCCGAATAATCGTGAAATGGACATGCTTCTATCGACTGGCGAACAGGTGACGATCGCTTTGATGGCTATCGCTCTGGAGTCGTTGGGGTACAAGGCGGTTAGTTTCACTGGCGCGCAGATTGGCATTAGAACCGACGCAACCTACAGCAAAGCGAGAATTAGGTCTATTTCAACGGATCGAATGAAACGCGCCTTAGATGAAGGGAAGATTGTGATCGCCGCAGGATTCCAAGGAATCGACGACGATTTCAATATTACGACTCTCGGTCGCGGGGGAAGCGACACGACTGCCGTAGCTCTTGCGGCCGCTCTTCAGGCGGATCGTTGCGACATTTACACTGACGTCGACGGGGTTTATACGACGGATCCTCGTATTGTGCCTGAAGCTCGACGCGTGGATCGCATTAGTTACGACGAGATGCTTGAGCTTGCCAGTATGGGCGCGGGCGTCATGCATAGTCGTTCTATCGAATTTGCTAAAAAGTTCGGCGTATTAGTTCATGTCCGCAGCAGCTTTAGCGATGGAGACGGCACTCTGATCGGACCGCTTCCCGAACGAGAACACGCTCCTGTTTGCGGCGTAGCTCTCGCAAAGGATGAAACGCGACTTACTGTGGTGGGCGTTCCTGATAAACCGGGCGTTGCGATGCAGATCTTCTCCAAATTGGCTGACGCGCGCATTGCGACGGACATGATTGCGCAGAACTCTAGCGCCGACGGTAAAACCGACGTTTCGTTAACACTTCAAAGCGACGACGCGTATAAAGCGCGCGAAGTTGTCTCGCAACTAGTTGACGAGATCGGCGCGGAGTCTTTCGAGTTCGACGAGAATGTCGCGAAAATTTCAGTCGTAGGTCTGGGGATGGCGAACCAGACCGGCGTGGCCCAGCAGATGTTTCATGCTCTCTTCGAGTGCGGTATAAACATTCATATGATCGCGACAAGCGATATTAAGATCTCCGCTCTCGTAAGCCGAGACGACGCCGTTAAAGCGCTAAGAGCAACCCATGCCTCCTTTAAACTTGACCAAGAGTTGACCCCAGAGGAGATAAACGCGCGAAGCGCCGTAGCAACTTCTCCCGCGTCTTTAGACAAATGCGCGTCCGCGCGCCTTATTTCGCACCTTACTGGGATGGAAGACGTTGTGGTTGAATCGATCGATCTCGACGCGGCTCAGGCGCGAGTCACTCTTTACGCTCTTCCCGATAGTCCAGGACTTGCGGCGAAAGTTTTTGATCGCGTCGCTGAAGGCCATATCATTGTCGACATGATAGTCCAGAGCGTCGGACGCGATAATTTGGCGAACATAACGTTTACGATTCCGCGCGACGAGCTTGACTCCGTGATGAAAGTCGCGCAGGAATTGTGCGATACGTTCCATTGTAGCGCCGAATATGATAGTCGCGCAGCCAAACTCACAGTTCGCGGGGCTGGCTTGAGAAGTCATACAGGGCTTGCTTACCGCATGTTTCGCACGCTTGGCGAAGGAAATGTTAATGTAAGCGTGATCAGCCTCAGCGAGCGTTGCGCGGCCGTTATTGTAGACGAAGCGCACGGCGAGACGGGGCGCGATAACCTTGCGAAGGAGTTCTCGGAAGAAACATTCTAAGACGTTTAGAATTTTCGAAATCCGTTTTTTTAGTCCGTGCTATTGTGTAGGCAATATTCTTCTTCATAAGATATTTAGCTTTCGATAGCACGGATTTTCGTTATAACTGACACGTTTATTCCGCCCCTTGATCTTTGTAGAGGGCTAATGTTCCTTTAAGAGGGTATTTATGTCTCCGATTCGCATTGAATTATATGACTCGACGCTTAGAGATGGCGCCCAGACTGAAGGCGTTACGTTTTCCTTAAACGACAAGCTCGTCGCGACGTCGCGCCTCGACGACCTGGGGATTGATTATGTTGAAGGAGGATATCCCGCCTCGAATGAGAAAGACAAGTCTTATTTTGAGCAAATTGGGAAAACCCGCCTTCAGTCGGCGCAAGTTTGCGCTTTCGGAATGACAAGACGGAAGGGGATGCGCACGGATCAAGACGCCGGTTTAGGGGCGCTTGTCGGCAGTAGCGCGCCGATCTTGACGATCGTTGGGAAATCGTCCCTCTTTCAGGCGCGCGAGGCCCTTTGCGTAACGCCAGAAGAAAACCTTGCGATGATTGAAGAAACAATTCGTTTTGCCGTTGAGTCCGGCAAGAGAGTCTTCTATGACGCAGAGCACTTTTTCGACGGCTGGAAAGACAACGCCGAGTACGCGCTCGAAACCTTGCGCGCGGCGTTCAAGGCGGGCGCTGGAACGATAACGCTGTGCGATACGAACGGCGGTTCGACTCCTGAAGAGGTTTCCGAAGGCGTCAAGCAGGCGCTTTCCGCGTTAAATGAAATCGCGCAGTCTACGGGCGTTTCGCCCAAGTTGGGGATCCATGCGCATAACGACTGCGGTTTGGCCGTTGCGAATTCTCTTGCCGCCGTCGACGCGGGCGCCACATTGGTGCAGGGCACGATGAACGGTCTAGGAGAGCGCTGCGGCAATGCGGATCTTCTTGTCGTCGCGGCGAATTTGGCGCTCAAAAAAGGCGGACGTTACGACCTCCTGCGTCCCCATTCCATCGAACGTTTGACAGAATTTTCGCGCTTCTTTTACGAGTTGACCAACGTCAACCCGAATATCAGACAACCTTTTGTAGGAAAGAGCGCGTTTGCCCACAAAGGTGGGATGCATGTGAGCGGGATTAACCGTTGCACCGCGTCCTATGAGCATATCGATCCTTCGGTGGTTGGCAACGAGCGTCGTATTCTTGTGAGCGAATTATCCGGCAAGTCGAATATTCTTGCTTGCGCTAAGAAATATCATCTTGAAGATCAAGGCGCGTTAGATTCTGACACGATCAAGAAGATACTTGACGCGGTTTCCGCAAAGGAAAGCCAAGGGTATCAGTACGAGGCCGCCGACGGATCGTTCAAACTTCTGGTTCGCAAGATCAAGGGAGAATTTCGTCCAAGCTTCAAGCGGATCAATTACCAAACAAGCGTTGTGGTGACCGTCGTAAACGAGAGCTTAACGACGAACTCAACCGTCGCAACGGTCAAGTTAAGCGTAGGACGGCGCGGTGAAATACGCCATGTCGTCGCCGAAGGGGACGGTCCTGTCGACGCGTTGAATAACGCTTTGCGCAAGGCGCTACAACCTATTTATCCAGAACTTGGCGAAATGAAGTTGGTCGATTATAAAGTTCGCGTATTAAATTCAGACGCCGCAACTGCAGCAACGACAAGAGTAATCATCGAAAGTAAAGATAGCGAGGAACGGTGGGGTACCGTTGGAGTTAGCGAGAATGTAGTGGAAGCGAGTTGGATCGCTCTCTGCGACAGTATCGAATATAAGCTCTCTAAAGTTTTGATAGATAAAGACTAAGCTCTTTTTTCATTCAAGAACATGGACGAGTATCGAAGGCGAGTCCATGTTTTTTATTGTTCTGTCAAGAA
>SFIW01000012.1 GCA_004556055.1 Planctomycetaceae bacterium
TATCCTTCTTCCGTCTGTTTTTCGTCTTGGCGTTGAAAAAGGACGGGTGATCTATTATGCAGTGCTGATTTTGGTTGCATCACTTTTTGGAATCCTTGGATTTATGGAGGAAGAGTTTGCCGAAATGGGAAGCCCCGAAGATTATCAAGCGGCCATGGAGTATTTCCGCGCGTTAGGAGACGAAGGGGTGTTTAAGACTTTTTGCGAGGCGGTTCAAAAGGATGAGGATTGGAACCAGGAAAAGAGCGTTCCATTCAGTACGTTTCAATCGGTTTGTTTTCATGTCGAAGACAGTCGGAAAGAGTCTAGCAACAATTGAGTTCTGAGAAGAGTCGGTTTTGATTTGTTTGCGTCAATACCGACTCTTTTTGGTGAAAAAGGCTTTTGAAGAAGATATTGAGATCTTTATGAACGCTATTTCTACAGCCTCGACGTAATTCTAATATTTTCTCTGCCAAATATGCGACTGCCGTCTATAATAACTACTCGTTTGTGGGAACGCGCGGTCTTTTTCCAATAATATTAGTCGTTCCATTGGGAAAAGAGCTAACCAGAGGGACACACTTTCTCAACACGATAATAGACGACTTTTTTCAATGGCTTCATGATACAAAAGCGCATCAGAGATAATGGTGAGATGATGGCGATCGTCTATGCGATCTTGTCCGCGTTTTTTGCGGCGTTGACTTCAATTCTTGCAAAGATAGGGATCGACGGAGTCAATTCGAATTTGGCGACCGCTATTCGAACGACTGTCGTTCTTTTTATGGCGTGGTTTGTTGCGTACGTCGTTGGATCTCAGGGAGAGATCGCGCATTTGAGTCGGAAAAATTGGATTTTTTTGATCCTTTCCGGCTTGGCGACGGGCGCATCATGGCTTTTTTACTACCGAGCGATTCAAATGGGAGAGGTTCATAAAGTAACGGCGATCGACAAACTCAGCGTCGTCTTAACGTTTCTCATGGCGTTCCTATTTCTTCAAGAAACTCCCAACGTTAAGAGCGTCGTTGGTTGCATTTTGATAACGCTGGGGTGCGCGGCGATGATTCTCTAAAATAAAAAAGACGCGAGATAACTCGCGTCTTCGAATTTTGGACGTCGTAATGATTAGAAAAGGACTCCGAACCCAACCGCGCCGGTGACTCCATTATCTTCAGCCCCGAGTTCGTCGACCCAGTCGTAACGAATTTCAGGAAGGATGAACATATTTTCCATCGGCATATAGTTGATGGAGTAGGTTATGTCGTGATAATTACCCTTGCTTTCTTTTTCGATCCCATCAAGGTTTCCGTCTCCTTCAAGCTGTTGCGTGTAATATTCGTAACGCAAGTTGCTGGAGAAGTTGTCGGTATGTTTGTAGGTGAGATAATTAGCGAGTCCGAATTGGCTGTAACGCTGAGTGCGCGTCGCGCGATCTTCCATCGTGCCGTAGTTCGTTGTAAAGGAGTAGGATAGTTTGTCGGAGAGTCCGAGATTGACGGTGACGGACTGCAGGTATTCGTTTTGATCGCCGATTGAAGCGCCGCCGAGGTCGTAATATCCGAAGCTCTGAGCGGTACGATCCGCTCCTAGCGCGCTATGAACTTGCATAAGTTCGCCAGCGTAACTGACGGAGAGATTTTCGTCAAGATTAAGAGTGGCGCCGAAGAGGAACCCCGTGTCGCCAAAATTATTGCCGAAGCTGTTGTCGCTACCCGCAACAAGACCAACGCTCAATTCGAGAGCGTCTTCCGGCGCCCATGTTAAGAGTCCGCCAGAGTGCGTCAACGGCTCATGATCGTACATGTTGGTGTGGGTAAGGAAATTGTCTGCGCTCGCGTCGAGAGGTTCGAAGCCGAGAATCGTACCAAACTTACCGATTTTTGCGGAGAGTTTTCCCATGCCGACTTCGGCATAGGCCTGAAAAATGGAGGCGGCGTATCCGTCGCCAGTCACGCCCCATTTTCCATCAAAACCGCCGTCGCCGAAGCACTGACCGTTCATCGTTCCGAAGAGCGCGTCGATTTGATAGCCTAGATCAAAGGGACGATTCGAGTCGATCGATTTATGGGCGGTCAACCAGGCTTGAGCCAACGCTGCGTCGGTTCCTTTGTAACCGTCCATCCAATATCCGACGACGTTTCCGCTCAACCATTTTTCCGGTTCTTCAACAGCGGCCTCTTCTGGGATTGCTTCGGCAGCGACTTCCTGCGTGTAAGAAGGCATTGCGCTCGCAACGATCGGTTTGGCAGGCGCGCCGTTGAGATAGTCTAGGTCAACGGCGGAGGCTGCGGCACCTCCAAAAAGAACCGAACAAAGCAAAGGTGTAATACAAGCTAATTTTTTCATTCCATGACGCCTTAAAACATCCGTGATTCAATAACAGGCGTTGACCCGACGTCGTTCGCCTAAGTCTGTGTGGGAAACTTCTGGTGCCTATATCGGAGGACAAGGACTTCAACGCACACTCTTTTTTTGAGAAAAAAAGGAATGAATTTTTAGAACTTTTGATTGCGACGGTTGGACAAAATAGAGGAAATGTGAATTATAGTGAATGTCGTTGACGTTTTCTTTACGTCTTACTATAATCTTCCTTGTTGGGGAGTTCCCCGTTATATCATGTTTGCTAAACTTGCAGCGCTTTTTGAGAAGCTATGAAACGCGTAATTCACGTCGGTTGCTATTTTTTTATCCTCCTCTTATTGGCGTTGGCGTCTTTTACGTCGACATATTGTGAAAGTTCTTTTTTTTCGCCTACAGGTATTTGGTCGGTTCTTCCGCCTTTAGTTGCAATTGTGCTAGCGTTTTTGACCCGCAACGTGATCGTTTCTCTTTTAACGGGGGTTTTTTGCGCGTCGTATTTGCTTGCTCTTGACTCTCATGGTCCGATTGATTCGATTCCTCATTGTTTTTTTACGGCGACTGAACATATGCGCGCGGCTGCGGCGAAGCCGTGGAATAGCGGTGTTCTTCTTCAGTGTGCGACAATAGGCGGACTTGTCGGTCTCATCACGCGTAGCGGGGGAGTCCGCGCAGTGGCGGAGTACCTCGCGAAGTTCGCGCGCGGACCGGTTTCTTCTCAGATCGTGTCGTGGTTTTTAGGATTCTTAATCTTTTTTGACGACTATGCAAACGTCCAGATTCGCGGACCAATCATGCGTCCTCTAATGGATCGAAGCGGCACGTCGCGAGAGAAATTTGCGTTTATTCTCGATTCCACGGCGGCGCCGATCGCGGGGATTGCGCTAATTTCGACGTGGATAGGAACAGAGATATCGTATATTCGCACGGGGCTTGCGGACGCAGGGATCGAAAATATTTCGGCATATACGCTCTTTGTAGAGTCGATTCCTTACCGTTTCTATAATCTTTTGACGCTCGTGTTTGTATTAGGCACGGCGCTAACTCTTCGTGAATTTGGCCCCATGCGCCGCGCGGAGGTTCTTGCTCGAAAAGGTTTCCTTCGAGAGATGGATTCGCGTTTAATTCGTCGAGAAGAGGCAGAAAACGCGGCGGTAGACGGCAGCGATACCGCCGAGTCGGTGGAAAGTACGAGACCGCGCTCTCTTATGCGCGAGTCGATGTTTGCGATCATTCCGCTTCTTTCTCTCGTCGTCGCCTCCTTCGTTTGCTTTTATTTTTCGGGACGTTCGGCGATTCTTTCGGGAGAGGACACGGCGAAAATAGCGACGGCTCGGGAATTCAATTTCGATTCATTTCGCGCGTGTATCGGCGAGGCGGACGCGTCGATCGCTCTCTTTCAGGCGGCTCTCTTTGCGTGCGTCGCGTCCTTCCTTATGTGCGTGGCGAGCGGTAAATTGACGGCGAGTCAGGCGTCGCAGGCGTGGCTTTCCGGCGTGAAGTCGCTCTGCTTTACGTTCGTTATTTTGATTCTAGCGTGGAGTTTGTCCGCTTGCATTAGCAAGAGCGGTCTAGGAACGGCAAATTTCCTTGTGACGTCGTTATCCTCCAATACTCCAACGTTTATTCTCCCCTCGTTTATTTTCGTGCTTGCGGCGATTGTTTCCTTTGCGACTGGAACCTCGTATGGAACGATGGCAATTATCACGCCGTTGGCGATTCCGTTCGCGCACGAGCTTCTTCCCGGCAATCACGCGTATCTTGTCGCGGCGACGAGCGCCGTGCTCACCGGCGCGATTTTCGGAGATCATTGCTCTCCTATCTCCGATACGACGATCCTTTCCTCGACGAGCGCGCGTTGCGGACTTCTCGAACACGTCTCGACTCAGCTCGGATACGCGCTGTGGGTCGCGGGGATTTCCATCGTCTTCGGATTCTTGCCCGTGGGACTGGGCGTCAGCCTGAAAATTGCGTTGCCCGTGTCTCTCGTCGCCTGTTTGGCGCTGATCTTCATCTTAGGACGCAAAGTCCCCGCGAAGATCAACGACGAACAAGAATAAAGCTCATAAAAAAGGCCCCGACGACTTTGAGCTGTCGTCGGGGCGTTCTTTTTCAATGGATCACTGCGCGTAGTGAGGCACCTTGAGAGTTTCGCCGTCTTTGAGGACGGAAAGGTGCGCGTAATATCCGGGCATAGTCATATTGAGCGCGTCGGCGATTCCCACGCGGGTCGGTTGATCTTTAAGAATCGCGTCGACAAAATCGCAGCAGAGGTATCCGTGAGAACCTCCGTGGCTTCCCGCAGCGACGCCCGGCGGTAACGCAGGTTTTTTAATCGAGTTTCCGAGCGAGTTGACGACCTTTACTGCGTCGGAAACGCCGGTAAAGGCTTCCTCAACGGGACGATAAGTCGCGTCAAAGCCGCCGAGTTCACCGCGGACGCGCCCCGCTTCGAGATAGATTCCGTGACAATGGCAACACATCATGCGCGAGATACCTTCTTCTTCCGTTCGAAGTAGGGCGATTTCACCGACGAGTTTGTTAGGATCGGCGCCGGGGAATCGATTGTATACGGGCTGCGCGCTTACTTCCGTAAACGCCTTGTGGGTGACTCCGACATAATAGGCTGTCGCATGCGTCGGATACCAAAGGGGGAAGCCGTTTTTACGCCAGTCTTTGTACGAGGGATAGGACGGGGCGTTTGGCTCCTTGGTATGGCAATATTCGCCTTCGGAATAGACGATGCGCCCAAATCCTCCCGCCTTATAGATCTTTTCCATCGCGTAGACGTCGTCGTGGAAAACGGAGGTTTCGAACATCGCGTATTTCAGGCCGCTGTTTTTCTTGACGGTTTCGTAGAGCTTATCGGCGTCGCTCGGGTCCCCATAGAAGACGGGGACGGCGTGGCAGACGTGCTTTCCGTGCTCAAGGCATAGGATTGCGTGACGGGCGTGAGAGGGGGCGTCGGTCGCGCAAAAGATCGCTTCGATCGAATCGTCTTTGACCATTTCTTCGAGAGAGGGGTATGTTTTCTCGCATTTAACGGCCTTGGCGAGTTCCGCGCATCGATCGGGGAAGAGATCGGAGACGGCGACGATTTCGACGTTTGGATGATTTTGGAATTCGAATTCAGCGGAGAATTTGCAGAACCCGTATCCGACGAGGCCAACTCGAAGTTTACGGTCGGTGTAGGGCTGCCAAACGGAAGTGGCGTCGATTTGGGTATTCGTTTGATCGAATCCAGGAACCTTTTCGTCGGCATTAGCGGAAGAGGTTATGAAATAAGGGGTCATCGTAGAGGCGGCAGCGGCGGTTAAGAAAGCGCGTCTATTGAGCTTTGTCACAGTTAAGTTCCTTATAATTGTCATGTAAAAAATGAACGCTTTATAGAGAAATGGAACGATTGTTGTAAACCGTTTTTATCAGAAATGAAATCAAAAGTCAAGAGCGCGTCGAAAATTAGGACGTCCCTTCACCCCTCTTTTCTCGGCGCTTGATTTTTCCGGTTGCGATTGATATGATCGATAAATATTTATTGAAAGACTATTTTACAGATTCAGACAGACAGAGGATATGTCATGAGCTCAAATCGGCGGATAGCGACTTTTGTCTTTTCAGCGTTGGCGTTCGGTTTTACTTTTCTTGCGAACGCGCAAGGCGAAGAATATTGGGTCTATTTTGGAACTTCGACAGACAAGCCGACAGAAGAGATGAAAGAGGCGGGAATTCCGCAGTCGGAGGGGATTTACGTAGGGCGTTTTGATTCCGAAACGGGGCGAACGCGCGACGTTTCTCTTGCTCTTAAAGCGAAGTCGTCCGGATACCTTGCGACGACTCCGAGCAAAGGCGATCGGCTTTGGTTTGTCGGATCGCTCGACGGTACCGACGGTTGGGCGAACGCTTATTCGTGCGCGATCGATTCCGAGACTGGACGTCTGAGCGTTCTGAACGGCATGAGTACGACGGGACAAGGCGTGTGTCATACGAGCGTGCGGGACGACGCGCGTTATTTGACGGCTGCGAATTACTCCAGCGGCGATTTCACCGTCTTTTCTTTAGATTCGAATGGCGGGATCGAAAAGGTCACGGCAAAGTATGAAGGAAATGGAAACGGGCCGAATAAGCGTCGCCAGAGCCAACCGTACGGTCATTCTTCCTATTTTGTCGAAACGGACGGCGTACAGCGCGTCTTCATGAGCGACCTTGGCTCTGATCGCATCTACATTGCGCGTCTCGACGAAGCGACCGGCGCGTTGACTCCCGATCCCGTCGTCGATCACCTTGCGCCCCCTGCGGGTTCCGGACCGCGCCATCTGGCGTTCGGAGTCGACGCCAAGGGACGGCAGCTCGTCTTTTCGATCGACGAACTTTCCTCGACCGTGTCGGCATTCCGCGTGAATTTCAACGCGAAGGCTGGCGAAACGCCCGCCGAACGTTTGGGAACGTGGACGACAATCGAGGAGAAGTATCGTGAAAAATTGACGGACGAAGAAAGCCTTGTCGACGGAAAAGAGTACCTTTATGGGAATAAAACGGCGGCGATCGAGGTCGTCGAGCTTCCGAATGGCAAGCGCGTGTTGTATGCGAGTAATCGCGGTCAGAACAGCGTCGTCGTTTTCGACGCGGATCAGATCTTTGCGGGTAAGGAAGGAGCGGACTTACCTATTCTTCAACGTATTTCGACGAACGGTCGTTTTCCCCGATTTTTCATGGTCGATCCGTCGCGCAACTGGCTCCTCGTGAGCAATAAGAAGTCGGGAACGGTTTACGCGTACAAGATCGACCAAGAGACCGGTCTCCTCACGCTCTCCGCCGATGAACCGACGAAACTTGCATGGGTGATCGGCGGAGCGTTCGCGCCCGTGGGCAAGTGAATTTTAGTTAGGGTAGTTTTTAAAGAAACGCCGCGAGTCTTTTGAACGCGGCGTTTTTATATTGCCAGGGGTTTTTAGCTGGCGATTGAGGGTTAGAATCTTGTGTAAAGGGCGCTCGAAGAGGCCTAAACTCAGATAATCGCATAGCGAGAAAGGGGAGAGTGCGTTCTGTGGAGACTAAGAACGATGGAGCGCGTTACAGCGACGTTTTTTTGCGTCTTGACGCGTTGAAGGAGCCGGGAGAGGGGCGCGAGTTGACGAAGAGTCGCGAGCGAGCGGCGATTGCGGCGCAATCGGACGATCCGGTCTATTTAGGCGCAGGGTATTACGACCATTTGATTCCGACGCAGGCGGAGCGCCTTGTTGCGGAGATAGAGTTTCATCGTCAAAGTTCGCGTTTGAGCGCGTTGATCGGACGCGATTTTGAGGACGCGTTGAACGGTTGCAACGCTGCGGTTCGTCGACTTACGGGGGCTTCTCACGCGGAGATTTCAGTCTATTGCGGTGGAAGCGCGTTATGTCGCGGAGCGACGTTGGCGTCACGAGCGACTGGGCGGCGACTCATTCTGGCGTCGGAATCGCTTGGCGCCCCCCGACTTGCAGAGCTTCGCGCGGCGGCGAGCGCCGCGTCTCTCGAAGTCCGGGCGGTGGAGTCGCGCAACGGTCTTGTCGACATAAACGCGTTACGTAAGACGCTGTATACGGAAGGGGATCGCGTAGCGGCGACGATCGTTGGATATCCGAATTTTTATGGTCTTTTAGAACGTTTAGGTCAGATTTCCGAGTCGGTCAAGGCGATCGGAGCGCTCTTAATGTTGACGGTGGATCCTGTCGCGCTCGCCGCGTTGCGTTCTCCTGCGGATTGGGGCGCGGACATAACGGTGTGCGACGCTCACACGGCGCCGATTCATTCGTCGGAAGGGGATGCGCGTCTTGGTTTTATCGCGTGTTCAGACTACTTTTTTAAGGCGACAAGCTCGGTCGACGTTTTCCGAACGCTTCGCGACGACGAGATGAAGGGCGCGCGCATGCGAGGGGCGTTGCGAACGCTCGCGCATCTTGCGTATACTGAGCCGCAGGAACTACGTCGCGTATCGGAACGCTCGCGACGCGCGGCGCAATATGCGCGTCAGTCCCTCTTGAAAGCAGGGTTTCGTTTTCAACATGAGGCGCCTTTTTGGCGTGAGTTTGCCGTGAAGACGCGCGATCCGAAGGGGATGCTCGCATATCTTGACAAGTGGGGAATCGTCGGGGGGTACGAGCTCCCAGACGGCATTCTTCTGGCTTTTACGGAAAAGAGAAGCGTAGACGAGATCGACGAACTCGTCTACTTCATGAAGCGTTTCGAATTCGAAGAGGGGCGCGAGTCTTCATGAACTCGCGTTTGTAAATCGTTTATTAGGAAGGACGAAGAAGAGTTGGTAAAAGATTTGCAAGGGAGTTGGAAAGCGCAAGCCGTCGCCTTTGATATGGACGGTCTGATGTTTGATACGGAAGGCGTGTATTATCGGGCTGCGGAGACGCTTTTAAGTCGACGCGGTTATCATTACACGCAGAGCCTCTGCGACGAAGTGATGGGGCGTCCCCCCGAGTATTGTTTCCGTCGTTTTATTGAAGTTTTTTCTCTTCCAGAGGATTGGCGCGCGCTCCAAGAGGAGTCTGAGGATATATTCATCGAGCTGTTGAAGGACGGTTATGGAACGACGCCCGGTTTGCTCGGACTCTTAGACGAACTCGACAAACGCGGTTTGCCACGCTGCGTTTGCACGTCAAGCGCGCGTCGTGTAGCGATGGAAGTCCTCAAAAAAGACGGCGTTTTGGGACGAGTTGACTTCGTGCTTACAAGCGACGACATAACGCGCGGCAAGCCCGATCCAGAGATCTACTTGAAAGCTTCGGCACGTCTTGGAGTAGCCGGCGATTCTTTACTTGTTCTTGAAGATAGTAGCGCAGGCGCGTCTTCAGCTCGCGCGGCTGGAGCGCAGTGTTTCATGCTCCGAGCGGCGCATAATAAAGCAGCGGATTTCTCTCTCGCGACGCGAATCGGCGCGCGCCTCGACGCGCCGGAACTTCTCGATCTCCTTCCGGACGCGCCTTGACTCTACGCGTTAAAAAGCGTAAAATCGACGCGTGTTTGCAGAGTTTAATCGGCAGATTCGCGCGCAATCGAAGTTGGAGAAACAGATGCAAGTTTTGGTTTTGGGGGGCGGCACCGTCGGCGGTTATATTGCGAAACGTCTTAGCGAACAGCGTCATGACGTGACGGTAGTTGAATCGCGCCGCGAATTATGTCAAGAGCTTGATTTAAACGACGTTCGCGTGCTTTGCGGAAACGCGTTGCACGCGAGCGTTCTTTTTCAAGCTGCTGCGACGACGGCGGACGTATGCTTTGCGCTTACGGGTAGCGACGAAACGAATCTTCTAGCGGGTAGCGTCGCGCGGGCGATGGGTGCGCGTCGAGTTGGCGCCCGCGTGAATTCGATCGAGTTTCGCGACTTCACCTCGTTCGATTATAGGCGTCATTTTCTTATCGATCGTTTTATGACGCAAGATTATTTGACTGCGATCGAGATAGCGAGTCGGATTCGCGAGCCCGGCGCGATGCTTATCGAACATTTTGCCAATGGCGAGCTTGAGCTTCAAGACGTGTTAATCACGCGCGAATCTTCTTTAACTGGCCGTCCTCTTAGTGATTTGAAGTTGTCGAGCGACGTTCGCGTGGGAGCGATAACGCGCGACGGTCTTTCGAAAATCGCGACCGCAGCGGATAAAATAAGTCTTGGCGATCGCGTCGCACTGATGGGAACGCGCGCGCAAGTCGAACGCGTAAAAAAGACGCTTCTTACAGGGTCGGCGCTTCGCCCTTACGTGTTAATCGCGGGCGGAGGCGAGATCGGTCTGAACACGGCGCGGATTCTTTGTCACCGCGGTTACGACGTGAAGATTTTCGAGCGCAACCTTGAACGTTGCAATTATTTGGCGCGTCAATTTGGCAACGGCGCGACGATTGTACACGGGGATGGACGGCGGCGAGCGACTCTCGACGAGCAGGGAGCGGATAAAGCGGACTTTTTCATCGCGTGCGCGGGGGACGACGAGAACAATATCATGGCGTGCGTCGAGGCGCTGGAGTTAGGAACGCGTAAATGCGTCGCGGTGGTTAAACATGGCGATTACGCGGAGATTGTCTCGAAACTCGGCGTTTCTGAAGCGGTGAGCCCATACGACGTGATGGCGCGTCAAGCGGAAGGATTTATGCATGTCGGCGCGCTTGTATTCCAAAACTCGCGAATCCTCAATGGAGACGTCGAGGTTTTGGAAATAGAGGTCGGAGGCGGCTCCGAGGCGACGCGTCGCGAGCTTCGAGACCTACCGACTCCGCGTCCAACGTTAATTGTGTCCGTTGTGCGTGACAATACGGCAATGATGCCGAGCGCGGAGTTTAAGTTTTGCGAGAACGATTTAGTCGTCGCGCTTACGACGTCGCCGAACGTCGCCAACCTGGTTCACTTGTTCGAACGTCCCCGTTGACGAATCATGCGCATGAAGCGCCCATTAGGAGAAAAGAGTCATGGAGAAGTATAAAAGTCTTGTCGCGATCGTTGCGTCGACGTGTTTTCTTTTTGCGGCGGTGGGATGCTCCGACGCGCGTCGTCAGGCGGAGGAATATTGGCATACGGGTATGGAACGCCTGAATGAGAACGATCTTTCGGAGGCGGCGGCTTGTTTTCAGAAATCGACGGAGTTAAAGCCCGATTTTGCGCCGTCTTACGCGGGACTTGGCGAGACGTCGCTTCGTGAGCGTGACTATGCGAGCGCCGAGAAGTATTTTTCGGAGGCGCTTAACCTCGACTCGCGGATCGTTAGCGCGATTGCCGGACGCGGGGAAGCGCGTCTTGGACTCGGAAAATACGAGGAGGCAGTCGTCGATTTTAACGCGGCGTTGGCGATCGATTCGCGCCGAATGGCGACTCTTGGGAATCGCGGCTTCGCATATGCGCGTCTGGGCAAGCTTGACGAAGCGCTCGACGATTTGAATCGTTGCGTGGAAAACGAGCCGACTCAACCGTGCTACTATGTGAATCGCGGTCTTTTGCGCCAGAAACGCGAAGAGTATGCGCTTGGAATCGAAGACTTGACAAAGGCGATCGAACTTGAACGTCTCAACCCAATGAATTTCGCGACGCGCGGTCGCATCTACGAATCGGCGGGGAATTGGGACGCCGCCCTTTCCGATTTCAATCAGGCGTTGGAGTTGGATCCGGAGTGTTTTTCGGCGTATAAGTATAGAGGGTTGCATTTTAAGAGTCTCGGCGATTGGGATTCGGCTCTTTACGACCTGACGCGCGCGCACGAACTCAATCCGCTTGACGCGGACGTTTGTTTTGAACGCGCCGGCGTCTACAAGCAACTTGGTCGAGACGCTGAAGCGGAAACGGATTTGGAACGCGTCGACTCTCTCAACGACGCCTACCGTACTGGGAGCGCACAGACGACGGCGCGAGAGAAATAAGCATATTTGGCGTTAGAGCGAGAGAATAACGGCTTATGGAGGTTCAGTGTTCCGGACAGTCGGCGCGTCGCGGCGGCGCCGAAGAGCGTTGTAACGAGCTTTACGCTCCGGCGGCCTACGTCAAAGGGGTGGGACCGTTGCGCGCGGAAATTTTAGCGCGTCTCGGTCTGCGCCGCGCCTGCGATTTGCTTTTCTACTTTCCGCGCGACTATCTCGAGATCACGTTACGTCGCGACGTCGCGTCTCTCACGGACGATTCTGTGCAATCGATCGTCGGCTCGATCGTGTATTGGCAAACGCGCTATACGCGGCGCGGTCCTCTGACGAGTTTAACAGTGGACGCGCAGGGAGGTAGCGTCGAGGCTTTGTGGTTCAGCATGCCCTATATTTCGGGCTCCTTTGCGGAGGGTCGTCCCTTGATCCTCACGGGAAAACCGAAGAAGACGAACGGACGTTGGCAATTTTCTCATCCGAAGCTTACCTATCTTGACGCGGGACTGGATCTTCCGACTCAAGGAGGAACGACTGATCCGGAGACAGGCGAGGAAAAATATGTTCTTCCTATTTACTCCCTCACGGAGGGCCTCTCGCAAGCTCAGCTCCAGCGGATCATTCGCAACGTTCTCGACACGCTTCCCGATCTCGTTCCAGAGGCTCTTCCCGAAGCGCTCCGTCTTCGTCGCAATATTGCGCCGATAGGGGAAGCGATTCGGTTGATGCATTATCCGTCGACTCGTGAGGAATCTGAATACGGACGTCGACGATTTGCGTATCAAGAACTGCTTGTATTGCAACTTGCGCTGGCGATTTGTCGAACGCGTCGCCGAGCGAATATGAAGGCTCCGCCCTTACCGGGAACCGCGAAGCTTGATTCGCGAATACGTCGTCTTTTTCCCTTTGAATTTACGGAGGCGCAGAATCATGCGATTCGCGAGATATCGATCGACATGGGGCGTCCATCGCCGATGAATCGTCTTTTGCAAGGAGACGTGGGCTCGGGAAAGACGGCGGTGGCGATTTATGCGGCTCTCCAGGCGGCGGCGAACGGCGCGCAAACAGCGTTGATGGCGCCGACGGAAACGCTTGCGCGTCAGCATTATCAAACGTTGCAGCAACTTTTATCGGGAACATCGACGCGGGTCGCGCCTTTTTTTGGCGGCCAACGAGCGTGCGATCGCGCCGTTGTCGAAGAGGCGCTTGCGACGGGCGCTGCGCATATTGTCGTGGGAACGCAGGCGCTGGTGTGCAACGAGCTAAAGTTTAAACGTCTCGGACTTGTCGTCATAGATGAGCAACACAAGTTTGGCGTGCGTCAGCGCGCGCTTTTGAAGGGGGCGTCGGAGCTTGAACCGCATTATCTTGTGATGACGGCGACGCCGATACCGCGCAGTATGACGATGACCTTTTTCGGAGATCTCGACGTATCGACGATGCGCGGCGGCCCCCCGAATCGCCGTCCGCCAACGACGTCGATCGTGACGCGTAAGACGCGCGCAAGCTGGCTAGAATTCGTTAAATCACGAGTCGACGAGGGACGTCAGGCGTATTTCGTCGTGCCGCGCGTGACGGAGGAGATTGTTGAAGAAGAGGAGTGCGGGGCGGCGCTTGGATCGCGCGAATTAGACGCGTCGTCAGAAGGAGATATTGTAGCGTCGACGCATTGGACGCGATGGGAATCCCTTGAAAAAGAAGAGGGGAGCGAGGCGCGTCAGAAAGCGGGCAAGACGCCCCTTCGTACCGTTGACTCCGTATACCAGGAACTTTCTTCGGGGATTTTCAAGAATTATCGGATAGGCTTTCTGAACGGTCGCATGAAGGCGGCGCAGAAAGAGGAGATCATGCGTTCGTTCCGAAGCGGCGAACTACAGATTCTCGTCGCGACGTCGGTGATTGAAGTCGGAATCGACGTTCCTAACGCGACGCTTATGACTATTGAAAATGCGGATCGATTCGGACTTGCGCAACTTCATCAGCTTCGCGGTCGTGTGACGCGAGGCGAATTCCCAGGTTTTTGCGGAGTCGTGCCGACGAACGAGGAGCCTAACGCGTCTGAGGACGGTCGAAAATCTACGCGCCGTAAGAAAACAGACGGCGAGAAAAAACGAGAGGAGGCGAATCGAGCGGAAGCGTTCGAGCGTCTGAGAATTTTTACCGAGTCGACCGACGGATTTGAGTTGGCGGAGAAAGATTTCACGGCGCGTGGCCCAGGGGAGCTTTTCGGTCAAAAGCAGCACGGTTCATCGCAGCTCCGCATTGCGAATCTCGTCAAAGATCGCGAACTGATCGAAGGGGCGCGAGAAGACGCAGTGGAGATTGTTCAACGCGATCCCGGTCTGTCGGAGTTTGAACACGAGGCGTTGCGTCGGCAAGTTTTGGCGCGATATGGCAAAACCCTCGATCTCGGTGACGTTGGTTAATTTTCTGGATCCCTCGCCGTCTTTGTTGCGAAACTCGCCTGCGACGATGGATTCACTCTTGGAGCTAAGAAACATGCTAAGATTTCTGTGAAAAATAAATTTTTATTTATAAAAATTTATTGACAGGAGCTATATGTTTCTATAATACGAGCAGAGAGTCTTTAAATTTTAAGGATATAAGATCGTCTCTTTTGACTAATTGCTTGCGGAAAGGTAGCCGTTTGCGATTGGCGTTTCGTTCTTTAGACAAACCGGACTTTTATGTTCGGGGGGAAGTTCTCGTCTTTGCTGGGAATTTCGCGTCGCATACCTATTGATAGAACGAATTTTCAACCAAAAGTCGGTGAGAGTTAAACGACTAGTCGGGTCGCTGTTTTTGCGATTCGGTATACGCGAACGTTTTGTTTTTTTTGTTTTGCTTTTGCGACTCAATTTAAATGATAAAGACGTGGTCGGTAGAAGTGCGTCTTCCATAAAAACATTTGTTTCCGGGAGCTTCAAATGGTTCACGACGGCCTGCGTTCCAAGGAAAGGAAAGGCCCAATAGGGGAATAGAAGAGATATGAATGAGAATCGTAACCCACGCGGTAGAAAATTAGATCATAAGCGCGTGGGGGCCAAAAAAGAATACATGACGAATAATCAGCAATACTCCGGTTCCGGATCTTTGGGAGACTCATACGTCGGTCGTTCCGGGAATCTAGACAGTTCTGATTTTTCTCGCGGTCAGTTGGGACAGTATCATCGAGGCGCCTCTCAAAATAGGATGGGGGCGGGGAGCGGTTATCCTCGTCGTCAACAGAATTCGCCAAGTCCTCTTTCTCCTAAGGAGACAGGCCCGAACGGTCGTCTTCCTCAGACGCCTGTCAAGTTTGACGAATACGGAAACTATCGCGCCAGCGGCGTTCTTGAAATGCACCCAAACGGTTTCGGCTTTCTTCGCGATCCTAAAGACAATTACGTTCGTCATAGGTACGATCCATTCGTTTCGTGCGGCGCGATTTCTCGACTTGGTTTGCGGGAAGGCGTGCACATCGAAGCGGACGTTCGACCGGGAGTCGGAAACAACGGCCCTCGCGTTTGCGGAATCTACGACGTCGACGGAATGTCTCCTGAGGATTACGTTTCCGTTCCTCACTTCGACGATCTTACCCCCGTGACGCCTCACGACATGCTTCGCCTTGAATGGCCTGGCGGTCCTCTTTCGACGCGCGTCATGGACGTTCTCACCCCGCTTGGCAAAGGTCAGCGCGCGCTTCTCGTCGCTCCCCCTCGTTCCGGAAAGACGATGCTTCTTCAACAGATTTGTCAGGCGGTTTGTAAGAACTATCCCGACGTCCACGTAACCGTCCTTTTAATCGACGAACGTCCGGAAGAGGTCACAGACTTCAGTCGTTCTGTCGACGCGGAGGTTATTTCGAGTAGTCTTGACTGCGAACTGGAAAGCCATATTCGTTTGGCGCAGTTCGTGATTACCCGTTGCAAGCGCCTTGCGGAAATGGGTAAGGACGTTTTCCTCCTTCTTGACTCGATTACACGTTTGGCGCGCGCGTTCAATAAATGGGTAGGAAACACCGGTCGAACGATGACGGGCGGCGTTGACATCAAAGCGATGGACGTTCCGAAGAAGATTTTTTCTTCAGCGCGTCAGCTAGAGGACGTCTGCGACGAATCCGGCAAGGTGATTCGCAAGGGCGGTTCGTTGACGATTGTCGGAACGGCGCTGATCGATACGGGAAGTCGTATGGACGAACTTATCTTCCAAGAGTTTAAGGGAACGGGTAACATGGAGCTTGTCCTTGATCGCCGTCTTGCAGATCGCCGCATCTGGCCCGCGATCGACGTGACGCAATCCGGAACGCGTCGAGAGGAAATGCTTTTAAGCCCTGCGGAACTTCGCGTGGCGAGCTATATTAGACGATCCCTGTTGCAGCGCGATCCCGTCGACGCGATGAGTCAATTGACCGCGACTCTCTCCAGATTCCCATCCAACGCCGACATTGTAAATCAGATTTTGCACTGATCTTTGGAGCGAGCATTGTAAGTAATATTAACTAAAGGTGATGATAATGAACGCCAAAGTCAAAAAAGCTGTTGTTCTTGCCGCAGGAAAAGGGACGCGCATGAAGTCCGACTTACCGAAGGTACTGTTCCCCGTATGCGGCAAACCGATGATCGAATATGTTCTCGACGCGCTTGACGCGGCGGGGGTCGACGAAATCGTCGTTGTTGTCGGGTTCAAAGGGGAGCTGGTGCGCGACGCGATCAAGTCGCGTCCGAACGTTAAGTTTGCGGAACAGAAAGAACTATTGGGCACCGGTCACGCCGTCATGTCGTGTCGCGAACAACTTGAAGGATTTGACGGTCCCGTGTTCATCATCGCAGGCGACAACCCGATGCTTCAGAGCAGTTCCGTCGTGCAACTCTTCGAAGAATACGAGAAGAACGCCGGCGACGGCGTGTCGTGTATTCTGGGTACGGTGTGTAAAGAAGATCCCTTTGGCATGGGACGTATTCTTCGCGACGAGTCTGGAAATTTCTACGGAGTCGTTGAAGAGAAGGACGCGACTGACGAACAGCGTCAGATTAAAGAGATTAACATGAGTTACTATATCTTTAATACGCCCGATCTTCTTGCTTCTCTAAGCGGTTTGCGCGCTAATAACGCTCAGAAGGAATACTACATCACGGACGTTCCCGCCATTCTTCTCGAAAAGGGCAAGAAGATTCTCGCGCTTCCTGTTTTGAAAGAGGTGGAATGTCTCGGCGTGAATACGCAGGCGGACGTGGCGCTCGTTGAGGAAACGATTCAAAAGCTTTCCTGAACGAATTTACGCGGAAACCCGGACGATTTGTTAAAGAGTCCCGGCTCCCTTCGCCGATAGACTATGAGGCGTTTTTAGCGATGCTTCGTATGTAACCTCGTTGCGCGAGGTCTAGGCGGAATTTTTCAAAATCGATAATTTCGCTACAGTCGCAACGACAAGAACGCCGATAAATAGCCTAGCATGAAGAAGACGAGAGCGACTTCTGAGCGCCTTCGTGTTCTTTATATCGATAATTCCGAGACGTTCGGGGCTGGTCGCGTTGTATGGACAGGCGGACGTTTCATATCACGGAGGAGAAGCGCGATGCGTAAATTCTTACTGTCGCTGTTGCTTGGGGCCCTGACCCTAGGGTCTGTCGGATGTGTCCTTCCGGCTTATTCCGGAGACCCCGCAAAAAGAACGCAGCAGCTCTACAATACGTCTGAGGACCTGCGTCAATCGGAAGAAACGTGGGAACGCATATGGATGATGGATCAACCCAGCCATATGACCCCGTATCGCACCCACGGAGGCATAACCTGAATTCAACGCCTCGAACGCGACTACGTTCAGGTCTGAGCATAAAAAGACGCTCGTTGGTAAGACGAGCGTCTTTTTATTTCCATCAGCGAGGGATAATAAAAATCGGCGCTCCATTCATAGCGCCGACGATAGAATTTAGAACGTGTAACGAATTTCTCCGTCGACGATCGTCGCAACGGCGCGTCCCTTGAAGGAACGTCCAAAATATGGCGAGTTCGAGCTCTTCGAATGATTGAGGTTCGGAGTGAAGGTCCATTGCAACTCCGGATCAACGATGGTGACGTCGGCGTCGGCGCCTTCTTGCAAGGTTCCCTTCTTGAGCCCAAGAATTCTCGAAGGATTGAGAGACATTTTCTCAACAAGCTGCGACCATGTAAGCAGACCGGGCGCGACAAGAGTTTCGACACACAGAGACAAGGCGGTTTCGAGCCCGATGATACCGAAAGGCGCGACGTTAATCTCTTGAAGCTTCTTCTCAGCGGTATGCGGCGCATGATCCGTCGCAATGACGTCGATCGTTCCGTCGACGAGTCCGTCGATGCAAGCCTTCACGTGCTTTGCGCTGCGAAGGGGCGGATTCATTTTGTAATTGGAGTCAAAGGATCGCAATTCTTCGTCTGTGAGCGTGAGATGATGAGGGGTGACTTCAGCGGTGACGTTTACGCCGCGCGCCTTAGCGCGTCGAATGAAGGCTATGGCGCCTTCAGAGGAGACGTGCATGATATGAAGCTTTCCGTCGACGCTCTCTGCGAGCGCAATGTCGCGCGCGACCATAACGTCTTCAGCGACAGCGGGCATTCCGCCTAGTCCGAGGATGTTGGAGACGCGTCCTTCATGCATGACGCCGCCGCGCACTAAGGCGCTTGATTCTTCGTGACAGAGGACGGCCTTGTTGAACATTTTGCAGTAGGAGAGAGCGCGGCGCATGAGGGCGTCGTCTTCAACGGAGGAACCGTCGTCGCTGCATGCGATGGCTCCGCTTTCGAAGAGGAGCCCGAGCTCCGCCATCTCTTGCCCTTTGCGCCCCTTGCTGATGCAACACATTGGATAAACGTTGCAACGTCGCGCCTTGGACGCGAGCTCGCGAATCAAGGCGACGTTAGCCGTCGTGTCGATCGGAGGATTGGTGTTAGGGCAACAAATGATGGTGGTGAACCCGCCGGCGACTGCGGCTAACGAACCGGAAGCGACGGTTTCCGCGTCTTCGTATCCCGGTTCGCGCAGATGTACGTGCATATCGACAAGTCCAGGTAGAACGAGGAGTCCTTTGGCGTCGTAACGCGGCATTTCCGGGTCGACTCCTGCGGGATCGACGTTGATTCCCGCGACCTTGCCGTTAATAACGAGAAGATTTGCGACGGCGTCGAGATTCTGAGAAGGATCGACGATTCGCCCGTTTTCAATGAAGATAGACTTTGACATATTAGTCGTCTCCGTCTGAGTGTTTCAGACGATATATGCGTTTCGCGTCAATAAAGGTCGCGCCGCGAACGTCGTGATCCCTGCGGACCCGAGGGAATAATTCCAAGAAGCGTCCGGAGGCGCTTATTTATGAGCGCTTGAGACCGACAAGACGGCCCAGAGAATCGCCATTCTTACGGCGACGCCGTTGGTAACCTGGTCGAGAATAGCCGAATGAGGACCGTCGGCGACGTCAGGAGTGATTTCGACGCCGCGATTAATCGGACCAGGAGCGAGGATCAAGACGTTGCTTTTGCAACGTGCAAGCCGATCTGCGTTCATAGCGTAGAGCTTGCTATATTCGTGAACGGACGGGAAAGGACTTGCAACAAGACGTTCAAATTGAACGCGCAAGAGGTTGAAGACGTCGCACTCGCCGAGTAGCTCGTCAAGGGAGTTGCTCGTCTCAACGCCCAGATCCTTCCAGTAGGAAGAAACAAGGGTTGAGGGACCGCAGACGATCGGTTGCGCGCCGAGTTTTTGGAGCGCGTAGATATTCGAGCGAGCGACGCGACTATGAGCGATATCGCCGACAATGGCGACTTTGAGCCCCTTTAGCGAGCCGAAGCGCTGGCGAATCGTGAGAGCGTCGAGAAGTCCCTGCGAAGGATGCTCATGGGCGCCGTCTCCCGCGTTGACGACGGCGCATCCCTTAAGGCTCTTGGCGAGGAGTTGCGGAACGCCTGGACAGACGTGTCGGACGACGACGGCGTCGATCCCCATCGATTGGATGTTCTTCGCGGTGTCGACGACCGTTTCACCCTTAGCGACGCTACTCGTCCCGGCGGTAAAATCGATGACGTCCGCGCCTAAGCGCCGTCCGGCGAGGCCGAAACTAGTGCGGGTGCGCGTTGAGTTTTCGAAGAAGAGATTGACTATTCCCCTGCCGTTAAGGAGTGGAATTTTGCGTAAATTGTCAGGCGATTCGAGGACGTCGTTTCTGAACCGTTGCGCGAGGTCGAGTAGAATCGTGATTTCTTGAGCGGAAAGGTCTTCAAGACCTAGTAGATGCGAGCGAGTCCATCCAGCGGGAAGCGCTCCCCAGTTGTCCTTGGTATAAAGCATGGCTTCGATAGGCTTAAAAAAACGCGCAGCGAGCGCGACAACCAAAAATTTGCTCTCGCCGGAAAAGACCGTTGAGAGCGTGAAAGTATGACAATGACGCCAAAACGTCAGAGTTGATCGGGAGATTCTTCGGCAGCCGTCTCGTCAGTCGGGGCTTGCAGTTCGTCCGTAACGGGCTCCTCGAGTGGAACCGCGTCTTCGGGCGTCGTTTCAAGGGGCGCTTGCGGTTCCTGGGCGGTTTCTTCAAGGTTGTCGTTCACGGAGGCCGCGTCGTCTTGAACCGCGTCTTCAGGCTTCGTTTCGAGGGGCGCTTGCGGCTCCTGGGCGGTTTCTTCAACGTGTTCGATCGCGGCAGACGCGACGTCTTGAGTTAAATCTTCGGGCTTCGATTCTGTTACGTCTTGCTGTTTGGACTCCGTCGCGTCGCCGCTTGAATTTGTCGGCTCGGTCAACTGGCTGGGAAGAGGAATATTAGCGACTTGGGCGATCCATTTTGCGCGAACCATGGAACCGTAGTCGCGTCCGGATGCGAACCTTGAGGCGGCGGCGCTCCATTCAGCTTTTCTTTCAAGAAGCCTTCCGCGGAGATAGTTGGCGGCGTTTCGGATCTCGTCGCCGGAGATCATTTCATTCGCATTGCGCACATAACGGAGGGAATCGTCGTTGAGACGTTCCATCGCGGCGTCGTAAGAAGCGTTTGCGTAGGAGAGAACCGCTAATTCATAACTGGTTAGGAGTTTGACGTAGCGCTTCGTTGCAATTTCAAGCTGGTAAGTAAGGGCAGTTTCATTAGCAAGTTGACGTAGATTGTCTTGAGAGACGTCCTCTCCCTGCGATTGGGCCCACTGAACGTAATCCTGAAGATTCTTTTCAACGAGTTGCGGAATATTGGATTCGCGCTTTTTAAGGATACGGTCGGAAACTCGACCTTGCAAGAGCCAGTGCGCGGCGCCGGAGTCGTCGACAAACTTTCCGCGGAGATAGAGGATCTTTCCGATCCACAGAGGCGCGAGGATCGACTTCTTAGATCCTGAAACATTGCCTTCATATTGAGCTGAGGAATCGCCAGTATAGTCTTCGATCGCATCGGAGGTATTCTTATCTGAAGCAGTAGTAACGTCGAGATTGGCGGCGTTTTCTAGAGGAAGCATGAAGACCTTAGTCAGGAGGTCGGCTTCGTCAGGAAAGATCGTTTGTTCAAGGATCGGGGCGTTAGCTTCCTGAAGTCGCTTTACGGCGACGACGCCTTCAAGCTCTGCGATTCGTTCTTTCTGAACGTCGAAGGGCGTTGAGAGGACAGTGCTGAGGGAGCCGCTGAACTCCTGTTCCATCGGAATCATTCGAGAAGCGACATGGAAAGGCGTCGAAGGAACATACGCGACAACCTTTTGGAAATCGGCGCTCGTGGCGGGGTAGACGCGTACGGGCAGGTCGAATGCGCGTAAAATCGCGTCGTCTTTAGCGACTTCTCGAAGCGTCGCGACCTTGTTAAAGGCGAGTTCGTCGTCTAACGTGAGCGCGTCGGCGGAAGCGGAAACATAAGGGAGTCCGTATCCCATGTCAAAGAGGTATGTCTCGCCGTCAAGTCGAACGCCGACGACCGCGGGGAAATCCTCTGGCGTCTCTCCTTCGGGACGGACGATGAAAGCGTCAAGACGATGCTGACGGAGTAGTTCGATGAAAACGATCGCTCGATCGACGGGGGAACCCTGTCCGAGCAATAGGGTTTGCCATTCGAGTTGAGCGACGGGACGAGATTGGATGACGATGGGAGAGGAAAGAACGACGTTTTTTACAGTCCAATCAAAGAGCTGTAAAACGACGGCCATATCGTCTTGTTTTGATCCCTTGGCCCAGTTGAAGACGTCGCGGCACCAGACTACAGAACGGAGGTAGTCGGCGTCCTGGGGGAGGAAATTTTTCGAGTCGATATCGAGAAGTCTTGCGTAATTTGAAGCTCCTTCATAGAGCGCGTGGAAGTTGAAGATTCCATAATCGGGGGAGTTGGCCAGTTGTTGCGCTATAGCGCGATATGATTCGGTCGGATCGGCAAATTGCACCTCTTTCGTCGCGCTTAGTTTTCCTTCGAGGGTTTCAAGGATTATTCGGAAAATATTTAACGCGTTGGACTTACAGTCCGTTTCAAGGGTTGCGAGAGAGGATTTGAGCTCTGCGAGAGCGGCGTCGAGAACGGCGCAATCCTTCTCTTCAACGGTTTGGGATTCGTCGGCGAAACGTTTGAAGACGTCGTTGAAGGTTTGCGCCGATTTTGAGAGCTCTTCAAAACGTTGACGGAGGTCGTCATATTCGGAATCGGGGACAAAATCGGGAGAAGTTGGTTTAGCGGCGAGCCATTTATTTAGACGTCCAAGAGCCCCGCGAAGGAAAGTCTGATCGGGATAATTCTCTTGCGCCTCTGCGGTGCGAACGACCTGATCGATAAGGTTGCGATATTGCTGTTCTCGTTCTTGTTGGCTTGCGGCTTGTCCTTCTCCATGACGAACCTTTTGATCTTTTTCTTTGCATCCTGCGAGGGAGAAAAGAACGATCAAAGCGCAGAAAGAGGCGAGTAGCGCGGAAAAAAGGCGCGACGCTTCAAAACGTTGGCCGACCGAACTATCAACGAACCCGATAAATTTCATCGGAACGAACTCCTCGGAATCACTAAAAGGAAGTATACGATGAGGAATAAATATTGCGTAATAATTTAGCGTTCGCAAGTAAGGACGCGAACTTCACCCTCAGTATATTCGCAAAGGCGCGCTCTGTCCAGTTCCCCTGCGTTACGTTTTGGGTTCGTGAAGAGAGTGAAAAAAGAGTCGAAACATTTGACGCCGTATTAACGAGTTTTATAATATTAAGAGGTTGTTTTTTTGGAAAAAAGCGGTTTCTCAACGCAGGTTTTCCCGGCGTCGTTAGGATCGTATTTTTTAAACGAAGAGTCGCGCGAATTTGCGGCGTTTTGGAGAGTAACTCAATGAGTACAAACGCGTTGGAATTGATTGAAAAGATTGGTCTTCTGCCGAATGTGAACGTGACGAATCCTGACATTGCGGTACGAGTCGCGCAGGCGTTGCAGGACGGCGGAATCGACGCGATCGAGATTCCTCTATTTGAAGAAGCGTCGATGGATTCCCTCGCGGCGGTGCGTAAGGCGAATCCAAATTCCCTTGTAGGCGCCGGAACCGTTCATACGGCGGAGCTTGCCCAGAAGGTAGTCGACCTTGGCGTAGATTTCGTCGTGGCTCCGGGCATGTGCCGCGAAACAATTCAGTACTGTTTGGACAAGGGCGTCGCGGTGATTCCTGGTGCGACGACGGCGACGGAGATCGAGATTGCGCGATCGATGGGACTCCATATTTTGAAGTTCTTCCCGTCAGAGCTTAACGGCGGCGTCAAGATGATTAACGCTTTGCGCGCGCCTTTTAACGACGTGCGTTTCATCACTACCGGCGGCGTCAACTTCGACAACTTGAAGGACTACGCGGCGTGCAAGGGCGTCGTTGCGGCTGGCGGAAGCTTCATGACCCCCGCGCGTCTTATCAATGCGGAACGCTGGGACGATATTTCCGAACTTGCGCAGCGCGCGATCGAGATTTCTCTCGGTTTCGAGATGGGACACGTAGGGTTGAATTGTCATTCCGTCGGCGAGGCGAACGCCACTGCGGAAGAATTTGCAAAGATCTTCGGATTCAAGACGCGTGAAATCGATATCTCCTTCTTCGGCGGAAGCGCGGTTGAAGCGATGAAGAAGCCTAGCTTTGGCGCGAACGGTCATATAGCGATCGCGTGCAACTCGATGAAACGCGCGATTTACGATTTGGAACGACGCGGATACAAATTCCGTTTCTTTAAGAATAACGATAAGGGCGAGATGATCGCCGCGTACATTGAAAATGAGATTGGCGGCTTTGCGATTCATCTTTGCGTGAAGTATTAATCCTCGAAGAGCGTCAAAACGCGAAAGGAGCGGTATTCGAGTGAAAAGATTTTTAAAAACGATCGCGGCGTTGGCATTTTTTCTCTGTTCGGTTCCGCTCTCCAGCGCTGAGGAGACCCCGTCGGTGCCTGAGCCTCCGACGACGATATTGTTCATCGGCAACAGTTTCACGTATTACAATAATCTCGATAAAACAGTCGAGGACATGTTGAACGTTAGCGGCGTACCGACGCAGACGACGCGGGTCGCTCCGGGAGGATGGCGATTCCATCAGCACTTCAAGGACGCGGTTCCAGAGAAATGGACGAAGCCGGGGGCGGCGACGCTCCTTAAGAACCAGAAGTGGGATTACGTTGTCTTGCAGGAATATAGTTCCGGCGCCGTTGCCGAGTACGAGACCTTCATCGAATATGGTCAAAAGCTTGCGGAACTTGCGCGCGCAACTTCGCCAGACGTCAAGATTATCCTGTACGAGACTTGGGCGCGTTGCGACGGTATGCTGGAAGGCTATGGCGACGACGATGCGCGTCGAGCGGAAGTTCTCTCCGCCTGGACAAAACGTTATTCCTCGCCGAACGACGCGACGACGGAACGTTTGCGTTACGGTTTGCGCGGCGGTTATCTCGATTTGCAGAAGAAGATCGACTCGCTCCTTGCGCCGGTGGGCGACGCGTTCGCGGTCGTTGGCGATCGCGTGAACCTCTTCTGCGACGAGGGAAAGAATACGCCGTACCATCCGAATCCATGGGGAACTTACCTTGCCGGATGCGTCTTCTATAAGACGATCACCGGGAAATCTCCGCTCGGTCTTTTTGAGCGCCTGAAAGAAGCGGGGAAGGAATATCAGCTTGAGCCAGCGGGAGCGGCGTTCCTAGAAGGGGTCGCCGACGAAGTCGTGAAATGATTTGCGGTAGGCGCGGTTGAATATGTAACTAAAAAGGCGTCGTCCGAGATGGGGACGACGCCTTTTTTTACGGCTTTTAAGAGGACGCTGTTCAGCTCATCCATTCTCCGTCTTCAAGACGCTTCGCGACAGAACGTTCGAAGAGGTCAATGCGATCTTTGATTTCGCGGAGGGAATCGCCGCCAAACTTCTCGACGAGCGCGGACGCGATTTCAAACCCGACGACGTTCTCAACGACGACGCTCGCCGCGGCGATTGCGCAGATATCGCTGCGTTCGAAGGACGCCTTTTCAACGGATTTTGTAGAGAGGTCGATCGATTTGAGCTGCTTTCGAAGGGTTGGAATCGGTTTTTTGGCGGCGCGGATAATGATTGTCTGTCCGTTCGTCATACCGCATTCGAGACCGCCGGCGTGGTTGGTCGGGCGGACGATACCTTGACGACGCGTTCCGCGTTCCTCTTCGTTCCAGCCAATCTCGTCGTGAGCTTGCGAACCGCGAAGTTCGGATAGTTTAAAACCGTCGCCAATTTCAACGCCCTTAAAGGCTTGAATCGACGCGATAGCGCGCGCGAGTTTACCGTCGAGTTTGTTGACCCACTGCGTGTGAGCGCCGAGGCCGAAAGGCACGTTGAAGACGCGAACCTCGACGACCCCGCCGAGGGTGTCTCCTGCGGAACGTGCGTCGTCGATCGCCTGCTTCGCCTTCGCTTCCGCTTCGGGATTGGCGAGGGTGAAGAGTTCGGATTGATCGCGCGCGGCGCGAATTTCCGACGGGGTCTTTTCCCAAACCGACGGATCGGGCGTCAGGTCGACGCCCCCCGCGCGTTGGACGTATCCGACGAGTTCGATTCCTACCTCGCGAAGGAGCAATCTTGCCAAAGCGCCGGCGGCAACGCGACCAGCGGTTTCGCGAGCGCTAGCGCGTTCGAGGATCGCGCGGATTCCGGAGAAGAATTTAATCGAACCGGAGAGGTCGCCGTGTCCAGGACGCGGACGCACGAGCTCGGGCATCGTTTCGAGTTTGTAGTCGCGATTCTTGACCCAGAGAAGGATAGGGGAACCCATGCTCACGCCATGAAGGATACCGGTCATGACTTCGGCGGAATCCGTCTCGATATTTTGACGTCCGCCACGCCCGTAACCGCATTGGCGTCTTCGTAATTCTGAGGCGATATAGTCAGTATCGATGACGACTCCCGCGGGGAATCCCTCGACGAGCGCGGCGATACCTTTACCGTGGGATTCGCCGGCAGTTCTGTAAGATAACATATTTGATCTTCCTTATCTTAGACTAGAAAGCGCGACGTCGTTCACGCCGCGCTATCGTCGAAATGAAAGCATGTCAAACGCGTAAATCGGCCTCGGCGACCGCGACGTTAGGATAGCGTTTGCGAATCGGCTCGACGATTTCGTTGATGAATTCGTCGACTTGTTCGGGGGCGCGTCCAATGAATTTTTCTGGTTTCATCTCCGCGTCGATATCGACGGCGGCGAAGGCGGGGTCTTTTCGGAGTCTCTCGAGAAGGTCGTTTTCACCGCCTTCGATCTTGACGACGTTCCCTGCGGCGACGCTGTGTTGACGAATGTGTTCATGCAACTCCTGACGATCTCCTCCCGCTTCGACGGCGGCCATGAGGATATTCTCCGTCGCCATAAAGGGGAGTTCCGCAGCCAAGTCCTTCGCTATGACTTTCGGATAGACGACGATATTCTCGACGACGTTCTGCATGATGATGAGAATCGCGTCGATAGCGAGGAAGGCCTGAGGAATTGAGAGACGACGGTTGGCGCTGTCGTCCAGGGTTCTTTCCATCCACTGAGTCGCGATAGTCATTGCGGGGCTGGATTGGAGACTCATGACAAAACGCGCAAGAGAGCAGATGCGTTCGCAACGCATGGGATTGCGTTTATAGGCCATGGCGCTCGAACCGATTTGGTTCTTTTCAAAGGGTTCTTCCAGCTCTTTCTTATGAGCGAGGATCCGCAAATCGGTCGCGAATTTGTGAGCGCTTTGGGCGATACGGGAGAGAACGTCGAGAATCTGCGCGTCGAGTTTGCGCGGATAGGTCTGACCGGTTACGGCGAACGGCTTATCGAATCCAATTTTTTCGCAAACCTTCTTTTCTAGCTCGCGGACTTTCGCGTGGTCGCCGTCGAAGAGCTTGAGGAAGCTCGCCTGGGTGCCGGTCGTGCCTTTGTTGCCGAGGGTCTTGAAGCGTTCGAGACGATATTCGAGGTCTTCGAGGTCGGTTACAAGATCGTAAGTCCAGAGAGTGGCGCGTTTACCGACGGTTGTAGGCTGCGCGGGCTGAAGATGTGTCAGTCCGAGACAGGGAAGAGCGCGATATTCTTTTGCGAATTTGGCGAGCCGGTCGATAACGACGACGAGGCGATCGCGAATCATGCGAAGAGCTTCGCGATAGAGAATACAGTCGCCGTTGTCGGTGACGAAGCAACTAGTGGCTCCCAGGTGGATGATTGCGCGAGCGTTAGGGCAGACGTCGCCGTAAGTATGGACATGGGCCATGACGTCGTGTCGGAGTTTTTTTTCGTATGCGGCGGCGGCTTCGAAGTCGATATCGTCGAGATGAGCTTTGAGTTCGTCGATCTGCGCTTGGCTTACTGGCAGTCCGAGCTCATGCTCGGCTTCGGCGAGCGCGACCCATAGTCTTCGCCACGTCGAGAATTTCTTTTGAGGGCTGAAATGCGCGCACATTTCGCGTGAAGAGTATCGTTCGATTAACGGATTATCGTAAAGCGATTTATCTTGCATGAGTAAGCCTTGTTATTGGTGCATGATAACGACAAAACCGGGCTTTAAGCGCCGCCCGCAGGCGTTTTTATTATCACTGAAAGGTATAATAGGTCAAGGGCGCGGCGAGTATGGGAGAGCGCAAGAAATGAAAAAACCGCAAGGACGAATCCTTGCGGTGAAATCGGGGCGACACGATTCGAACGTGCGACCTCTACGTCCCGAACGTAGCGCTCTAGCCAGGCTGAGCTACGCCCCGATCTAGGATATAAGTGAAGAATCAATCGGGGCGACACGATTCGAACGTGCGACCTCTACGTCCCGAACGTAGCGCTCTAGCCAGGCTGAGCTACGCCCCGATTTATACTTCATGCGATCATCCTAAAGACGTCGCGCCAACGTTTCACATAAACAAAACGTAGAACTTATTCTATTAAATTTGTTCTTTCCGTCAAGTCCTTTTTATTTCTTTTTCCTTCGGGAAAGCTTCACATAGTATGTCTCAAAATTCTTCAAAATTATCTTCAACGATTGCGGAACATTTTAGAGAAAGACGGTGTTTATTTTGTCAGGAACGTTCCCAGATGGTATATGATATTTTATATATTAAGAGATAGTGGATTTAATATTGGGATTAACTCTGAGTTTTATGTAATAAAATTCAGTAAGGTTTACTTATTGCCTATAAAATACATCGTAGAATATTTTAAGGACGTTGTTATTTCTATGGCGGTCGCATGGGGCTTGAAGGAATCACGGACGGAACGTCGAACACGCTCCTCTTTGCGGAGATCCTCGCGTCTAAACCTTCTGGCGACAACATGGTGAAGTCGACGATCGCGGGAGCGGCGATTCATGGTCAGCCCGTTTCTGCCTGCTTGGCGATGCGCGGAACCGACGGGATGATGAACGGCAACGACAACTGGAATAGTAAAGGTCGCCGCTGGTGCGATAGCCGCGCGGGCTACTCGAACTTCCGCGCGTGCGTACCGCCTAATAGCCCGAGTTGCTTCGGTTCGAACAACGGTCGTAACGAAAATGCCACGGCTATGTGCGTCTCCGCGTCGAGTAATCACAGCGGCGGCGTGAACACGTGCATGGCGGACGGTTTGGTTCGTTTTATCTCGGAAACGATTGACTGCGGCGACGTAAACCATGTTCTCGGCTATCCGAACTGGACGGGCGAAGGTCATCAGTGGACCGGTTCCTCCACGCAAGGCGTTTGGGGATGCATGGCGACCCCTCAAGGCGGCGAGACCACGACACTCTGATTGGTTAAACTAATTTCCCAAAAGAGGCGTCTTCCCAAATAAAGCTTTCGCCTGCGCGAACTGATTTTTATAGTGCGCGCAGGCTTTTTTAGACTGCGGAAATCTAACGTGAAGAATATTGGTTGTTTTCTATATCTTATTTTCTTTTTGACTTGCGGTCGGTTTTAACGATGAAACGCCCGACTGTGCATAACAAGCGGAGCCTATCGGAACGCGCTCCGATAGGGGGTGATTGGAATAGTGTCGACTTTAGGAGCGACGGCTGAACTCTCTTCACTGAGTCGAATTCTTTTGATGCTCCTGTTGGCGTGCCTTTTTACCCACTAGAATCTTGAAAAGGTACGTCTTTCCTCGTTTGGAAATACTATCATTTGATATTTTTAGAAAGTATGCCTATATTCATTGCAAAGAACTCTATGGAGAACACAATCACAAAAAATAGGTAATCATGTGTTTTAATGCTCTCGTCATCTTGAAAATCTGTTGCGCTAAGATAATAATGTATCGTAAAGGTTATCCCTATTGCTTTTTACCCGGATTTTATTATTTTTCGGGTTCATCTTAGTTTTGACGGGAGTTTATTATGAGACATTTGCATTTTAAGGGGTTTACACTGGTAGAGCTCCTGGTTGTCATCGCGATTATTGGTATTCTTATAGGATTGCTTTTACCCGCAGTTCAAGCAGCGCGCGAGGCTGCGCGTCGTATGCAATGTACGAACAACTTAAAACAGTTCGGACTTGCTGTTCACAACTTTGTTGATCAAAATAACCGCATCCCGAACCAAGGGGAAGATATGTTCTGGTCGGGGGCGTACAAGCGCAATGGAACGGACACGCGCATCGACGTTGTCGACGTGTACTCCGCGCATATGCTTCTTCTGCCTTTCATTGAACAAAACGCTCTCTTCCAGCAGATCACCGGATATTGCCAGAAAGCGGCGAACACGAATCCTTATGTCTGGGATCAGGGCGCAGGTACGTCGAATATTCCTCTTCCGTGGAATAGCAACGACATGTACGACGGTCAACGCAATCCAACCGAAACGATGATTCCTTCTTTCCTTTGTCCTTCGGACGGGAATAGCGTGACGTCGAAGTCGGACGGTTACCAGGGGTGCACGAACTACGGTTGCAACCGCGGCGATTTCATGATCGGTTGCGACTGGGGTGAAAACCGCAATCGTCGCGGCGTCTTCTTTAATTACCTCTACGGTGGTCGCATGGGGCTCGAAGCGATTACGGACGGAACGTCGAACACGCTCCTTTTTGCGGAGATCCTCACGTCTAAACCTACCAGCGACAACATGGTGAAGTCGACGATTGCGGGAGCCGCGATTCACGGTCAGCCCGTTTCTGCGTGCTTGGCGATGCGCGGCTCCGACGGGATGATGAACGGCAATGACAACTGGAATAGCAAAGGTCGTCGCTGGGCTGACTGCCGCGCGGGCTATACGAACTTCCACGCCGCCGTTCCGCCTAACAGCCCGAGCTGCTATGGTTCGAACAACGGTCGCAACGAAAATCACACGGCAATGTGCATCTCTGCGTCGAGTAATCATAGCGGCGGCGTGAACGCGTGCATGGCGGACGGTTCGGTTCGTTTCATTTCTGAAACGATCGACTGCGGCGACGTCAACCACGTTCTCGGCTATCCGAAATGGACGGGCGAAGGTCACCAGTGGACTGGCGCCTCCACGCAAGGCGTTTGGGGCTCGATGGCTACTCCACAAGGCGGCGAAACAGTGTCGCTGTAATTTTTATCGATTTCAGTTCACTTTTAATCGCGTCTGCGTAGCGAATCGTTTTGAAACCCGCGTCGCAGGCGCATTTTTTTACAATGAGGTTGGTTACAATGAAGAATCTTTTTTATTCACTCCTAGCGCTCTGCCTTTTAGGAACTTTTGTCGGATGCGGCGATAAAGCGATCAAAACGGAAGGGGTTACGGGGACTATCTCGATCGACGGCGAACCGACGGCGGACGTCAACGTCTACTTCATTCCAGCGGACTCTACCGGTTCGAGCGGATATGCGAAAACTGATGAAAACGGCGTTTATCAGCTTCAAACCCTTGCCGGAGCGGGGAATGCAGGAACGACGCCCGGCAAGTATTTCGTGAAGTTTGATTATCGTATTGCCGTTCAAAATGGCACGATGGTTGAAAATGGCGAAGAGAAACCGACGTACGACAGCGTGCGCGCGATTGCAGACAAGTGGTGCGATGAAAAAACCTCCGGCGTCGAAGTTGAAGTCGTTCCCGGAGCTAACACCTTCGATTTTGATTTAACGTCGAAATAATTACCTTCTGACTTCAAATAAAAAGCCCCGGACGCGCCGCGCAGCGTTCCGGGGTTTTTTAATTGGGAAAGAGCCCGACGTCATTTCATTTCTTTGAGAACTCCGACGAGTTCTTCGACGTTCGCGATGTTGGAACGAACGACCTTGCCGTCCTTGTCGACGAGGATAATCCATGGAGCGGTCTGGACGCCGAAGGCAACGGCGGCTTCGCCGTCAAGTCCGGCTGGATCGCAGACGTTCTTCCACGGGAGACCTTTGGTAATCTGAGCGAAGTAGGCGTCGGCGTTCGCCGGATCTGGAGTCGTGTCGACGTTGACGCCGATCACGTTGACCTGAGAAGCAAGCGCGTTGAGACCCGCGACTCCTTCGCTATCCCAGCTTCCCCAGAAGAAAACGACGGTCGGTTTATCGCCGGGCTTGAACTCGCAGGGGGTTCCGTCGGAGTACTGTAGTTTCGGCATATTGAACGCGCCGCCTTCGGATTTGAGGCGAGCTAACGCGCCCGCAGCTTTACGTCCAACGAGCGTTCCAGACGCGTTCTGGGCGGCATGTTGGTAATACTTCATGGCCTCCTCGTTCTCCAGCAGGTATTCCTGGTCGAGGGCGAGACTCATGGCGGCTTCCGCAGCGGCGGCAGTCGTGGGATATTCTTCGACGAACGCCGCGAGATCCTCCGTATATTTTTCCTGAGCTTTCGTGAGTTCGCTAGGTTTAGGTTGCGGATTGCTCTGCGCGACGGCGTAGAACGCGGCGGTGATCTGACGCTGACGCAACCGCGCCTTTACTTCGTCGCCCGCGTCCGCGAGTTTTTCTCCCAAAGCGTCGAGCTTAGCGGCTCCGTCAGGATAGAGGCCCGATTGCACGCCGGAGAAGATCACGTCGATCGCTTGAGAGAGAAGATTATCCCTTTCCTGAGGAGTCGACGCGGCAAGCTGAAGAAGGAGATCGACGGTAGAATCGCAAAGCGCGGGATATTCCGCAGGAGATGCGGATTCGAGTTTGTTGTAGGCTTCGGTTAATACGGATCCCATTTCGCCAACGTCGCCAGAAACGGCGGACGCGGCGGCGCTTCCTTCCGTTGGGAGTAAAATCGAATTCGCCGCGACGGAACCGGTTGCCTGTCCGAAGGGTTCGCCCGCGGGGAGTCCGACGACTTTCCACGCGTTGCCAACCTTAATCATATCGCCGACGTAAAGTTCTTGACTCTTCGACGCGTCGTTTCCGTCCATGACGATGATCGCGACGTTATAGTACGCTTCGAGATCCTGAGAGAAGTTTTCCCCTGCGGGAATGGCGGCGGGTAGTCCGGCGTTGAGCGCTCCCCATTTCGCGTCTTCAGGAATCGCAAGAGTCTGAGCGAGCTGAGCGAAAGCGTTCTCTGTGACGCTTTTGACCTGATTCTGCAACTCCTTAGCGACGGGACCTTGTCCAACGCCTAAAGTCGTTAAATCTTGAGCGGAAAGGGCGACGCGTTGATAACGCGCAAAATCGTTTGTCTTGAGCGCGGAAACGACTTCCTGCGCGGTTTCCTGCGGAGAAATAACGCTCCATGACGCGATTGTCTTCTTGTCCTCGCCGAGAATACCGCGACGCATACCGCCGTTGTTAAGCCAGCGCGACTCCTTTCCCAAAACGTCGCGATAAACTTCGACGCCGTGTTTGAAGAATCGAATTTGATCGACCTGGGCCTTTTGTCCAGGTTTAGGAGTCGGAGCGGCCCAGACGCGCAAAATTGTCGTTCCGTCGGGCGCATATAGAGCGACTCCCGTATAGCCCTGCTCCTTGTATTGCTTAATGACGCATTTCTCTTCCTCGCCGGCGGCGGGGTAGTCGACGTCGACGTCGGGCTGCACGGGGGCTCGCCCTAGAATTTGTTCAGGTTTTTGCGCGAAAGCCGACCCGCCGACAGCGATCGCTCCGATGATCGCGACGCAACTCGCGATTTTTGAGACGCGCGAGTAAAGGGTTCCTGTCAAAAGCATTAGCTAACTCCTTTTAGTAATGGTAGCCGTCTATTCGAAAGACTTACGTAATTTGCACGGTAAATCGCGCGGAATATAAAAAGCCCGAGGCGGCGAACCTCGGGCTCCTTTGCTAGTTTCTCCGCGTTACGGGGGAGGGTAATCAAAAAACAGACGCGTGACAAGAGCGACGCGACGCGTTTAAGGTTGCGTCTTTAAAATCTTTAGAACTCGTTATCTTCACTTAATGGCGCGGGTCGTGCCAAATTGTTTTTTCGACGCAGGAACGCTCTTCCGATCCTGCGTAGCGACGATGCGAACGTTGGGCTTCGATTGGATTTCGCGCAAGTTCCGCGCGTTGATCTGAGCGTCGTCGGTCGCTTCGACGCGTTGAGCCTGACGGATCGCCTGACGCTGAGCGTTGACTTCGCCCTGTTCATAACTAACGGATCGAACTGTATTTGCGGCGCGGGCAAGCGGAGCGACTTGAGCGACGGGCGCTTCGCGACCAGGGGTCGAGGCGTATTGTCGAGGTTCGACTTCGCGGACGATTTCGCGCGATCGTTCGATCGTTTCTTCAACGGGACGGAATTGCGCGGCGGGACGCGTCGTGCCGAACGCTCTCTGGAGAGAAACGGCGACGTTCGTTGTGAAATCGTTCTTTGGCGCGCTGGCAACACGAGAATTGTACGTCGGAATCTTCGCGCTCATCTTGCTCGGGGAGGCGTCGTATGCTTCGACGTCGTAAAAGTTCAAACCGCTCGTAGGCGCGCTCTGATACGATGATTGACTCGAAGACGACGGGAAGGAGAAATTTTGATCGCACGGGGAGCATTGCAAGGAGGTATAGCCGCCTGCGGCGTAGGCGCCCGTTTCGTTGCATCCGCCGACGTAATCGCCGCAAATCGTGCAGGGATTGCAGTTCGATTTTGGCGGCCGAGGGGCGCATCCGCAATCGGGATAAATTCCCGAGGTCAGTTCGCAAATAATCCACTTGAAGGGCGCCGCTGCAAGCTCCGAAACGCTTCTGGCGAAATCACAACCTGTATAACACGCAGAATCGTATCCGTACGAGGATCCGTAGGTGGGAATATCGCAAGTCGGTACATCGCAAGTCGGTACGTCGCAGGTAGGAGCGCAAGTCGGAACTTCATAGGAAGGAGCGCAAGCTGGAATAGAAGGAACGTCGCAGGCTGGAGCGCACGCGCCGTATTGCGCATAGGACGCCGAGGCGCCGGTTAAAAGAACGGCTGCGACCGCCGCCAATAACGAAATCTTTACAGACGACTTCATTTTAGACCTCGCTAAAAATTTTATATCTCGAACGGATGTTTATTTCCACACAAAGCGCGACGCAACACGGGACAAGATTCGCATTTCAGGGGCTTTTCTTACTTCCCTTTTTCGTCGCTAGTCCCTATATCGGAGATTAAATTTTTTGAGATTAGAAAAAGTTGTATTTTTGTTGAAATTGATAGAACTAGAAAATCTTGTTTATTTTATCCATCTGATATTTAGAGTTCTAAAGAAAAAAGACGCCAAGAAGAATTGGCGTCTTTTGAAGAGTCATTCCAGAACGTTGGGGATGGACGTTCTCTCGGCGTCGGCGGGATCGAGCGCTTCCACGACGTAGGCGGCGACGTCGTCAAGCCATACTTCGCCAACTCCCGACATGGCGAAACGCACTCGCATGAGCCCGTCGCTTGTCGAATGACGATAGAAAGCGAATCGTTTCCATTCCGTCGCCTCTTGGAAGCGCAACGCTAGCGCGCGCCCCCCTTGGTTGTCGTAAATTTCGAATCCGTCGACCGAGTTCGTCAGTTTTTTCGGGATGCGTATCCAGCCCTGAACGCAAATTAACTGTCCGACCTTAGAAGGAAACTCCGTTTCGACCTCGACGATATTGCCTTCAATTTGCTGAGGGATTCTCTGAGAGGCGACGTCGTCGATCGGTTCGACGACGAGCTTGAGCACAGAGCTCGATTCCTTTCTTCCACCCCCCGACGGATCTTGATTTGCGACGTACGAGTAGGATGAAGCGCGGCCCCGAAGAACGTTCGTTTGACGCGATTGCAGCGTCCATCCGTTGTCGGCAAGACTCTGAGCGCGTTCCATATCCCCCCCGCGAATGAGGTTTTCGTCATTCGCGCGCAGTTTCCCCGAGAGGAGCTTGTCGTATAGTTCGAGATACGCGGGCATATCGTAAAACGAGGCGGAAAGGGGAGTGACGGGCTTTGTTAGTTCGTTTCGAGTCGCCTCGCTCCAAAATCTCCGTTCGATATTTCGAATTTCGCGCGTCGCGCGTTCCGCGACGAGATAGGCTTGAGAAAAATCGCCGCGTTTTAGGAAAACATCAGCGGAGTCGATCTGATCCCCGACGCGTTGAACCACCTCGCCAAGCGCCGGCGCATGGGGCGCTGATTTCGGGAAATATCCGTGTTCTTCGACATATCTTAGCGCGTAGACGGTTTGTTCGTAAAGGTCGAGCCTCTTTCGCGCTAATCCGACGGCGAGGGTCGCGAGTCGCTCGCCAAAGACAGGCGCGCGTTCCGAGAGCTTTTGACTCATCGAATCGGATTGCGTGAAGAAGAGGAGCGAGTTCATTGAACCTTCGTCGAGGGTGAAATAACATCCTCCTGCGCGTCGACGGGAGACGATCTTTCTCAGCGCGCCGGGGGTGAGGAGGTCGGGGGAGTATCCTTCGCGCGTGGGGACGGTGGCGGTGAGATTGTTGACGGCGTCTTGTCCCATGACGTATTGGTTGTCCTTTTCGGTCGAAACGGGTACGAAGAGGAGCGAACGCTTCGTTTGAGAGACGATTCCCTTGATATTGGGATACGACGTCTTGAGCAACTCAGGATCGGGATCTCCGAGGGCGAACCAGGGTTCGACGAGGAGTAATTCGAGATTGATCGATTCAAGCGCGGCGGCGCGATACTGCGTTTTGTGATCCTTCGCGTCGAGAGGAGAGTTCGAAGCGAAGAATAGACCGCGACATTTGGCGAACATCGAAAGTCTGACGAGTTGTCGAATCTGTTCGTATGAAACGACGCCGGGCGTTTCGTCCGCCATTCCGCAGAATTGGCGCTGTAGGGTTGCGGTGATTGTCGGCTGCGTTTGCACGATATTCCAGAAGACGGCGCGCGTATTCGTCGCGAGGTTTTGAATTCTGACGAGCCAGTTCGCGTAATCGTTGAGATCGAGAGAGGAGAGGAGAGGTTCGCGGTTGAGGAGGAGCGCGTCTAACGCTCCTTCCTGGGAAAAGCGATCGATTCCCGTTTTAACGGATCCGACGATAGGTCGACGCAGTGGGTCGAGACGTCGCACGAGCATGAGGTCGTTTCGAACGTTTTCGGCGTCGTTTTCACGCAGTTCCCCGCCGATGTACCAGACGAGGACGGGATCATAGGCGCTTGGAACTTCCTTGCCGGCAAAGAATGAGTTTGCCGCTTCTTGCGTCATGTTCTGTTTAGGAGAAGCAAGCGCCGCAGCGTTTTGATCCGCAGCGTTTTTCTTTAAAGCGTCGATTCTCGCGACGTCTTCGTTGGAGACGAGTTGAGAACCGACGGGAGGGGCGGCGATTAGCCATACGCCAACCTCTTGCGCGTCGCTGAGCTGTCGCGCGGTCGGCGCTTCGTGGAGCCATATCGCGTTGAATCCGAGTCCCTTAAGAAATTGGAAGGATTCTCCTTGGTACTCTACGGCGCGTATGGAATAAACTTTTTGATCGGAACGGGTTTCGAGTTGTCCGTCGTGGAACTCGACGTCGGCGATAAGCCTTTCCGAGGGGCGGCGGAAGGAGTCGACGATCGCGTCTTCAGGACGTTCCAGAGTCCCGCTCCCGACAACCAGGGATTGCTGGACGGAAGGAACGGGCAGTTCACCTAGGGAACGTGCGGATTCGTCGAAGGCAACTGAGACGACCTGATTCTTATTCATAGCGTCGGCAAAATTTGTCTGCTCGACGCGGTCGGGTAGCCTTGTTTCACGCGACGGAGTGAGAGCGAAGAGTTCTTCCGTCGGTCTGACGGAAAAAGCGCCGTTCCTGTTGAGGAATCGCGAGGCGGCGAAGAAGGTCGGTTCCGTGTCGGCGTACTCGGAGGCTCGGTCGGTTTTCGAGGGAGAGGTAGCGGCTTTTTGCGCTCCTGCGTCTGATGCAAAGGATAACTTGCGCTTCTTCTTTTCGTTGACTTTTTCGACGTCGATTGCGAACGGTTCTCGCTCGTAGAGGTCGTTTTCCGAGAAGTCCTGCGACCCAAAAACCGGTGTGTTGGAGAGCTTTAAGCGGCATCCTTGGAGGTTAAGCGGCGTGAAGGCCGCGTTTTTTTCCCAGAGTTTCAGGGATTCGATAGAGGGAGGAAGGGGGTTGGCGATTTGCAGATCGTCGATCCAGAGAGAGTATCTGCCTATGCGCGCTTCAGAGACGAGAAGGAGTTGTCTGACGTACGCACACTCCGTATTGACGGGTAATTTATATTCTCCGCGGAGGGACTGAGCCGTGCTTTCTAGGGTTTTCGCTAGTCCTGCGGGGAAGTCGAGGCGTTGCCACTCTCCAGGATTTTTGTATGCGGAACCGGGGATCATCGCGACGAGAGGTTCTCCGTTGTCGGGCCGCAGAGTCTTTGGGAAAACGACGAGCGCGGCGAGCGCGACTCCAGGACGGTCGGAGCGGATCCAGAGGGACGGCTCGACGTCGTTGTAAATGGAAGGATAGTCGACGTAATGAGCGAGGATTACGACGCCGGGATCCTTGACCTCGTACGAGATGAATTCGGAACGCGATCCTTCGTAGGCGTAATTCTGGACGCGACGGTGCGTTCGCAACTTGACGTCTCCGTCTTGGTAGAGGTAACGCCAACTAACGCCGTCGGACTCAAAATCTTCGCGCCAAATCGAATCGGGATTTTTCTTCTCGAATCCTCGATCGTCAAGAAGATACCCTGAGAAGCCGGTCGGCTTGTCGACGGCTCCCAAAGCGTAGCTAAGGAGCGCGACGAAGAGCGCGCACGGGACGAACAACAGGGTGAAAAAATAACGTTTCATTGAACAAAGCTTCCTCCTGGCGGGAGTATAGAGAAAAGAAAACACGGTTGCAAGATCGCGCGATCGGAGGAAGGGCATAAAAAAAGACGACCGACTCTTTAGTCGATCGTCTTTCTAAACTTTCGCTCTAGGCTAAGAAGATTCTTTCAATCTCATTTAGCGGCGTTCTGGCCGGTCGCGAAGGCTTCTTCTTCTTCCTGGATGATGATGCGCGGGGTGACGGTCATGAGCATGCTCGTGGTTTCACGTCCAATAGCGCTGTTGGAGAAGAGTCTCTTGAGGTAAGGAATCTTGCTGAGGATCGGGACGCCGCCTTCATTACGACCTTCGCTAAGTCGCTTGATACCGCCGAGGAGAGCGGTGCCGCCGTCAGGCACGTTGACCGTGGTGTAGACGGAGAAGGACGAGGTGATCGGTTCCTGGATCGTAGTACCCTGGCTGACGATTTCCGAACCCTTGTTTTCGGTTCTTTCGTCCGTGATGCTTTCGACCAAGCTGCTCCCCTTGCTGGCGGAGGTGTTGCTCGTGGATACGGAGTCGGTTCCTTCGAACTTATAGGTGCGGTCGTTGTCGGTGATCTTGCTGAAGAAGGGGACGACGGTCATTCTGACGTACTTACGATCGGGAGAAGCGGTCGCCTGAACCGTCATGAACTGACCTTCGTTGATGATCGTGATGACGGGTTGCTGAGCGACGGCGAAGTCTCCGACGACGGGGATAACCGTGCTGACGTAAGGCACGCTCGTGGTGTCGCTGATGCTCGCGGTTTGACCGTTGAACATCGTGACTTTCGGAGCCTGAAGGACGTTGGTGCGGGAGTCGGATTCTGCGGCGGAGACAAAGAAGTAGGATTCAATGTCGCTCAAGATCGCGAAACCTAACTGAGCGCCGACCGACGGGTCGTAGTTTCCGAACTGCGGTACGGCGAGGCCGTAGCTGTTCTGGGAGAAGTTGACGTTCAGGTTGTCCGTAAAGGGCTTGCCGGTGGCGCTACCGTCGTAGATTCCGTAGACGCCCTTCTTAGAAGGAGTCAGGGTTTCGGAGTCGTCGTCGACAGAGGCGCTTGCGGCGTTGGACGGCTTGAAGGAGAGGTTCATGTTGACGCCGATTTTTTCGAAGTATTCGTCGCTGATCGTGATGAATCGAACTTCGACGGCGACCTGGAGGTCGTTAAGGGCGCGGAGCTTTTCGAGGAGCTCGCGAATCTCTTCGTGGTTTTCTTCCGTTTGACGAATCGCCAGCGTGTTGTTGAGGCCGAAGAACTGAGGCTCCGATTGGAGGGTTTCCCAGCTTTCGGGATCGACGACGGAGGTGATGAGACTGATGAGTTCTGTCGGGTCGTTCATGCTTCCGCCTTGACCTGTGGAGATAGGCGCGTTGGCGCCGCTCGCCTGGATCTGAGCGGTGATGTTGGGCGAGAGGAGAGTCGAGGAGCCGCCGAAGACGGTGTTGTTGAGTCCGGAGATCGTCGAGCTCGACCCGTGCAGACCGCGATTAGCGGCTTGCTGGTAGGCGCGAGAGTAACTCGATTCCATCGACAGAGGAGCGACCGTGTTATTGAAGTCGGGGACGCCGATGACGAGGTCGGCGACGGGATAGTATTTGACGACAGTCTTGCTCGAGCGCTTGTTGGTCGCCGTGATCGTGAGGACTTCGTCTTCAACGATGTAGGTGAGGTTATAAGGCGCGAGAACGTGCTTGAGGTAGTTCTTGAGCGAGATGTTCTGGAGATTGGTGACAATGTTCATGTCGGAAGTGACGCCCATTTCGGAGAGCGCGGCTTCGTCGAGCATGATGTTAATACCGGTGTTGGAGCGGATGAAGTCGACGACGACGTCAAGCGGAGTCGGCTGGTCGAACGGAAGGGAGATTTGCATATCGAGCTTGCGGAGAATCTCCATATCGGCTTCGGAGCGGCTTGAACCAGGATTGACGCTCTGACGCTGCTTGGCGCGGTTCCAAACCTTCGGGTCGAAGACGAGAGGATTCGCGTCGTCCACGAGAGAGTAGGCGGAATTTTCGACGTCGTTGAAGGACTTTAGAACGCGTTCGTTCTTCGTTTCCTTAAGACTTTCGTTGAAAGCGACTTGACCGCCCAACTGAGCCTTCTGGATCATCTGGATCGCGACGACGTTGTTATGAGAGTAATCGCGACACTTCTTAGCGAGGATGAGCGCTTCTTCGTAGCGTCCTTCTTCGATGAGGTCGTTGAACTTCTCCGTGTCTTCGGCGAGACGATTCTGAATATCGAGCTCGTTCTGACGCTTTTCGCGCATATATTCTTCAACGTCGCGATTATTCGTAGCGTTTGCGATACGCGCGCCGTTGACGTCGATGAATTTTTCCGTGTCGGCGATCGCCATATCGACGGAGTATGAGAAGTGAGCCTTGAGCGCGGCGTCAAGCTGGGAAGATTCGATTTCCGTTCGAAGCTGCTTGAGGTCGGCGAGCGCTTCCTTAGGTTCGGTTTCGCGCGCTTCGTTCTGCTTCGCAATGAAGGCGGCGATTTCGTTTTGGATCGCGTCGGGCTGCTGCGTCAAGTCAATACCGGTCTGAGAGACGGCGACTTCGGGCATGCTTGCGACGGGATTGTTGAGTTTGGCGATCGAGTCGTTGATGTGACGGATCGTCGCTTGATCGAGTTCGGCGGAGTAACGTAGCGCGTCGCGATAGTTCGTGAGAGCGAGAGCGTTATTCCCCTTAGCGGCGGCTTCGTCGGCTTCCTGAACGTAGAGGTAACCGGCGCTTTCACCTTCAGAGATACCGGGTACGGTGGCTTGCACCTGACGAACGGCGTTGGAGCGCGTCGAGGCGACCTCGCGAAGGAAGGTTGAAGGGGAATCGCCGCCGGCAAAAGCGCTTTCAGGGACGCCGAGGCTTTGCATCTGGCGGGCGATCGCTTCCGCTTGTTCGACCTGACCGTTGGCGGCCAAGGAGCGCGCTTCCTGGAGCTTTGCCTGGATGGAAGCGACTTGACGTTTTGTCGCTTCGGAGAGTCCTGTCAAAGGAGCGGACTGATTTGCGACGGGAGTCGAGGCCAGACGATCGTCGTTGATGCGAGCGAGAACGGAGTCGACGTCCATCTTGCGATTGAGCGTAGCGACGTCGAGGGTGACGTTCAACTTGCTTGCTTCGGCGACGAGAGCTTCAGCGGAATCGAGATCCTGGCAACGACGGAGCGCTTCCGCTTGTTCGAGGTAATTTTTGGCAAGTTCACGCTTGACGGTTTCAGTCATACCTTGCGAACTTGCGGCGTCGCTAATTTTCTTGAATTGTTCGATAAGCGGCGTTACATATTCCGGTCTATCGCTTGCTGGGGTGTAAGCGGCGTTAAGCGCTTTCGCCTCATTGACAAAACGCGTGGCAGAGACGACGTCGCGACTCATGAGAGAACGACGCGCCTTGAGCAGAAGCTCTTGACTGCGCACGAGCGTAGGATAGGTAGCGGAGTCAGCCGTGCCGTTGACAACAACGGAACCGGCAACCGGGGTTTGCGCGTAGGCGCTGGGCGAAATGCCGAGCGCAAAAGCCGCCGAGCCAAAGCCCAACGCAACCGCCAACAAACCAGTCTGAATCTTTTTGGTTGGTTCCAACACGATACTCCTTTCGAGACTCGTAGATTTACGCATAGTGTTACGAGTGGCGCCAATAGTCATCCCTGACCTCCCAGATTCTCCGGAAGAAAAAAATCAGTGAAAAAAATCGTCTTTCGTCGTTTTGCTTAAGGGCGTCGATCCTTCGGCGGTTGTCCCTTTCGCTTGACTTCGAATTGCTGGCGACTTGCTCCATCGAAAAACTGATGATTTCCAAAGTCGCTCAAAGGCTCCCGCCTTTGCGCGGCACGATTCGAGACACTCTCGAATCTTCAGTATTCTCACTCCTTTCGTCAATACCGAAAGGACGCGGAACACCCATTTTTTCCTAATAACTATAATCGTACTTCATACGGTATATAATTAGCCAAAAAATCGCGTTTTGGCACGCTTTTTTGGAATTTATACAGGATAACGTCTAAAACGAACGAACTAATTGATCTTAATTGACGCAATGTAGGCCTTTTTACACGTTTTAATCCTCCTGTTACTCTGCTTTATCGGTAGAAACGTTACGACGTATAAGAAAAAAGGGGGATTTTTTAGAGAAATTCACAGATTCTTCATACTTGTTATTATCTGTCTGTAGAGCGTTTCCAGACTTTTGAGAGAAAAAAGAGGAGCGACGCGGCTCCTCTTCGTTCAATGATTATTCTTTTTTAACGACTGTTCAAGCGCAGCCTTGGTTTCTAGCTGATCCCTACGCACCTTGTCGATATTCTCGCGTTGCCGCTCAAGGAACTCTGATTCGCGAATTCGCGTTTCAGGATCGACTTCTTGCGATTCAAGCTTGCTAATGCGACTTTCAACTTGCTTGCGCCACGATTCGTAGACGAGATCGAGCTGTCTGAGATGTTCTTCCGCCTCGTCAAATTTGCCCAACTTTGTCGCGAGTTCCGCTTGGTAACGCCGTATTCGAAGAATGATCGGCGCGGACTCGAAGCTCGGACGCTCTTGAGCGAAGGTTTCGATCTCGTTTTGAGCGACGTTGAGGAGCTCTTCGGCCTGTTCAAGATTGCCGAAGGCCGCTTCCGCTTTGGCTCTATTCGTCGCTTCGAAGATGTGGTACAGCTTAACAAGACCTTCGTTGGGGAACTTTTCGCGAATCTTTTGCGTTTCCGTCATGACGATGCTTTCCAGCGCGCGGTAGCGATTCAACGCGTCTTCTTTGACGCCCGGATCCTGCGCGTTGAGCCATTCTTCATAGAGAACGCGCATCATCGTATAGGCGAGCTTGGCGGAGGCTGTGTAGGCGCGTAGGGAATCGGGATAGACTTCGCAAAAGCGCATGGCGATCTGGACGCCCTTTTCCGATTCCGACCGAACTTTTGCCGTTTGGCGCAATGTCGATAGCCAGAGGATAACGACGGCGTGATAATTCGTTTTAAGCTCGTAATCTTCTATCGTTGTCGCCTGTAAGGAGTCGGCGAAGGCGCGCGCAAAATCGATTTCTCGCTGGATTGTCGCACGGACGTTGTCTGGAGGGATTGGAATTCTATTGGCGGCTGAAGCGATAAAGTTTTGTCCTGGTTCGCGATTCCGACGCAACGAAATGATGAGATACGACGCGCGCGCTAGATGAAGACGAGCGACGAGGCGTTCTCGACGCAACGGATCGGTCGGGGTTTGAATTTGGCGCAAGACTTCCAAGGCGTGAGAACTGTATTTTTCGAGGCTCTGCTGCGTGTCAAAGGAAACGTCGTACATGACAAGAACGAGTTGCGCCATCTCTGCGGCGACTTCTTCTCGCGCAGGCTCCGTCGTCGCGCAAGCAATAGCTTCGTCGTAGAATTCGAAGGCGTTGTAGAACAAGCTGAAGTAGCCGTAATTCCCCTGCATGACTCGAATGAGACCAGTTCTAAAAAAGGCCTGAGCGCACCGCTGGCATAAAAGCTGCGACTTCTCAGTGTCCTCGTTGACTTCAGCGAATTCGCCGTAGAACTTGAGCATTTCGTCTAGGGCGTTCGCTTCGCTTTCGGAGAGGGAGAGGTCGATTGCCGGATTGAACCCTGCGGCGGATTCATTAATAAGGTCAAAATTGAGGGAGTCGTTTGAGGTCGCGTTTTGAACTAATTTTTCGAAGAGTCTGTCGAAGGCGGTGAACGCAAGATTCAGATTCGTCTGAGCGCGCGCCGACTCCGCTTCCTTCGCCGAAACGAGGAGCTTCATCCTGACATTTGCAACGCTTACAAAGAGGAAAAAAGCGAGGAAGAGGAAGGTGAGAAGAGCGCTTAGCGACGCGACAATTTTATTCCGTTTCGCCCAACGCCACATACTCTCGAGCGCCGAGATGCGTCGCGCTTGTACGGGCCTTCCTTCTAAGAATCGTCGCAATTCATCGGCGATCTCTTGCGCGGTATAGCGTTTTTCCGGTTCCTTGCTAATCGCTTTGAGAACGATATTTTCGAGGTCGCGCGGAATGTTCGGGTTGATCTTTCGCAGACGTTCGGGAGATCCTTCAGAGACTCGCGCGACGAGCTTGGAATAGTTGGAGTCGGCATACGCGGGGGTAAATGTCAAAAGCTCGTAGAGCGTTAGCCCGAGAGAGTAGACGTCGCTTTTTTGCGAGAAGACTCCGTCAAGGGCTTCTGGCGCAAGGTAGCGCAACGTTCCGACAAGCTGTCCCGCCGTCGTCAAATTATTCGAATTATCGATCGTTCGCGCAAGTCCGAAGTCCGTAATCCATAACTGGCCTCCTGCGTCGACGATGAGATTTGACGGCTTGACGTCGCGATGCAGAATATTGTGACGATGCGCGTAGGCGAGCGCCATGGCGCATTGCAAGCCCAAGTCGGCAACCTTTTGATAGTAGTTGGCGCTGGCGATGTTGACGGTGAGAAGTTCAGAAGTTGGAGTGATAGCGAGGGACGACGCGGAGAGAAACGCGCCTTTCTTATCCTTGGGAACGGCTGATACTTTCTTTTCCTCTTGTTTTTCTTCCTGTTCATCCTGCTGTTGCTCTTGTATGGGATTAGGAAGAAATAACGTAGTCTCTCCAGAATGAGGAACCGCGTCAAGTAGTTCCGTTTCGTTCCCGGAGTTTGTTGCGCTCCCGTCTTGCTCAGATTCAGGCGCGCCTTGCACTGACACGCTCGTCGGAGCCGCCGTTGCGTGTTGAGGATTGCCGGGGGAGGATTTTCTCAGTCGGCGACGACTGGCGTCGATCGTTTGCGTGGCGTCTCTCTCGCGTAAACGTAGAAACTGTTCGAGACTCACGCCGTCGATAAGCTGCATCGCGTAATAGAAAAGGCTAAGCTGGTCGACCGTATCGTATCCGTATATTGGGACGATATTTGTATGGTGCAACCCTGCGGCGATTCGCGCTTCGCGCTGGAATCGTTTGATCGTCTGTTCGCGCTCTCCCGGAAAAATCTTCATGACCTTGAGCGCGACGACGCGTTCGAGCACGTTGTCCCAAGCCTCGTAGACGACGCCCATGCCGCCGCGTGCAATTTCGCGACGGATGGTGAAGTTCTTGATTTGATCAAGGTGGTCGGGAGCTTCTCCTTGAGATCGGCTCCTACTTGAGACGCCGGATATAGAGGTAGACGCGCCGCCCTTTTCTAATATGAGGAGGGTGGGGAAGAGCTCGAGAATGTCGTCGGCGTACTCGGGATAACGGCGCGCGTACTCCTGCGCGTCTGGGTTTTTCCCCTGACGATATTCCTCGACAAACGCGGCGGCGAGTTCTTCAAGATCGATTTCAATTCCGACTGCGGAATAGTTGTTTGAGGCGGGGGCGCCGTTTTTATTCTGTGAGTTCTCTTGAACCATGGGAGGGGATAGGAGAGAGGAGAAAGACTGGGCGTTAAATCAGTTCGTCAATTTTGGCGCTCTTTAAAATAACCTTAAATCTCTTTAGAGCGCGCATGTACATGACGCTAGCTGCGTTTGGCGAGACGTTGAGCTCTTCCGCCGTCTCGCGATTGCTGAGTTGTTCAAAGTGACGCAGAGAGAGGACTTCGCGATCTTGATCGGAGAGTTCCTCAAGGCAGGCTTTTACCTTTTCAGCAAGTTCGAGCCTTTGCGCCGCCACAGAGGGGGAGGTATAATCGCCGACAAGGAATAGGGAGGTCGCCGAGGCGTCGGGTAGAACGCGTTTTTCTGAAATTGAAAATTCGCGCGCGACGTTTCGTTTTTGCGTTTGACAATATCGACGATAGACGGCGACGAGCTGCTGACCAACGATGAGTCGCAACCATACGAAAGACGATCCCTTCGGCGCCGAGACGCCGGTGCGCAATTGTCGATACGCTTCGATGAAGGCCTCTTGCAAGACGTCGTTTGCCTCGACGCGGGCGCGTAGCTCCGGTTGAAGCCGTACTTCGATCATTCTGAGAAGACGTGCGCGGTGAATTTCGAACATCTTTTCGACGATTTCCTTGGCGATTTCGTCTCGTTTGTCGTCGGATGCATTCTGTAACGCCGAGAGATCGACGTCGGGCGTTTCCGCCTCACGGGGAGCGTCTTTAGTATCTGTCATCATGATTCCACGTGGATGAGGTTCATTTTAGCGCGTCGAACCATAACATGCTAAGAATGAACAACCTTTTTCATATTCTATCCATACGATAGGAAATAACAAGGGCGCGAGCATATGGCTAGTAAAGAAAGCGAAGCGCTATATAATGCGGTGAATTGATAGGTTGCGCTCTTTGCGAGAGACGCTGCGCGCGCCAAGTGTATGACTAAGAGATATCGTTGGAACTAGTAAAATGGCGAAGAACGAAACAGAGGGAACGGGGGCTGCGTTAGAGGCGGCTCGCCGAGACAAGCTACAAAAGATTGAGGCGATGGGAATCGATCCCTGGGGTTCGCGATTTGACGATCGTTCCTATATTGGGGACGTTCGCGCTCGAGAAAATGAAATCGTGACGGGCGAACCGATCAAACTTCCGCCGAAGTGGGAAGGCGCTCCGGAGCGCGTCGAGATCCCGACGAGCGGTCCTCAAGTTCGCGTCGCGGGACGTATCGTCCTTCAGCGCAAACAGGGTAAACTCATCTTCTTGACGATCAAGGACTGGACGGGCGAAATCCAGATTTTCATTGGCAAGAATCAGGTAGGAGACGCTGCGTGGGAACTTGCGCTCTGCTTCGACCTGGGAGATCTTGTCGGCGTAGACGGCGAATTCAAGAGAACTCAGACGGGCGAATTGACGATCTTCGCGTCCAAACTCCACTTCATGAGCAAGTCCCTCGAGACTCCCCCTGACAAGTTCAAGGGTTTGGGAGATCCCGAGCTTCGTTCGCGCTTGCGTTACGTCGACCTCGCGCACAACGACGAAGCGATGACGCGTATGCTTAACCGTACGAAGATCGTCGCTTCAGTACGTCAGACGCTCGCGGGAGAAGGTTTCGTTGAAGTGGAAGGTCCGACTCTTCACGCGGTGGCGGGCGGCGCGGCGGCGCGTCCCTTTGTGACTCATCACAACGCGCTCGATATCGACCTCTACATGCGAATCGCTCTCGAACTCCACCTGAAGCGCCTCCTTGTCGGCGGTATGGAACGCGTCTTTGAGATTGGCCGCGTCTACCGCAACGAAGGAATCGACCAGACGCATAATCCCGAGTTCACGCTCATGGAGCTCTATCAGGCGTACGGCGATTACAACTCCATGATGGATTTGACGGAAAAGATCATTTGCAACGCGATCAAAGCCACTGGTCAGAATTTCGTCATTCCGTGGGGAGGACAGGATATCGACTTTACTCCTCCGTTTAAGCGCTTGCCGTACTTCGAAGCGCTTGCGCAACACACTGGGATTGATCCGTACAACGACGCGGCGGTGATCAAGTACGCGAAGGAGATCGGAATCGAAAACGTCGACGGCAAGGACGTCGACGTCTTGCGCAACGACATTTTCGAAGAGAAGGTTGAAGATTCTCTTGTCGGCCCTGTTTTCATTATCGACTATCCGGCGAGCATTTGCCCGTTGACGAAGCGTAAGCGCTCGAATCCCGCGATTGCGGAACGCTTCGAACTCTTCGTTCGCGGTTGCGAACTTGCGAACGCTTACACGGAACTCAACGATCCCGATCTTCAAGACCAACTTTTCCGCAACCAGCTTAAGGGCCAGGCGGAAGAGGATTCGATGGCGAAGATGGATCACGACTTCATTCGCGCGCTTCGTTATGCGATGCCCCCGACTGGCGGTCTGGGGATCGGTATCGATCGCCTCGTCATGATGCTCACGAACACGACGAGTATTCGCGAAGTCATTCTCTTCCCGCTCTTGAAGCCGGAAGTTTTCGACGCCCGTTGAATTCTGGAGAATAGCGCGTCTTTTTAGCCAAGACGCGAGTCGTTTATAGAAAGGTTTGCCGCGCAGGCCGTCGCGGCGAACCTTTTTTTATCTTATTTACGAGAAGGAGAAGGAATGTCGGATTTGAAGAAAGCGCAACGTCAACGCGCGTTAATTTTCATCGCCTGTTGCGGGCTTGTCGCCACGTCGGTGGGGCTGTGCACGAATCCTTACGGGGTGTTCTATACGCCTCTGAGCGAGGCTCTTGGGGTAGGTCGGGCGGCGGTTACGTTTCACGCGACGATTAGCGGACTTCTAACCGGTCTTCTAGGTCCTTTAATGGTGAGATTAACGGATCGCTTTCCTGTGAAACGGATCGTGTGTTTCGGGGCGACGATGTGCGCGCTTTCCTTTTTTCTGATGATCGAAGCGAAGAGCGTCTGGATGCTGAATCTTTGCGGGGTCTTTCGCGGAATCGGGGACAGTTGCTTCTTCATGCCGATAATCACGCTGATTTTAGGGAACTGGTTTAAGAAGAATCTCGGGAGCGTAATGGGGATCGTGATGGCGTTTTCGGGAATCGTCGGAGCGGCGATGAGTCCGATATTGGCGAAGGTCATCGCGCTTTACGGGTACAAGACGGCGTTGGCTCTTTGCGGAACGTTCGTTGTGTTGACGACGTATCCTCTCAGCGGAACGATTTTGAAGCTTAAGCCTGAAAGAAGCGCGCCTGAGGAGGAAACGTCGGAACGCGTCGCCAGCGTCTCCGATTCCGCGCGTCTTGTTAATCGCTTTTCCTATTCGTCCCCCGTCTTTTATTGTCTAGTGGGTATGACGTTCCTGAGCGTCTTCGTCATCGGATTGACGTCGCATATCTCGGGGATCGGGGAGAATCTTGGCGTCGGGGCGGAAATTGGGGCGACGATGATCTCTGCGGCGATGATTGGAAATATCTTCTCGAAGTTCGCGGCGGGATTCTCTTCCGATAAGATCGGTCCGGTAAAGACATTCGCGTTGACCTTCCTTATTGCGACGTCAGGGTGCGCGCTCATGCTTATGACGCGGACGACGTCGTTCCTTCTCGTCGCGTCCTTCCTTTACGGAACGATCTACGCGGTGACCGCGATCGGTCTGCCAAGCGTCGTGCGCCTCGTATATGGAGATCGCCAATATGGACGGGCCTTCTCGATTATCTCAATGGTCTCCGTCGTCGCGCCGTCCGTCTCGATGTTCGTCGTCGGTTATCTCTACGACCTTGCGGGGAATTACGCGCTCGCGATCAAAATCTGCGGAGGGTCAGCGCTCGGCGCCCTCGCGCTCTGGCTCCTAGCCGTGAAACTCGCTAAACGATACAACGATTTCCCTGACGCCGAGAACGCTTGAGAGACGCGTTTATTGCGCGTTCTTCTCTTTTTCGTCCCCTAAAACGTTTGCCTTTTTGCTTTGAACAGGTATTTTTTGAGTATAATAGGATGAGGGACGTTCTGTAAGGAAAAGAGAAATGACGACTTATATCGAATCAGAAACCGTTGAGTTGAAGTCAAGATTTACGGACTCGATCTGCAAAGAGATTGTCGCCTTTCTCAATACGAATGGAGGCGACGTCATAATTGGCGTCGACGATTCGGGGAAAGTGGTTGGTCTAAAAGATCCTGACGAAACTTCTAAAAAGGTTTCCGATGTTCTTTCCGATCAGATCGAACCGAATCCTCAGTCGAGCGTTACGACGGAAGTGCGAATCGAAGAGGGGGTTCCAATTCTTCTCGTGCACGTTCAAAAGGGAGAACGCCCTCTCTATTGTCAGAAGAAGTACGGCTATTCTTCGGTCGGATGCGTCGTAAGAATTGGCTCCGCGTGTAAAAGTATGACGGAAGAACAAATACGCGAACGATATGAGAGAAACTTTGTCGAATCTGACCTCATGACGGAGACTCCTGCGAAATATGGAGCCATTACGTTAAAAACGCTGAAAATCTA
>SFIW01000077.1 GCA_004556055.1 Planctomycetaceae bacterium
ATTGAGTTATGCAACCATGGGCAAAGAACATGGTGTTGCAGACGGTCTGTGGCAGCCTTTTGGGAAGGTTGAGGAACTAATCCTTCGCAGAATACGAAATCCGGTCTCAATGGCAGCAAGACGATTCTGGAAGTTTAACCCGACTTTCCACGTTCAATGATGAAACTCGCGTTTATGTGCTGGTTTCATCATTTTTCGTCTACTTATCGGAGGTAGGTCTTCACTACATCACCGTTCACGCCGTTTCCACGGCTTCGGCCGACACCTTCGGTGGCGGTTGCTCTGGAAGCGTCAGGCCGAGCCTGTCGAGCAGAATGGCGACATCCTTCTTCGGCTCAATGTAGCGCGGCAACGTGACAATACGATGATCCGTCGTCGGCATGACGACATCGACCATCTTGACTGTTCTGAACTTCTCTACGATCTGCCGCGGCGTGAGGCCGGGCGCGCGTTCGCGTGCGATCGCCCTGAGCGTCTGGAACAGACACAGCGCCATGAACGCCGTGAAGACGTGCGCTTCGATCCGATCGTCGAGCTGATGATAGACGGGGCGCAGCCCCAGGTCGTTCTTCAGCTCGCGGAACGCATACTCGATTTCGCCTTGGATCATATACCTCTTCCAGAGCGTCTTCGGATCGCATTCGGGAAGGTTTGTCCGCAGGAGGTAGGTTCCTTCGTCGTTCGCGCGCGCTTCGTCGATGCGATCCCAGTCGAGATGCCAGTGAAACGTCTCGGGCGTGACCTTCTGGCCCTCCTTCGGCAGCGTGATCGAAATCATCTTCCAGGCGCGCCCCGCCTTCGCCTCCGCCACCGCCAGGCGTTTCAAGAGCTCGTCGCGCGACAGTTCGCGCTTCACTGGCCCTGCCTTGCGCCAGCGAACCCTGCCGATGCGCTCGTCGACCGCGAAGAGAGTTTTCATCGCGCCGCGGAGCTTCTTGACGCGCATCGACGTCTCCTTGAGAGAGCGGGCCGTGCTGCGCGTCAGGACGAAGGTGTCGCCGGAACTTTCGCCGGCGGTTCCGCTGGCGCTCGTCCCGGCTTCGGAATCGAGACGGGCGACCTTCACCGAGATCCCGTCCTGGACATTCTGCCATTCTGCCTTCGCCAGCCTGTCCCCGAGGACCTTGAGATGTCCGCGCGGTGCGCCGACGAGGTACTTGTACCCGCCCTCGCGCATCGCCTTGAGCGTCTTCTCCGTCGGAACGCCCCTGTCCATCAGCCAGAGGCTGCCGATCCTGCCGTATTTCGCCTCGAGCCTCTTGATGAACGGCATCTGAGTTTCGCGGTCGTTCGTGTTGCCGGGCATGACCTCGTAGGCGAGGGGGAATCCGTCGGGCGTAAGGACGAGAGCGACCACGACCTGAAGACAGTCGCCGCGTTTGTCGCGGCTGTAGCCGTAGCGCTGGAGTTCGCTTTCGAGAGCCTTCGTCCCGTCGACCTCGAAGTACGTGCTCGTGAGGTCGAAGAGGACGACGTCGCAGGTCGAGCCGAAGAGCCCCGCCCAGCGGTCGCGAAGGTAGTGGAACAGCTCGTCCTTGAAGGAGTTCCTTCGCTCCGCGCGCGGCTTCCTCCATTCGTCGGATGGCCAGATCACGCGGTCGAGGCAGCTGTAGAGCGTCGAGCGTCCGGTCAGCGCGCCGGAGCCGATCAGCTCCTCGATCGCGGTGTTCGCCATCCAGTTCGAGTGCATCCTGAGCTCGCTGCCCGGATCCGTGAACCTGTAGAGGACGATCGCCTTCATGATCGAAAGCCAGTCCGTGCCCTTGCGGCTCGAGGAAAGCCTGGCCTTCCAGAAGTCGTCCAGCCCGAGCTTGTCCCAGAGGACCGTGCCGAGCCACACCTCGCCCCAGTTCCGCAGGTTCTTCACCACGAGGCGGTCCGTGCGGATGCGAACGACGGAGTCGTCGTCGGTCCCGGGAGCGCGATTCTCGGGGAATAGCTTCATTTGTTGCGGCTTGCCGTTCTCGTCGAAGGCTTCGACGGTTCGTTGCCATTCGGCGCGCTGGGAGTCGTTGAGCTCGCCGAGGTAAAGCGCCTGCCGCTGGAACACGCGACGCCCGACGCGGACGCTCTCGACGAGGCTCCAGTAGCAATGGGCCTTGCCGTCCTTGAACCTCTTTGTCGCACGAAGAAACATGACGGTATTGTCTCATATCCGACGAATGTTTCAAAGAGGGTAGGTCTTCACTACACGGACTTCTCGGACGCTATGTCGGCATATTGATCCGCAGATGAGGATTATGCCACATTACGTTGCGAAAATCTCCTGAAAAGAGGGCGAACGTGGAAAGGAGGGTTAGCCCAATTGTTTGGGCTTTTTGTATAGTTTCGACGCGGGACGATTCTCTCTGTTTCTCCGGGGAGTGCGTTTCGGGGCGCGGATACGGCGTCTCTCGCGGCGATTCTCTGATTCTCTGCTCTGAATGGAGAGAGAGCAGAGAACCCTTGTTGTATTGAGTTTTGCACTCTTCGGGCGTTGCGCGGCGGCCGACAAACTCATCGCAC
>SFIW01000078.1 GCA_004556055.1 Planctomycetaceae bacterium
GTAAAGATCACGGTTGATACTAGCGATATCGATATAAAGTTTACTAAATCCGTTGAACAACTGAACGCATCGTTGACGAAGAGTCAAAGAGCCCTTGGCTTTTTCTACAACGAACAAGGGCTTTTAACAAATGGTCTGGGACAATGCGTAGAAGGATTATCTAACGCCCGAGTTAAGCTTGGACAGTATACCGACGAGTTGGGGAATATTCGGACGTTTCAAGGGGGCTTTACCGAAGGACTTTCTAAAACCTAATTAGCCCTTGGCATGTATGCGGACGAGGTAGGCAATGTCTATAACGCGATGGGCGAATTGGTTGGGCAAACGGACAAAGCCGCCAAACAATCGGCGAAGGAATTAAGAAGAATTCGCGACAATCTTGATATCGCGGCTGGAGATATTGGGGCGCGTTCAGTAATTATAGCGTTCCGAATGGAACGTGAGAAAACGACGCGTACGCAAGAATCGGAAACGTCGTCGACGCTCTCTCCATGTCCAAAATGAAAATTTGAGTTTTCTGGAAATTTTTAGCATAAATCCGAAAAGTCGCGGCGATTCTTCTAATAGACGCGGCAAATTCCGCCCACGACGGGCTCGCCGCGAACTGGTATCGATTTTCATTCAATCCCCCCGGTTTTCTTTCAGGGGAGTCTCTCGTTCATTGGATAAGCGAAATGTACGAAGTTTTACGCCGTGTTAAGTCGCGCGACGCCGCGCTTTTGTTTTGTTGGATGAAAAGAAGGACGTCTTCGAAGACGCTCCGCGACGTCGGATTTGAGGCGATCGCCAAGGGAATGAAACACAGCGGGCTCAAAACGAGCCGCGGATCCGCCTTTACGGCGCGAGTCATTCGAGAACGCCTTGGCGAACTCGAAGGCGCGGGACTTATTGAACGGGACGTTCGCGGGGAAGATTTTGACGTCTATCTGCGCGACGCGGCTCCGATCGGCTCGGAGGAAAACGCGAACTCCTCTCTCGATTTCGACGACGAAAATGGGAACGAAAATGGGAACGAAAATGGGAACGAAAATGGTCTTCATACGCGCGCGCGTAATAAAGAAAATATATTTAAAATAAATAAACAAATAAATAACCACGCGGGGAAGAATCTTTTGGAAGAAACAAAAGGTTCTGAAATCGTCGCCGAGTCGATTGAGGCGTTCCAGGCGTCGTCGCACGAAGAAAGCGGGGAGAAGGACGCGCGACCGACAGCGGAAAGCGTTCTGCAACGCGTGAACTTTCAGGATCCGAGAATCGCGGCGTTTCGCGCCAAGGTCGTGGCGAAGATTTGGGAACGGGAGCTCAATCCCGAGCTTGTCGATCGGCTTGTCGCGGCGGCGGTCTTGAAGCTCGCGGGCTTCAACGAAACGTCGGCGCTTGGGCTGTGTCGCGACGCGGTCGACGAAAGGACGCTTTTCGAGCGCACGAATGGTCGCGCGGGGAAGCGCAAGGCGTGGCAGACGATCGGTTACGGGGTCAAGCGCGTGTACGAGACGGCGGGTTACGCGTGGACGCCGACGCGGATCGGGAACGAGCCCGCGCCTAGGTATGCGTCGCTCCTCCCGACGTCGGTCGTCGACGCGCCGTCTGCGACCGAAAGGGTTGCGTCGCCCCAAACGTCCGCTCCGCGTTGCGAGCCTTCCGACGATGAAAACACGCTTTACGAAGGTTTTACGCGTCAAGATTTAGACGGCCCGATAGAAGAGATGGAAAACAAAGTCAGAGAACTCTATCAGACCCGTAACGCGCTTGAAACGCGGATGAAAACGTTCCTGCTTCGAGGACGCTTGCGCGATTATTTCTATCCGCAAAGCTCAATCGCGTCTCAAAGTTTGTTGGGGTCGCCTCTCTGACGGCGCGTTCTTGTCGAAAAGCGTTCTTTAGTCGCAGGAACTAAGGCGCGATGAAATGAATTTCTAAAAATTTTGAAAATATTTATCTTAAAATCCTTGTCAACTCATGGAATTCGATTAGGATGAGGATCCTTTCTTTTAGTGTAGTATGACTGGTTTTTTAGCGTTTATGACGCTGAAACAACGGGTTCCTCATCCACGACCTGTGGGTGAGGAATTTTTTTTGAGATATTGCGCGACGACTCCGTTAGAAGAGTATTCCAGCGGAATGTGCGTGGTCTTCGCCGAGCGCGTTAGCGAGATCTCCTTCAGAGACGATCTTGATCGGCGCGCCCTCGCTTTGGAGCCCCTCGCTTTTCGATCTTTGCGCCGTACGCTCCGTATTTCCACAGGTTTGAACGCGAGCCGCCGACGACCGCGTAGTCAACCTTCTTCGAAACCCCCGCGGCGACGCGACCTCCGCGCGCTTCGATTCGTTCTACCACGATCTTCTTATCTCCCAGCGCGAATTGTCCAGACAAGACGAACGTTTTGCCGCTCGCTTCCACCGGTTCGCTCGCGTCGTCAGGGACGCTGATATAGTCGAGAATCAGCCGACGAATCCGAAGCCGACGAATCCGATCCGCTTCTTCCGGCGAGAAATCCGCCTTGCCAAGGATCGCTCTGACGTCGGCTTGCAGCGCGTTCCACTTTTCCGGCGCTCCCTCTCCGAATTTCTCGAGCCAAATATTCAGCAGATCAAGCTCCTTCTTATTGACGACCCCGTCGCACGTAATTCCCTGACAAAACGCGATAATCAGCTGAGAGTTGATCGTCTCCGTCGAATAATACTCCGCGCGATCCTGAACCTCGGAGAGGATCGCGATAATCGCGAAGACGTCCTCCAACGTCATAACGGAGTCCGCGAGCGCCGCGTCGATTCCCGCGAAGACAGGGCGCAGGAGCGGCGTGTCCGCGTCGTCTGCGTGTTCGTGACGCCACTTCGCAAGAAAATCCCTCTCCTCGTTGCGAATCACCGCGTCCGCTATAAAACCAAAGCAGAACCCGAAAAGCAAATTCACGTCTCTGACAAAGATTTGTTTACCCCCGAAGCCCGTTTCGAGAAGCTCCCTATCCGTCAAGTCATTACCCGCCATCATATTCCTCTTCGCGTCGATTCGAGCCAGCTTGGTTCGCTCCCATCTGACGAGAGCGCGCTGCGTCCATTATAGACGACCCGACGCGTTAGCCGACCTCTCTTGCTGAAATTTCTGCGAAACCGCCGCGTAAAACGCGCAATTTCTATCGTTATTGACGTCTTCGCGCGCAATGTCGACGGATTCGTTCGACGCTGAACTTGCTAGGAGGACGACGCTCGCTGCGACGAGTCAACCGTCGACGGTCTCCTTTCGGCTTCCTTCCCGCACATTCCCGCCAAGGCCCCGTTGACAGAAACACGCTAGGAGATATAATAACAATCTCCTTTTGTTTGTTGGTTTGTTTTCCTTTGGCTCCCTGTAGCAATACAGGGAGTTTTTTTTACCGGTTCTCCTCTTTAGAGGGGTTATGAGCGTCGGTTCTATCTGGTGATCTGACGGTTTTTTATGACGAGACTTTCTTATTGTTTTTAATTTGTTATACTGAGGGCTACGAGGAGAGGACGTTTGCGGTAGTGAGTTTGGTAGGGTAGAAGGCCTGGAGAATCGCGCATACCGTCCCCTTCTTCGAACGACGTCGTTGTAGCGGAGGGGTGGAAAAGTCGTTTGTTGGACGAGCGCGATAACGACGAGGAGAATGAAGAGCTAGAAAGGGGCGACTAAATGGCCGAGGAAGGACATAAACGCGTAGTGTCGGAATATGTCGCCGATCTCAAAGAGAAGGGCGTCAAATCTTGGACCGCGTCTTCCTACGGAGAGGAGCTCAACGGCGTCTTTTGTCTGCTCAACGCGGGGTACTGTCCCGACGTCGACCTTTTGTCGCGAGATCGAAAGCGTTTGGAGAGGGACGTCGAGTCTCTTCTCGATAATTTGCGATTTCTGAAAGAGTATGGCGGCGACGCGACTCGTTTGCGCGACCTCTTGACCAGGTGGATCGACTTCAGGGCGCCGTCTGCGGCGGACGACGCCCTCCTTGCCAGGGGAACCCGATATTCGATGGACGATCTGCGCTTTCTCTTCGTCGTCTACGTGTTGAAACGACGGACAGTAGCGTTTGACACGGCGAAGAACTATCTTCGCGAAATTCAGTCCTGCGAAGTCGAAGCGCAAAGCGTCGGTCTTTCTCCCATGATCTTTGCCGACGCCTCCCCTGCGCGCGTCGAGGCCGCGTTCGACAAACTGAACGCCCGGAAACCCTTCGTCGGGATTGCCGCCACGTCTGTTGCCGCGTGGAAGGAAATGCTTGCCGCGTTGCGTTCCGGAGAGCCTTTCGCCCCGCGAGAGCTCCCCTTCGACACGCTGATTTCGCGCTTCCAGGAATATCTAACCGACAAAACCAGCGTAGTCGCGACGACGGTCGGCGTCTACGTTAGCGCAATGAAAAAGATCCGTTCCTTTGTTTGCGAAACTCAGGATCCGACGTTGTGTCGGCTCCTCTTCTCGACTGATCGTATTCTTGTGAAGAAGACCTTGGAGAAGCTCAAGCAACTCAAAGCTTTTAGTCGTTTTAATGAAAAACGCCGCGGTCAACCTTCCTCCGTTCTCAATAAGTGGGTTGAGTTTATCGCCGATCTCGAACGCTCCGCCGAAAGCGTCGCCCCGTCGATTCCTGTTGAGAGCGCGCCTGTCGAGAGCGCGCCTGTCGAAGCCTCCGCGCCTCCAGCGTCGGCGTCCGTTGCCGTCGGGCATACGCTGGACTGGGATAATATTGCCGAGGTTGTTTGGGGCAAACCTCTCAGCGTTAGTTACATGGGGGGCGATGAAACGAATTGCAAGCTATGGAGAGACGTCTACGGGCATATTTTCCAGAAGCTTTTCGAACTGTATCCAAATCAGATGAATCAGTTTGTCGACAAGCCTTTACTTAAACGTAGGTTTCCATATCTGCTTTCGTACAAAGGTAGATTCAACGTTCCTATCGAAATAAAAAA
>SFIW01000079.1 GCA_004556055.1 Planctomycetaceae bacterium
TGCGGGCTTTTGTCATTCATAGCGGGGAGGGGAGGGAAAAGTCTTAACGGCGAGTTTAAAGACGCGCGACATGGAGCTCTCCCTACCTCTCGTCGTCGAAGACGAGGTCGACGCTTTCGTCGAACGCGTCGCGCGCGAGCTCTTCAAGGCTTGGGGGAAGGACGACTCTGCGGAGAGAAGAACACTCCCTGAAAGCGCCTGTTTCGATCGTTTTAATCCCCGCTCCCAACTGAAGTTCCTCGAGTTTGGAGCAGTGGGAGAAGGCCCACCAGCCGACGGATTCAACCGTACCGGGAATTTCGACGCTCTTGAGCGAGCTACACCCCCAGAAGGCGCTATCGCCAATCTTTTTAATCCCCGCTCCCAGGCGAAGCTCTTCGAGTTCGGAGCAGTCGTTGAAGGCGTACTCGCCGACGGATTCAACCGTACCGGGAATTTCGACGCTCTTGAGCGAGCTACATCCCAAGAAGGCGCAGCCTTCGATCTCTTTGATCCCTCTTCCTAACCGCAATTCTTTGAGCCCGTCGCACCAGTAGAAGGCTTCCTCGCCGACGACTTCTACCGAATCTGGGACTTCGACAGATTTGAGCGAGCTACACGAATAGAAGGCATTGTCTTCGATCTTTTTAATCCCCGTTCCCAACCGTAGCTCTTGGAGTCCGGAGCATTTTTTGAAGGCTCCCATGCCGACGACTTCGACAGAACCTGGAATGACGACGGACTTGAGTGAAACGCACTTAGCGAAAGCTTCTTTTTCGATTGTCTTAATCCCCGTTCCCAACCGTAACTCTTCGAGCCTGCGGCATGACGCGAAGGCAGCCTCGCCGACGACTTCGACTGAATCCGGAATAGCGACGGTCTTGAGCGAACTACACCATTGGAAAGCGTCTTTTTCGATCTTTTTGATCCCTCTTCCTAACCGCAATTCGTTGAGCCAGTCGCACTCGGCGAAGGCTCTTTCACCGACGACTTCGACTGAATCTGGAATAGCGACCGACTTGAGCGAAGGTTTTTTCGAGAACGCCTCCTTACCAATCTCGACGACAGCGGCTCCGTCAAGACGACTCGGAATCTCCATGGCGCCCTCGAATTCTTCGTCGCACCCGATAATGCGCGCGCCCCTATCCGTGATTTCCCACCTTAGATATTGCGACGCGTCGTCAGTCGTCTTGGGCCTCGCGTCGGACTTGAGCGAATCGCTTCCCCCGAAAGCGCCGTCTTGGGGCCTCTCGTCGTCGACGACGAGGTCGACGCTTTCGTCGAACGCGTCGCGCGCGAGCGCTTTAAGGGTCGAGGGAAGGACGACTCTGCGAAGAGAAGAACAATCCCTAAAAGCGTCTTCTTCGATCGTTTTAATTCCCTTTCCCAATCGCAACTCTTCGAGTCCGGAGCAGTGGGAAAAGGCCCACTCGCCGACGGATTCAACCGTACCGGGAATTTCGACGCTCTTGAGCGAGCTACACGAAGCGAAGGCGTGGTCTTCGATCTTTTTAATCCCCGCTCCCAACTGAAGTTCTTCGAGTCCGTCGCACCATTGGAAGGCGCCCTCGCCGACGACTTCGACTGAACCTGGAATGACGACGGACTTGAGCGATTTGCACCAACTAAAAGCGTCTGTTTCGATCTTTTTAATCCCCGCTCCCAACTGAAGTTCTTCGAGCCCGTCGCACATGTCGAAGGCTTCCTCGCCGACGACTTCGACAGAACCTGGAATGACGACGGACTTGAGCGATTGGCACCAACTAAAAGCGCCTTTTTCGATCTTTTTAATCCCCGCTCCCAGATGAAGCTCTTCGAGTACGACGCAAAACGCGAAGGCTTCCTCGCCGACGACTTCGACTGAATCTGGGATGACGACGGACTTGAGCGAATCGCACCCTTGGAAAGCGCCTTTTTCGATCTTTTTAATCCCCTCTCCCAACTGAAGTTTTTCGAGTCCGGCGCAGTCTTCGAAGGCGCCCTCGCCGACAGATACAACCGTACCGGGAATGAAGATGATATAGAGCGCGCTACATCCGCGGAAGGCTTCCTTGCCGACGGATTCTATCGTGCCGGGAATTTCGACGGTAAAGAGCGAGACACACTCAGCGAAAGCGCCTGTTTCGATCTTTTTAATCCCCGCTTCCAACTGAAGTTCTTCGAGCCCGGAGCACTCGGCGAAGGCTCCCACGCCGACGACTTCGACTGAATCTGGAATGACGACGGACTTGAGCGAGCTACACCCATAGAAGGCGCTGTCTTCGATCTTTTTAATTCCCGCTCCCAACTGAAGTTCTTCGAGCTCGGGGCACTCGGCGAAGGCTCTTTCGCCGACGACTTCGACTGAATCTGGAATAGCGACCGACTTGAGCGAATGACGTCCCGAGAACGCCTTCCTACCAATCTCGACGACTGCGGCTCCGTCAAGACGACTCGGAATCTCCATCGCGCCCTCGAATTCTTCGTCGCACCCGATAATGCGCGCGCCCCTCTCCG
>SFIW01000013.1 GCA_004556055.1 Planctomycetaceae bacterium
CGGCGATCGGGGCGGCTCTAGGGGGCGCGTTGGGTGGCGGCGCTTCCATTTACGGGGCGCGATACGACAAATCGCGCAAACGTCTCTCTTTGCGCGTAAGCGAAGGGGTTCTCAAAGCGACGTTGGCGCGCGAAGTCGCCCTCGTCCATCATTTGCAGACGCGCGGCAAGGCGATGGAAGACTCCGTCGCGATAAGAATCCCCGCGCATCCTTCGAATAAGATTGAGCTTCCAATTTTCTGGAATGAACTACGCGACGCCGCAGATCGACGCGAATTTTCGAGTATGTCCGGGTCTAAGGGCGCGGCGGACGACTTGGGCGCGAAACTCAAGGGGCTCGCGGATTTGAAAAGGGTTCTATTGACGGGAGCGCCGCTGAAAACGCGCGACGACGTTCTTCAGACGCTGAGCGAGGAGTTGAGAAAAGCGCTCCCCGATTTCGTGTCGTAACGCTTACTTTTGCGCGTTTTTTAGCGCCAAGAGCTGATAGCGCGTTTTGAGATATTCGCGGCACTGAGTAAAGAACGCTTGATTTTCCTTGTCTTGATAATCCGCGTAGCTCCAGGGGAGAGCTTGCCAGTCCTTTTTCGAATACATAAGGGTCGTTTCCGCGAAGATACCGTCTCGAAGATAGATTCGGTGCGCGTGATCTTTCGTGGAGGCGAGAATTAGCTTCCCGAGTTCGATATATCCAGGATCTAGGTTTAACGGGCGCGGCGTCGCGGCTCGTTGGTTGATAAAGAGATCTTTGCCGATCTGCGCTTCCCATTCGTTCGTTTGGCGTTTGATATCGGCAAGGACTCCAGGATCGATCAGATTTTGGAAGACCCAAAAGCGTTTCGGAAGCGCCTCGCCCATTTCTTTGGCGTAATATGGAGTGAAGTCGTCGAAGCGATAGGTTTTGCTTTCTAACGCAATCGGCCCGAATTCTCTTTCAGCGAGTTCTTTTCCGCGTTGCATGGCTTCTTCGCTTGCGGCGAAGGCGGCTATTAAAAGTAAAACGGGCTTACATTCTCTGATTGCGCCCATGATAAACGAACTCCTTCTTTTTTGAAAAAGTTATCGAATAGTATGAAGAGACTGAGTCTCGCGGAGGAGATTACGGCTCCTAATTGGAATTGAAAAGTTTGAAAGAGCTTTGGATTTTTCAAAAGGCTCTTCCGTGAGGATACGGCTTGCGTCCGCCGCCTCGGCGTCGTCTCTTTGCAATTCAAAGCAGAGCCCCATGAGCCCTTTCTCATAGTCAAGGATGAGCATCCTGCCGAGGGGCAAGAGATAATGCCCGACGCACGTCTCAGTTCGCGGTTTCATCGGGCGACTTGTCGACCTTGAGGTTGAAGTTGAAGAAATTCTCCCCCTCGGCGACTTCGACGATCAGTCCCGAGGTTTCGGGATTGGTATACTTGACTGGCACGTCGCAATAAGTTGTAGCGGGGGTGACGATCGCTCCATCTTCATCCAAGACGTCGGGGGACGCGACTCCTTCGTGATTGAAGAAGACTCGATACTGACCGACGGGGATAGCGGTAGAGGTAGACTGCCCGGCGGTTTTGAGTTGAAACTCGCCGATTTCGTTGGCGATTCCCGAGGCGAAGGAGCCTTCGGCGATCGGAGCAAAATAAACGTCTGCGTTGACAAGAGGTTGGGAATCGATTCGAACGATCCCTTCGACTTGTCCGCAGATATTGGAATCCTTTGGCGCGCATGAAGCGAAGGATAGAGTTAGCGCGATAAAGCAAATGAAAAAATAAAAACGTGGCGTCATGGTAAAGTCATTATAGAATATAAAAAAAAGAACGTCAACGTTATCGACGTTCTTTTATGCCAAAAGCTTAACACGAGGCGCATAAACGTCTTAGACGGACGCGCCCAATTTAAATCAGAGAGAGACCGTTTCGCCGGCGGAGGGAGTCGCCATCGCACCCCAGACGCCGCGCTTGGATTTACCGGTGTAAGATTTGTTGCAAGGTTCGCTGGTATTACCGCAGTCAACTGTTTCAGAAACGAAACGGACGGAACCGTCCATCATCGCGACGTTGACGCCGCCGGAGTGGTTGCTGGAAGCGGAGATCAACATCGGGCGATCCCACAGATTCTCATGAGAAGAGGAGCAGCTAGGAGCGTTCGGAGGGAGAACGGCTTGGAAGTTGGTGTTCGCATAGTTCGCATTGTTCCAACGACGACCCTTTTCACTGTAGTAGGCTTTGACGCCAGTTTTGTACTGGTTCGAAGCGCTGGAGTCGCGCATGTTTAAGCAATTAGTGGGATTGGTTTGAATCGTCTGAGTAAGATACGCGATACCAGATCTGATATTCATATCAGTAATGTTGGGGTCAGAGACGCAGACTTCGGAGAAGCCCATGGTGTTGCTCGTACCGTCGGTGAGCGTCGCAAGTGTCGTTTTACCAGCTTTACCGCTGACAAAAACGCCGCGGCGATTCTTGTTCTGATTGTCGTCGCTGTTCGCGAAGGAGGTGTCGCCGTTGCAAGTCGCATAGCTACAACGAGAGATGTGGTTAGTTTCACCCTTGGCGCCGAAAGCGCGTCCATCGGAGGGGCAAAGGAAACCGTCGATAGCAACGGTATAGGGGTTGCGGGTAGCGTTCGTAGGAATGGTGCTGCCGTTAGTCGGAGAAGGAGAGTAATTAGCGTCGTTTTTCGCAACGGCGTTTTGGAAATCGGTGACGATTTCCGTGAAGAGCGCCTGCTGTTCGATATAGGGGAGGAGGAGGCACTGAGCGGAGACTCGATCAAGACGCTTCTTGATGGTGTCATTGCTCGTGTCGAAAGCGCCAGTTCTCCAATAGAGGTCCTTAAACTGGTTGGGAATACGGCCCTGAGCGTCGGCGAAGTTCTGGACGGCTAGACCGAGCTGTTTCAGGTTATTTGTGCACTGCATACGACGGGCCGCTTCACGAGCCGCTTGAACGGCGGGAAGGAGGAGGCCGATGAGGATACCGATAGACGAGATTTAGACATTGAAATAACTCCCAATTGAAATAACTCCCAAAATTCCCTGCTAGGGCGTCTTTGACGCATATGCTCTGCTCTCGATGAGAGCTTCAAATTCCAGGGAAGGTATATAAACGGACGAGGACGCGCAACACAAATCGTCTTCGTTAGTTGTTTAATCATTCCGACTCAAGATTGAAATCGAAGGTGTTCTTACCCTTGACGACCTCTGCGGTGAAACCGGAAGTTTCCGGATCGCCATACTTTGCGGGAAGATCGTTTTCGGTTTCGCCTTCTTCAACGACTTCAACTTCGTCGCCGTCCTCGTTTATCTTGGTGACGACTTCTTCAGGCTTAATGACGATTTCATGTTGAAAGTGAATCTTATAGTTTCCAACGGTGGTTCCGCCAATGGAGCCGGAAGCGGTTTGAAGTTGATAAACACCCTGTGCGTCGGTTTGCCCAAAAGCGGGGGCTCCGTCGCCAACAGGAGTGAAATAGACGAGGGCGTCGGCGAGAGGCTGGCCGTCAAGGGTCACGACGCCGGAGACCTTTTCGATCTTGAGGTTATTTTTAGAACCGCACGCGGGCAACATCAACGCGCAGACAAGAACAAGCGCGCTAAAGACAAACGTTTTATTCATGTTGAAGATCTCAAAAGCTTTACAATTTGAATGTTAAACCGGGATTCAAACGCTATCCGCTTGTCCCGAGGCGATTTCGACAAAGGTCGATTAGACACAATTCTACATCTCTGACAGTTTTGTCAAGCCGTAAAAATAGTATATGTAAAAAGTATGTAAAGAACAACGTCAGCGTTGGATTTTTTGTACTAAAAAATCGTTCTCGTACGAAATGTTAGATAGTTAAGATCCGTTTTTTTTTTTCAGAAATCTTCGAATATTTTTCATTTGTAATGATTTCAAACGAGAACGAGGCGACCGTCGAGCATGTCGGGAAGCTTTTCCCGAACAGTCGTATCAATTTCTCGAGAAGAATAGCGGATGCTAAAGTGAGAGGCGATAATTTTCTTGTTCTGAAATTTTTCACGACGATTGACGTAGTCGTCCAACTGCATATGACCCGCCAGAGGATTGAGATCGTTTCCTTGGGGAATATGCGTCATCTCCGTAATGAGAACGTCCGCGCGATACATGTCTGGGTTCTCGTCAAGTCCTCGAGAAGAACTATCTCCCAGGAAAGCGACGCGTGGGAAACGTTGCTCATAAGAAATCTGAACTCCTCGTTGGTTGAGTTCTCTAATTTCATCCCCCGAGAGTTCAAGGTACTCTGGTCGGAGCTTTTTCCTCTTTTCCCAAACGATGTAGCCGACGGACGGAACGGTGTGCCATGTTTTGTGGACGGTGACGAGGAGCTCTCGCGATAGATCGATTTCGTCGCCGGGCTTTACGCCGATAATTTCGCAAGGCATGACGCTCTGTTCGAGCCTTGAAAACGCGGCAAGCAACTGGCGCAAATCCCCGACCTTTTGTTCTGGAATATAGATTGTCGGAGGAGTCATATCCATCATTCTTCGACGCGCTATGTAAGCGGGTAGGGCGAGGATGTGATCCATGTGCGCGTGAGATACGAAATATCGCGGGATCCCCATGAATTCCCAGGGTTGCCACCCAAGATCAAATCCGAGCTTGAATTCAGGTATTCGCCAGAACGTCATGACCGGCGCGCGCGAATAACCTTCTACCGTAAAACTATCGCATTTCACTTGGCGGTAAATTGAGGTTTCGGCGCCCGAGACGGGGTAATTCTTCTGCGACTTTTTCCTTTCAGCCATACAAACCCTTTCTTTACTGTCTGTTCGCGACGCCCTTCTCCGTAAAACGAAAAATTTTACCATGAGTTTGATACTCGGCAAGAGGATTTTATTCGTTCTTGTCGCTTCCCCCGACGAATTTTTTGATTGCGTCGCGCACAGGCTTCGCGCGTTCTTCGGGAGCCGCCTCCTCGGGAGTCGGCTCTTGTTCGGGGAAGATGCTCCACCACGCCTTTTTAAGCCCCGGTAGGTTTTCCTGCTGTATCACGGGGGAGGCGAGATTTCCTTCGACGCGAATTTGAGCGATCTGGTCGCCAGCGGCTCCGATGACGTCGGAAAGGATAGGGATTTGAGATTTTTGGTTTCCTAACCTTGAATTCAGAGTCAAGTCGACGAGTTGTTCCTTTCCGCGAATAGTGAGCCATCCGTCGCCAAAGAGAGTGAGCGCGTCTCCTTCGAGGAGAACGCGTGTGAGTTTTACGTGATCGCTTAGCACTTTGAAGTCGACGTCGCAGGAACCGAAAGCGTTCTCTCCTGGGTTTTTAACGCTTAACAAGCTGAGAATTTTTACGATTTGAGGGAGTTCGTAGAGCTGAGCTTCTCGAATTTCGACGCTTCCTTCCCCTTTAAGCGCGGCGGTGTTCTTTCCTTCGCCTTGCAAGGCTAACGACATGTTGACGCGACCTTTGAGAGGCTTGGAACCAGGGGCAAAAACGCGCAGCGCTTGATCCAGCGCGGAATTTTCAAGTTTGGCGTTGAGACGGTACGTCTGATCCTGCGCGCCCAAATAAACCCCGTCGCAACTAATTCGACCGCCGAAGACGTCTGCTTCGATCGAACGGAGCCCCGAGGCGCGATCGAAATTGGAAGGCGTCTTTCGCGCAGAAAGCGCCGATGAAGACGACGCGTCGCTAGAAGTTTGGGAGGATAAAAGGTCGCGTGAAATCGTTTGTTGAGTTTGTCCGCGGAGGACGCGAGGGGACGTCGACGCCGAGAGGATCTGATACGTAGGATCCGCGTCGATCTTCTCTCGCACAAAAGGATCGGAGTAGACGGGCGTATTCCGGATCAAAGGCGCGTCGGTTCCCCAGAAAAAGTCGGCGCCGTTATAGTAAAGAGGCCCCCGCATATTTGAGACTTGCGCGTCCTTATAAAAGAAGGAGTCAAGATCCAGTTCTCCATAAATCAGCGGACTCGTATTCTGAAGAGCGACCCCGTAAGTTCGAAACCTTCCGCATATCGCGGCGACCGCCTCGCCTGGAAGGGTGGAGTTTTGCTGCGCGATAAAGCGTAGATTCCAAGCGTATTTTCTCTTTGCCGCAGGATCTGCGGGACTCGTAATGCGAACGGAGCCGTCGACGTTGAAGAATCCTACGGGCTTCAAGAATGACAGGAATTTCTGCGTGTCTTTTCCGGCGACGCTTTGTAAATCTCGGTCGACTTGTAGCTGATCGACGCGCAAAGGCGAAACGTCGACGACGCGTCCAACGCCCGGCACATTTTGGCTCACGACATTTGCGGAGCACGTCGTAACGCCGCTTCGAGCGCGGAGGTCGGAAATCGTTAGTCGACCTTCCCTCCATGATACTTTTCCCTCGACGTCCGAAAGAGGATAGGGGAAACCATTGGGTTGGAAAGAGGTTGATCCGGGGATCGGTTGGGCGTCGAATTGGAGCGCTAGCCGATTTTCATCGGTTCTGAAACCGACGCGAATTTGACCGTCGGCCTTTCCTTCGAGTTTAAGTTCTTTCAGGAGCTCTTTTCCGTCGTAATGTTCCAGCGCCGCGATAAGTTCTTCTCCGAGCGGGAAACGACGAACGTTTGCCGCCAACAGGAAACGCCAATCTTCCGCAGGCAACTTGGCTCCCGCAACTTCGGGAATCCCCGTGAAGTATTTCAAAGGAGCGGGAGACTCTTCCAACAAAAGGGGAAATTTCTCGGGTAATGCGAGGGAGCGTAGATTCGCGCTTGCGTTCTTTAGACGGACGTTTTCCCTTTCAAAGGCGCGCCGCAAAAGGGAGAATCCTTTTCCCGAGACAAGAGAACCGGCGGCGGCAAGGGCGGCTCCCCCGCTTTTCCCCGAGAGTTGAGAGATCGCCCAAGCTTCGTCGCGTAGGAAGATTTTCCCCGCGACTCCGGAGATTGGAAGGGGAAAGTAGTCGTATCGTAAAGAGGCTCCCGAGAGGTCGACGGCGGCTTCAACGGCGAGGGGCTCTTCGGGGCGAGCGTCTTTGTCATAAAGGATTCGTACGCGCGCGCCGATAGCGCCGGAAGGATGGAGCGAGTCGACGAGGGTTCGCGCTTGTGAGGGCAACGCGTTCAAAACGCGCGCGTCGATGGCGCGATTGTCGACGCGCGCGTCGAATTGTCCGCGCGGATTGGTCATGACGTCGGCGAAGAATCCTTGAGCGACGATCGGGGGCGCGTCCGGCGCCGAGGCGAGGTCGATCGCGAGGGCTCCTTCCGCGTTGAGCGAGAGGGTTCCGTGCAGTTCTTCCAACGGGTAGGGGAAGACGATCGGATAAAAGGAAAGGTTGTTGACGGAGGCGACGACGCTACGAGGCGCCCATTCGTCGTCTGCGGCTGAGGATTTTTCCATTTGTACGTCGAAGGACGCCTTTCCTTCGAAGGAGTAGTCGGCGAGGAAGTCGAGAAGCTTATTGATTTTTGGCGCGTCGTTTGCGAGGAGCTTTTGAGCGCGGCGGAGCGTGTCGGCGAAAACAGAATCGGAGACGGATATGTTGTCGAATTGAACGCGCGCGAAGGAATTTTGTCCAACGACGCTCTGAAACGCCGCTTTGACGGAGGACTGGCCGCAGACGGCGGTCGCGCGTCGCAACTCGATCTTATCGTCTTCTATAAGGTAAAACGCGTTGACGTCGGACGCCGGGTAATTGAGGATCGGAGACGATAACGCGGCGTTGGCGAGAGAGCCTTCGATTTTCCAAGAGCCGATTTCGAGGGAATCGTCTTTGCTGCTTAAAGAGAAGGAGAGGGAGGTTTTTCCCTGAGCGCCTTCGAGGAGTTTGAGCTGTTCAGGAAACGCCGAGCGCGCGACGGCGACGAGCGCGGCGAGATCGAAATTGGCGACGGAACCGGAGAGACTCCACTCGTCTTCGGATAATTCGCCGACGCCGCGAATCGATTCGACGTAAGGGTTGGAGACGAAGAATTTAATCTCCCATCCCCCCGCCTTTTGAGGGGAATTTGAAGCGGAGGAGAGCGTTTCTTCGGGTTGGGATTCGACTTCGAAAGACGGTTGATAGCTTACGAAACCGTATCTTGCGGAATTCGGCGAGTCTAAGGCGACGGCGGGAGCGACGCTTTGATAGAGAGAAGTTTCGGGGAGAGGCGCCTCTTCTTCCAGCGGCGTTTGAGAGGATTGGGGAGGGTTCGCGTCATTCGGATTTAGGGGACGTAAAGCGCGCGGCGCGATCGAGAGCGCTAGGCCGGAAAAATTTGTGGTTCCGAGGAGAAGGGCGGCGTCGTCGACTTGCACAGAGAAGTTGGGATCGAGTTGCGAATTCCCCATGGGGATCAGTTCGGCGAAGGCGTCGCGCAGTTGCAAAACGCCTCCCTCGACATTTAGAACAGGCCGCTTGATATTGAGGGATAGGATCTTCGGAACGCCTCGCAAGACCGTTTTGGGGCTGATAGGAGAGGCGACGTATATTTCCTCAACGGCTAAGAGGGGCGTTGCGTCTTTAGGGCCCCTCCTTTTGCGCCATTCGAGATTATGGATTCGGACCCCTCGATTTGAGTCGAGCCTCACGTCTTTGAAGGAGACTTCGAAATCGGGATAGGAAGCGTTTAAGGAGCGAGCCACAGCGTTACGGAGCTGAGAATCGACGTTCTTGTAGACGAGGAAAGCCGCGACGGCTAATGTTACGACGAGAAGAAAGGCTCCCCAGAGACAAATATGTTTTATTTTGCGCAGGACTTTATAGGAGCCGCGCCGACGCAATGCAAGATTTTTTTGTGCAGATTTCATAAGAGCGGCAGTAAAGCGCGAGCAGCGCAAAATGAAACGGTCATATCAAAGCAACGTAAGTCGACAATCGTCGGAAGGATAGTCAATCGATCGGCGCGCGTCAAGCGCTTTCCCTATTAATACGAAGAGTTGAAAACGAAATTTCGCAAAAGTTCGTCAATGTAAAAAATTTTTATGAGAAATGTCGCCTAAAGGATTTAAAGAGAGAATTATTCGTCTCGCTTTTTGATTGACGCGGATTGAGAAATTTGGACGAATTTTGATTGGCGTCAAAAATGCAAGTACATGTGTAGAGAGCGTTTTTCGAATAGAAAAAAGGATAAAGTGTAGCGTTTTGAAACAATGTGTTTAAAGTGAGCGTTTCAAATTTAGACGGTTCGGAAAACGTTCGGTTCCATGGAGATCAGAAATTTATTTTTTAGCGCGAATTTTCGAAGTCCCTTTCCGTTCCTCTTTTGGGGATTGTCGCAAAAGAACGCTATTTGATAACGGAGCGAACGAAGATGACCCAGGTACTGCGATACGACTATTATAACGCCGACGTGTTTCCGTTGGATTGGCCCTATTGCGACAGCTGGGGGCGCGTTAAGAAAAATAAAGCTTATTGGAACTTTCGACGTCGGCGCGCGTCTCAGGTTGCAGAGGAGCGGAAAGTGAACGACGATTTATTGATTGAACAGACTCTTGCCGGAGATAGAGAAGCTTTCGGCAAATTAGCGCTGAAGTATCAGGATCGCGTTTTCAATTTGGCGCTCCCGATCGTAGGTAATCCGGAAGACGCGCTTGACGTGACGCAGGAGACGTTTGTCCAGGCGTTGACGCATCTTGAAGGATTTCGACGATCAAGTCGATTCTACACCTGGCTTTATCGAATCGCGTACAACTGCGCGGTAGGCGCGTTGCGTAGACGTCGACGAACGACGTCGATAGACGCGTTTGTCGAGGAGTTCGGCGACTCATTCGAAGCGGATATAGACGCGCCGGACGCGCAATCGCATCGAGCGGACGACGCGCGAATTTTAAGCGCGGCGCTCCAGCGCCTTCCGGACGAATATCGCGAACCCCTTTCGCTTCGCGAAATCGAAGGGGCGAGCTACGACGAGATAGCCGACGTTTTGGGAGTTCCGATCGGAACGGTGCGCAGTCGCTTGCATCGAGCGCGCGCGGCGCTTCGCGAGATCCTTGAACGCGCGGGATATCGTTCTTGATATCGTCTAGGGAATAAGAATCGACGTTAATCGTTTTTAACGCGCTCCGCGTCGGGGCGCGTCATCCGCGGCTAGCGAACCGCGAGATCGAGGATCGTCGAGCATGGAAATTTTGGATTGGAACGAATTAGTCGATCCGTATGTTGACGGGGAGCTTTCCGACGAGGAAGCGCGTCAGGTAGAGGAACGCTCTCATTTTGACGCGGCGTTGCGTTCTCAGATAGACTGGACGCGTCGATTGCGCCGACTCTTTGAGAATAGCAAGAGTCCTTTTCCGAAGGATTATGAGAGTCGATTGCAGGAGTCGTTGCGTAATTCGGAGGCTTGGGGCGCGATTGACGCGAGGCTTGCGAAGGTCGTCTCTTCGGAGTCGAAGCCGAGTCGAGGAACGCGGGCGAAGAATTGGGCGTTAATCGCGGCGAGCGTCGCGGCGATTTTCTCCGGCTTCGCGCTTTTTAGCGACGCGACGCTGCGTCGAGACTTCTCGGATTTTTCTGATCGACTTCTCGCCTTGAACTCGACTAAGGATTCTGGTTCCGCAAAGGTTTTCGAGCAGATCGAAAGCGATCCAAAAGACAAGACGATCGGTTCTGTGGAAGACGAAGAGACGAATTTGAATGAAGGAACGGAACCGCTTCAGAACGCCGATTCGGGAACCATTATGTCGGTGAAAATGGGCGACGCCGACGCAGACTCTCGCGCTTTGTGCGCGAATGATCTTCAGTCCCCCCAGGTTGGAATTCTTGGCGACGCGGCGCCTGCGTCTCCCCCAATGAACGCCGCCATGGGATTGAGCGCCTCCCCTGCGTTGGGGAGCGCGCGCGTAAACTCGACGCGGGGATTTTCGGCGCGTAGCGCGGGACGCGGTAGCTTTCATGAAGGAGCGACGCTTTTATCGTCCGCTCCCCCGGCAGTGGAAATGAGTATGGGGAACGGGATCGACGACATGTCGTGGTCTGCTCCAGAGGACGAGACGAGCGGGTTTACGCTTCGACGCGACGCTCGTCGGTTGTCGCAGAAAGAATATTGGATCAAGGTCTCCTTTGCGGGGAGCGCAGAGCTTCGCGCGCAGATGAGCGAAGTTGAGCAAGTCTGCGAAGAAGAAGGGATCCGCTATCTCCAGAATAGCGGAAAAGGCGAAGTTCGACTCGTCAACGTCGCGCCGACGCAGTGGCGTCGACTAGCCGAGCGGCTAGGAGTAGGGGCGACTCGCGACGTGGAGGTTTCTCGCGCCCTCCAGGAATGGGCGCAGACGCCGAGCGAAGCCCCCGCGAAGGAGAACCTGAAGGACGTTCTTCTGGTCTTCCGTCTGCAATCGGAAGCGCGGGAGGAGCGCGCAGAGGGAAGCACCGGCGACGAGGCTCCGACCGGCGAGAACACGCACGGCGGAAATTAGGAGTCTGTTTCGAACGGGTTGTTTTCTCTGTGATTATTGATACAACTCGCGTAAGTTTTGTAATAATCAATTATGAACGTGAGTTTTCGCAGATTTTCCTAAATAATCAAAAATTTTTTGGAAAACGCTTGCGAAAAATCCTCCGGCTTAGTATGCTATTACTTTAGCATTCTCAGTTTTTCTGAGGATAGTAGATTATAGGGTCTTGCGAGCGTTTTTGACGTCGCGGGACAGATTTATACGAAATTATAATTTTGGGCAAGTTATCCGTTGCGCAGACGTACGAGCGCGCCAGCGTTCGTCGCCGCGCCGCTCTATTCTGTATTGAGGAATAAGGGAAATGAAAAAAACGTCTATTGCAGGTTTTACGCTCATCGAACTGCTGGTAGTTATCTCTATCATCGGTATGCTCGCGGGTCTCATGCTCCCTGCGGTGCAGTCTGCGCGTGAACAGGGTCGTCGTACGACGTGCATGAACAATCAGAAGAATATCGCGTTGGCTTTCATCCAGTACGAGCAAACGAAGAATCGCTTCCCGCATTGGCGCGATGAAGGCGACGTGTCCTGGTCCGGGGCTAGCGAAAACGCCGTCGCTACCGCTGACGGCAAGCTTCAGCTCGGTTGGATTCCCCAGCTCTTCCCCTATATCGAACAGCAGCAACTCTACGACGTCATTCAGACTGAAGGCTATTCTAGCGCGAACTGCGACGTCGCTCTTGAATCCTTCGTCTGCAAGAGCGCCGGTACGGCGGCCGGTGAAGCGAATTCGAATAACTACGTCGCAAACTGCGGCGTCGCCGACGGTCCTGTCGTTGCCGATCCTAACTCGAATTATAAAGCGACCGACGTCTCCAAGAATTACGGCGTCCTCACCGACGGCGTCTACGGCGGCGAAAAGCTCTCCATCAGCGCTATCAAAGACGGTACGACGAATACCCTTCTGATTTCTGAAAACCTTCAGGCTGGCAACATCTGGGCTTCTCAAGAGTTCCTCGTCGGTTTCTGCGTCAACAGTATCGACACTACTGGACAGTATGTATGGGATTATCCCGTGGTCATTGACGAAGCTTTGGTTTCCGGCGACGGATTGGTTAGCGGCGTAAATGCGCCTCTCAAGACGAACAACCTTCGCGACTTGATGGACGCTTCCACCGTCAACACTTACAACTCGCAGAATCCTGACAGCGTCAACAGCGGTCTTTGGGCTTGGGCGCGTATGTCCTCCTCTCATCCTGGCGTCATGGTCGCCGCTATGGTTGACGGTTCAACCCGCGTCGTCAATGAATCTGTCGATCACGAAGTCTTGACCAAGGCGATGGCTCCGAACGATAAAGGCACCTACTGGTACAAGAATAACTTCACTTCCAAGACTCTTGACATTTCTCAGCTTGGCAACTGATCTCGATTCTGCTAACGGGCGTTTCGTGAAGTCCTGATCTTAGCGGAAGGCTTGCCTGTATAGTCGCATAAGGGCCCTTGGCCCTTATGTTGTTTCTTGAGATATGTTTTTATTTTCGTTTCTCGAGTTGCGCGCCTCCGCGACTCAGTTATGGACTATTCTCGGAAGCGTCTTTTTCTATCAAAAATCATAGAACGTTAAAAAAGCGTCGGCTTTAAAACCGACGCTTTTTCTTTAAATCGCGAGGCAAAGATTAGAAAGACCAGAACCCGCCGGATTCAAAAAGAACGTCGACGCTTTCTTTCCAGAGTCCCATGTCTTGCGTCCAGTCAAGAACGTTGTACCGATATCGCAACTGCTGAGCGAGTTGATACGATTTATGAAGTCGTTCTCGATCGATCCCGATCTCTTCCGGGATAGAGGGCGCCGACGAGAGGCAAATGAGCTCTTGAATCTGCGAGGCGGGAAGAAGTTGTTCCTCCAATTTGACTTTGAGTTCGGGCCACGCGTCTTTGAAGAGGAGAAGGCGCCGTCGCTGTTCTTCCGGCTCTACGTACTTTTTACGACACTCTCTCTTGACCGTTTCATAGAGTCCGGTTGTTCCAAAACGTTCTTCCAACTCTTTTTCGATCGTTTCCCAACTACGGAAATTCTTGTCGACGTTGTCGACGGCGGACTGGAAGGAGGCTTCCGTCCACGTTGATAGGATATGTTCGTAAAGCGCGGACGTCGAGATCGTTCCAATCCCAACTTTGAACCCGTGAGAGGGCGCTTCGCCGTTGTACGCGTGATGTTGATTATCCCAAAGATGGCTGAATTGGTGCTCGGCGCCGGAAGCGGTGCGCGACGTTTTGGCCTTCTGCATCGCCAATCCGCTCATGATTAACCCTTCGACAAGGGAGGCGAGCGCTCTGGGATCGCCGACCGCGACGCCGAGAGGATTCGAAACCCATTCGCGCAAATTGTCTTGCACGAGCTTCCACGCGATCGAGTCGATCGGTTCCGTTCCCAAGAGATCCGCAAGGAGCCAGTCCGCCCCCGCAGGAATTTTGGCGATAAGATCCGCATACCCAGCGGCGCTCATCTTCTGCGGGGCTTTCGCAAGGACGTTCATATCGATGAGAACTCCGCGCGGAGCGGGGCAACTGAAGGTTTGTTTGGTCTCGTTATATTCAATGGAGGCGCCGAAAGAAGTGTAACCGTCCATAGACGCGGCGGTTCCGCAGGTCATGTAAGGACGGTTGACCAGAGAGGAGGCGTATTTGCAAAGATCGTTGATCGTTCCCGACCCAACGGCGACGGCGATAGCGTTCGTCGACTCGAACTTCGGGCGCAAGGCGTCGACGAGTCGCATCTCCGCGTGCATATGCGGTTCGCGGAATATATACGCGTCTTCCGTCTCTATTCCCTTATCGCGAAGACTCTTATCCGCCGCTTTCCCCGCAAGCTCGTAAGTAGTTTCATCCGCGACGATAAACGCCTTGGAATTTGGAAAGAGTTGAGAGAAAAACTCCCCTGTCGCGGCAAGGGTTCCCTCGCCGATGAGAACCGCTTTCGTATCGTCGCAAAAAGAGAGCGCATGGTCGAGGCGCCGCGCGATCTCCTGATAAAAGCCTTGTGAACCGTTCATACGTTCGTCCTTCTATTTGCAATGAGCGTATCGCTTACGTCTAACTGAAAAACGCGTCGCGCGCTGATGATTCTTTAGAGAGAATTCTAGCGCGACGACGCGTTTTTCGCAACAACTGAACCACTATAATTTGCGTATCATCTTCCTTGAGGAACTGTTCCGAGCCCCTTGGCGACGGCATTGCGGTACTGCTCCGGCGAGAGTTCGACGATTTGAGCGCCAGCCCTTTTCGCCGCTTCCAAGCGTTCCTCTGGAGTCGTGGTCTTTCGCGTCGACGGAATCTTCGCAGAGCGCGGGGTAGACTGATTTGCGGGAGTCGCGTTAAGCGCGACGTATTGAGGGGCGCTTTGTTCTGGCGAAACCTGTTTCGACGCGACGGAAGGGGAAGAGACTGCCGTCGACTGGACGGGCGCCGTATAGTCGCCGAAGCCGGTTGTCTGAGGAACGGACGCCGCCGCGATAGGCGCTTGCACGGCGCCGGAGACGGCAAAGGCGGAGTCGTCCCAGTCCTCTTCGTCGTCGAAATCGTCCTCGATGGGCGCTTCGGCTGCGGCGGCGACGAGGATAGGATCGTCGTATTCTTTCTCAATCGTTGCGACTGAGACGAAGTCGGCGACTAACCCGTCGCTTCGCGAAGCGACGGCCTGCCATTCGTTTTCGAGTTGCGTCCAGAGATCGACGTCTTCCGACGATCGATTGGCGATCGCTTCGCGCCCCTCATCTGGAGCAGATTCCGTCGGCAAAGGAGAAGCGTCGATTGACTCGCGAGTCGTTTCCTCGCGTCGGGGACGCTCTCTCCTCGCTAGGGTAGGCGTTGGTTCCTGAGCGTTCTCGTCGCCGATGGAGCCAGGGCGATAAGCTACAAGCGTCTCCTGAGAATTTGCGGAGGCGAAGAGGCCTGGATTGCCGCTTCCGATATGCGCCGTCATCCGGATGTAGCCTGCGGCCTCACGGTAGGTGACGTTGGCGACGTCGGGACGGAATTTCACGGGGTCAACGTCGGCGTTCGCGCCCTTTAAATCGGAACATTGGGCGACGAGGTACCCGCTATTCTTCTCCTTAAGAACTTCGGGCACGCGGATAGGCGCGAGATAACGACCCGCTTTCTTTGTTCCGGCGCACGCGGCGAATTCTTCGAGGGAAGCGACGCGGGCTAGTTCTGCGTGGAACTTTGCGTCGAGTTCCTTGACGGAAAAGGATGGAGTCGCGTATTCGCTAAACCCTTGAGTAGTTCGCGCGGGCTGAGGAACGACGGGTTGCGCGATAGCAGGCTGTGTAGCGACCGGTTGTTGTTCCTCAACTGCCCCGGAAGTGGCGCACGCGGAGTCGTCCCACTCTTCGTCTTCCCAACTATCGTCGTCGGAATAATCGTAGGTCACGGCGTTTTCTGGAATCGTGTAATCGAGAACCGGTCCGACAGAGGCGTATTGTTGAGGAACCTGTTGCACAGCGGTCTGGGCTGAAGTCTCCTCGACAGGCGCCGTCGCAACGACAGGAGCGGATTGTGCGATCCTTGACGCGTTAGGCGTCGCTTGACCGGGTTCAATCGCCGATTGTATTGAGCCGGGGCTAAAGACCTTAACGTTCGCGTCCTGAACGGGCTGCTGAACAGGTTGCTGAACGGGCTGCGGAACGGGTTGCTGAACGGGCTGCTGAACGGGCTGCTGAACGGGCTGCGGAACGGGCTGCTGAACGGGTTGCTGAACGGGTTGCTGAACGGGTTGCTGAACGGGTTGCTGAACGGGTTGCTGAACGGGCTGCTGAACGGGCTGCTGAACGGGCTGCTGAACGGGCTGCTGTACGGGCTGCTGAACGGGCTGCTGAACGGGCTGCTGCGTCGAATTATCGGCGACGGGGAGAGCTAAATGTTGCGCGTAGGCGGCGTTCTGAGCGTTCGCGAGGATTTTTTCCTTGTGAGGGAGTCTCGGGATCGGTTGAGCGGATTGAGCCGCGAGCTGAATCATTTGCGCTTCTTGCTGACTCGCGAGCTGTAATTCGCCAATTTTGTAATACTTATCCGCCAATAGCGCGTTTGCTTGCACGACTCCAACTTCCGTCGCTAGCGGCTGAATTGCATTCGCACGATTTGAACCTTCAAGAAGGGTTAGCCCGTAATAGTATTGGGCCTGCGGAAAATTCGGAGCGCGTGAAATGAGCGCCGCAAACTGTTGATCCGCCTCCTGATAGTCTTGCGCGTCATAGCACGCTTTCGCGTAGGCAAAGAGATATTCGTTATTGTTCGGAGATAATTGAAGCGCTTTCGCGTACTCCGCCTTCGCTTCTGAGTAGAACGTCTTCTTATTGGCGACGTATCCGATTCTGTAGTATATCGTCGCAAGAAGTTCCGGCGAAGCGGTAGAAGCCGCCGACGTGGCTAGATACTTCTGATAGAGACGCCCCGAATCGTGATATCTTTTCTGTTCGAAGTAAGAGTCCGCTTGCAAAAGAAGGCGTTCCGGCGACTCTTCGCGTCGCCCCCCGTAACCGTATTGAGCGACGGCGTCACGGACGTCGTCCGAATTCTTCTTAGGAGGTTCGTTCGGATCAGGAAGATCGGAAACGTCCGTGCACAACTCTCCAGGTTTGACGAAATCCGCCGAAGGGGAATGAAACGACGAACAGCCCGCGATTGCGGCAACGCCCAAAACCCAGGCTGCAAAATTCGTTCTAATCAGCGTCGTTTTCATCATTTGTCGCTCCTGCCACATGGCGTGAAAGACTCCATGCGCGCCATATTAGCGCGCTCCGTCCGACATTTGCCTAAACGTAAATGATAAGGCGGCGAAACGTCGTATTGAGTTTATCGACAGGGGCGATAAATATGTTTAGTTTAATATTAACGAAAATTTAAAATAGTCAAACTGTAACGAGGCGTGGCTATTTTGAGGACTTCCCTCCCTTATTATCTTCATTCCTAAGGAGTTCCAAAATGTAGAAGGAATCCACCGCCAGGCGAAGGTCGTCGAGCTGTACCTTCAGGTTGTTGAGCTGTTCCCTCTGGGATCTATAGTTCGGCTTGTCCGCGTTTGAAGCGGACTTGGATTGCGACTTTTTCTTTTGATCGCGTTTGACAAAGCTGTCGCCGCAAATAGCGCGCAGCTCGTCCTCCAGTCCGGCGTCGAGCGCGTCCACGTCAAACTTGGCTTTAGGCGTTTCGGGAAGATGGTTTCCCACCTCCTCTTCGCCAACTTGGAAGTCGTCGAGGTTGTACTTTTTAGGTTTGGCCGCGTTCGCCTCTAACTCCGTGTCCTCTGAATCTACGGCGCCGAGGGGATCCAGTTCGATGATCGCAAGAGGCTCGTACTGGGGGCCGTTGCGCTGGAGATCGCTTGAGTAAAGAACCACGTTATCGACGGGAGAGGTTCCGAAATAGAGATCGGAACGCTCGTTAAGCATATCCGCCAACGAAGCGTTTTGCGAGTTCGTAGCGTTCTGAACGGTTGCGTATTGGGGAATCTTGACCTTAACGTTGCGATCCTTTTTGCGGGCGCGTCCAATCGTGAGGTGAGGCCTGAATTCTCGACCTTCGACGGGATACCCCAAGTCTTCGAGCTCTTTGTCGATCCGCGCCGCGAGATTGCGGATTTCGTCGATTCCGTCGGTGACTCCGATCCATATGGAACGCGGGTTTGAGGAGTCGGGGAAGGCTCCCAACCCCTCGAAGACGAGATCAAACTGTTCTACGCCTTTGCAGGCGCGTTCGATCGCGGCGATTAAGAGATGTAATTCCGTTGTGGGTACGTTAGGACCGAGAAATTTTAAGGTTACGTGAAAGTTTTCGTCGTCGACCCATTTCACGTCGGGAAAGGCGTTTTGCAAGGGTTTCACGGCCTTTTGCGCTTGACTCCTAATAGCGGGGGAGATATCGACGGCAATAAAAGCGCGTATGGTAGAATTCATAGTTAATCCCTCGTGCAAAGAATGGGTTTCGCTCAAATGTCACTGTGCAAGTTGGAGATTGTTCCTGTGAACAATCACTTCATAAAAAGGCCCTTCATGGTCGAGGGCGTCGGCAATTTCCGCGGATTTTTTCCGGCATATTCTGCGGGCGTCTTCGCTGGAGTAGTTGGTAAGCCCGCGAGCAATTTCGTTGTTGTTTTCGTCGATAATTTCGACGACGTCTCCTTTTTTAAAGACGCCAAGGGAACGAACGACGCCGATAGGTAGGAGACTTTTCCCCAGCTCTTTGACAGCGCGAGCAGCGCCGGAGTCGACGACGAGCGCGCCGCATGGAGCGGCATGTTGGAACCATCTTTTACGCGCTGGCAACGATTTATTTGGTAAGAAGAGGGTTCCCACTTCTTCGTAGTTGTAAATTTTGCGCAGAATGGCGGGGTCGGACCCATTGGCGATTATCATTGCGCCGCCGGCTCTTCCAACAATCTGCGCCGCTTTGAGCTTACTCGCCATCCCCCCCTTGCTTCGTCGCGACTTCTTTTCGGCGACCATCTCCATGAGATCAGGACTCCACTCTTGGACGCATTTTACAATCTTGGAATCCGGAAGCTCAGGATCTCCGTCGTACAATCCGTCGACGTCGGTCAGGAGTATTAGAAGCGCTTCCGGGAAGAGGGAAGCGACGAGCGCCGCCAGACGATCGTTGTCGCCAAAAGTCAAGGAAAGCTCGGCGGAACTGACGGCGTCGTTTTCGTTGACGATCGGGAGCGCCCCGAGATTTAGTAGCGAATCGAACGTATTGCGGAGAGTGAGGTAACGTCTGCGTTCCGTGAAGTCGTCGGCGGTGAGGAGTATTTGGGCGGCGATTAGACGACTATCGACGAGCGCGTCTTCATAAGCCTGAATCAACGCGCCTTGACCGATGGCGGCGACCGCCTGCAAATCGGCGAGATCTCGAGGTCTCTCCGCGAGATTCAAACGCGCCATCCCCGCGCCGACTGCGCCGGAACTGACGAGCACCACCTGCACGCCGCGAGAACGTATGTCGCAGAGGTCTTTCGCGAGGCTGTTGATTCTCTCGACGTTTAAATAGCCTTCCTTCGTCGTCAGGACGTTGGTGCCCACTTTGACGACAAGAAGCTTCGTTTTCTCTATAATTTCTTTTCTACTAGACGTTTGCATAATGAAGACGCAAGGCGCTACGCGGAAGCGCTCGAATAATAAAAATTAACGACAAGTCTCTGCGACAGAATAATCCCCAAAAGAAGGGCGCTGTTATTTTCTATTGATAAACAAAAACTGTCAATAGAAAAAGCTTTATTTCGAGAATGGCAACGCGTCGATCCCCGACTTTACGAGAAGATTCTTCGCTTTGGCGTCGGCCTTCCATAATCTAAAAGGGACGTTATAATAAACAGTCCAATCGCGCTAGGTTTAGATACTGATTGCATCAAGTAAACGAGAGACGAGGTAGAAGCATGGAAATTTGGCCGGCGATCGATATTCGCGGCGGACAATGCGTTCGATTACGCCAAGGTGATTATGGTCAGGAGACTGTCTACGGCTCTTCCCCTGCGGCGATGGCGGAGCGGTGGTTCCAGAAGGGGGCCAAGCGACTTCATCTTGTCGATCTTGACGGCGCGAAAGAAGGTTCTAGCGTTAATTTTGAAGCGATTCGCGAGCTCGTTGAAAAGGTTGCCCCGCACGGAGTGAAGTGCGAACTTGGCGGCGGCGTGCGATCTCAGGAAACGATTGAAACGCTCCTTTCGCTCGGTTTAACGCGCCTCGTCGTCGGAACTCTAGCGCTCAAAGATCCCGACTGGTTTGCGCAGATGTGCGAGAAGTACCCGCATCGTCTCGTTCTCGGAATCGACGCGCGCGGCGGAATGGTAACGACCGACGGCTGGCTCGAGACGAGTCAGACCCCCGCGACCGAGTTAGCGAAACGTTACGACGGTTTGCCGATCGCGGCTCTTGTTTATACTGACGTCGCGACGGACGGCATGATGCGCGGCCCCAATATTCCCGAGTGCGTTTCGATGACGCGCGCGACGTCGATCCCGGTCGTTGCTTCCGGGGGCGTGACGCGAATAGACGACGTTCGCCGCCTTGCCGAAGCCGGTATTCCCGCCTGTATCATAGGTCGCGCGTTGTATGAGAATACAATAGCCTTGGAAGACGCTCTTCAATTCGAAGAGTGATCCGTCTTAAAGCCGTGTTCTTCCATCCGTTTAGACCAATTGGTTTTGGAGATATTTATGCAAGGTCGCGACGATTCGGAGCGTATTGTTATCACAGGCGTGGGGCTTGCCTCCCCCAACGGCGACAACCTCGCGGAATTCAGAAACGCGCTTCTTAACGGAGTGAGCGGGGTAGTTCCTTACGAGATTCGTTATTTCGGTAAGACCGTCGCGGGCGTTTGCCATTGCGATATAACTAAGTATCGTCCCAAAAGAGAGATTCGCCGCGGCACGCGCGCTGGAAGCCTTTCCGTGTATTGCGTCGGCGAGGCGATCGCGGACGCGGGCCTGAACTGGGATTGCGTCGATAAAAGCTCCGTCGGCGTCTATATCGGTGTGACGGAACACGGGAACGTCGAGACGGAGAATGAGATTTACGAAATCAAGCAGTATGATTACGACTGTTCGTATTGGTCTCATCACCACAATCCGCGCACGGTAACGAACAATCCAGCGGGTGAAGTAACGCTGCGTTACGGAATAACGGGCCCACATTATACGTTGGGCGCGGCGTGCGCGGCGGGCAACGCCGCGTTGATTCAAGGCGTGCAGCAGCTCCGTTTGGGCGAGGTCGACCTAGCGTTTGCGGGGGGCGTCTCCGAGAGTATTCACACGTTCGGCATTTTTGCGGCGTTTAACGCGCAAGGAGCGCTTGCTCGCAACGAAGATCCGACGAAGGCTTCGCGACCGTTCGACGCAGATCGCAACGGTATCGTCGTCTCGGAAGGCGGCTGCGTGTACGTTCTCGAACGTCTCAGCGACGCGAAGAAGCGCGGCGCGAAGATTTACGGCGAAATACTCGGCTACGGTATGAACTCCGACGCCACGGACTTCGTGCTTCCCAACGCGGAACGTCAGGCGCAGTGCGTTCGTAAGGCGTTGAAGAACGCGGGACTTGCTCCGGAGGAAATCGACCTGGTAAATACGCACGCAACGGCAACTCACGCGGGCGACTCCCTCGAGATCCAGGCGCTGCGCGAGGTTTTTGCGGATAGTCGTAAGACGTACGTCAACAATACGAAGAGCTTTATCGGACATGCGATGGGAGCCGCCGGCGCGCTGGAATTGGCGGGTAATCTTCCGTCGTTTGAGGACGGGTTCGTCCATCCGACGATCAACGTCGACAATCTCGATCCGGAGTGCGAGATTCGCAATCTCGTTTTGAATAAGCCGGTAGAGGTCGGCAACGTTCGGACAATATTGAACAATTCGTTCGGCATGGTGGGTATTAACGCCGTGACGATCGTAGGGAAATACGAGGGCTGAGCCTTCGTTGACGCGCGTCGCGCAAGCGTCGCGTTTTCGATCGCGGGGAACGGTTCAGTTCCAAACGCGTAACAACATGAGTTTGCGTCGGCGTGAAAGATTGCGCGTCGCGGCGCCTGACTAGGAGTGAAAGATGGCCGTTTCGGTTGAAGACATTAGAAATACGATTATCGAAGTGCTCACAGAAATTGACGATACGATCGACGCCGACGCGTTGAAGGACGACGTTCCTTTCCGTGAACAGCTTGAACTTGACAGTATGGACATGCTCGACGTAGTTCTCGGTCTGCGTCGTCGTTATAAGCTGCCGATTCCCGAGTCCGATTATGTTCATCTTCAAACGATGAATTCGACGATCGAATATCTTCTTCCGCTTCTCAATAACTGAACGGATAGTCGAGTCCGTCGTCGTGAAACGTCGCGACGACGCTAGTTTGAAATTCTATCGAAAATATTTTGATTTGATTATGAGACGCCTTTTCGATTTTGCATTTGGTTCGCGAGTTTGGCTCAACCTTACTTGCCGTCCAGGGGACGGCTGTTAATGGACAACCAAGCGTTAGTAATTTTGGCCTTGGTCGGGTTGGTAGTCGCTTTTTAGCGCCTAACGCAGAATTAAAATAAAACGGTCGACGTGGTCGGCCTAAAAATAGTGAGGTATGATAATGACGTCGCAGTGTGATATATCGAATCAGAACGCTCGTAAGATAATTGTTTTTGACACGACGCTGCGCGACGGAGAGCAGTCTCCCGGCGCAAGCATGAATCTGAACGAAAAGGTACAAGTCGCTCAGGCTCTCGTCGAGCTCGGCGTCGACGTGATCGAAGCAGGGTTTCCGATCGCGTCTCCCGGGGATTTCGACTCGGTTCGCGAAATCGCGAAAGTCGTGCGCGGCTCCTCTGTTTGTGGACTTGCGCGTTGCGTCGATAAAGACATTGATCGCGCCTGGGAAGCCCTGAAGGAAGCGGAAAATCCCCGAATTCACGTCTTTCTGGCGACTAGCGCGATTCACCGTGAATTCAAACTGCGCATGACGCGGGAGGAAATTATCAGTCGCGCCGTTGAAGGCGTCAAACGCGCCCGAGGTTATTGCTCGAATATCGAGTTTTCTCCCGAAGACGCGTGCCGTACTGAGATCGATTTCTTGTGCAAAGTCGTCGAGGCGGTAATCGACGCGGGCGCGACGACCGTGAATATTCCCGACACCGTGGGATACACGACGCCCTTTGAAATGACCAAACGGATCGAAACGCTGATGAATCGCGTTCCTAACGTCGACAAAGCGGTGATCAGTATTCATTGCCACAACGACCTGGGTATGGCGGTCGCCAACTCCCTGGCCGCAGTCGCCGCCGGCGCCGGACAGATTGAGTGCGCGATTAACGGCTTGGGCGAGCGGGCGGGCAACTGCGCGTTAGAAGAGGTCGTGATGGCTCTTCGCACGCGCCGCGATTTCTTCGGTCTCGACACGCGGATCGTTTCGCAGCGTCTCGTCCCGACGAGTCGTCTAGTCTCCAAAGTTACCGGTCTGAAGGTTTCGAGAAATAAGGCGATAGTCGGTCGCAACGCCTTTGCTCACGAATCGGGCGTTCACCAGGACGGCGTTCTGAAGGAACGTTCGACATATGAAATCATGAGCGCAGAGAGCGTCGGCTTTGTGAAGAACGACCTCGTTTTAGGGAAGCACAGCGGTCGCGCCGCTTTAGCCGATCGTATCAAAGCCCTTGGTTTTGATCTCTCCAAAGAGCGTCTGGACGCGGCGTTCGACGAGTTCAAACGTCTGGCGGATCTCAAGAAAGATATTTTTGACGCGGATATTATCGCGATCGTCGATCGTCAGAACGCGAGCCGTCTCACCGGCAAAGAGGCGGATTGGCGCTACGTTTCGTATTCGCTCTCTAGCGGTTCCGAGAGCAAACCTTCCTTCAAGGCGGTATTGTCTCAGAACGGGATCGAGCATACGGCGACTTCCGACGAAGGAGACGGCCCGGTTCACGCGATGTTTTGGGCTGTTCAGCAGATTGTCGGTCTGCGCATTCTGTTGAAAGAATTCAAGATAGACGCTGTAACCTGCGGCTCTGACGCCCAAGGCGAAGTGCGCGTTCGCGTGACCGACGTCGATACGAATATCGACTATTTAGGGCGCGCAACCTCGACCGACGTCTTCGAAGCGGCGCTCCAGGCGGTGATTGACGCGGTTAATCGAATTCAACATGCGCGCGAGGGACAGCAAGCCTGAATAGTTTAATCCTTGTCTTGGCGCGTGACGCGACATTGAAGCGGCGTCGTTTGATTCTATAAACGGCGCCGTTTTTCTTTTTTGTTTTCACGGACGCGGTTTATTTGACGGTATGAGAGAAAAACGCGATAATTGAGCGTTTTTTGTAGACGCGCCGCAAAACTAAGCCGATTAGTATTGAAGGTTGTCTTGCGGTTTGACCGTATTAACCTTCGATCCTTAGTCGCGAGACTGCGACAGTAAGGCGTTCGTCATGTTCTTTGCGCGTTCCATGACGCGCGAGCAGTACAAACATTTTTGATTTTTTTATTTGCATTGGAGACTTCCGTGCTTACAGACTATCCGAAGCAGTTCGATGCAGGACGGTCCAATCTTGTTGATTTGGTGCGTTATCGTGCGTTTTATCAACCCAACGAAGTGGGCTTTACCTTCCTGACGAATAACGGGAAAGACGAGACCAGCTTGACTTACGGCGAATTGGATCGTCGCTGTCGACGTCTGGCCGTTACTCTCCAACGTAATGGAATGCGCGGTAAACGCGCGCTCTTGCTCTACCGTCCCGGCCTCGAATTTATCGTCGCATTTTACGGTTGCTTGTACGCTGGCGCGACGGCGATTCCCGCCTATCCGCCGACGAAGAACCGTTCGATGCTTCGTATTCAGTCGATTGTCGCCGACTCCGAAGCGAGCATGGCCCTAACGACTAAGGAAGTTGTGGAACAGGTCAAAAGCACAGTCGACGCGACGCCCCTTTTACGCCAAATTCCATGGCTGACCACAAACGACTTGCCCGTCGGCCCTGAAGACGATTGGGTCGATCCCCAGATTGGGCAGGAAGAGATAGCGTTCTTACAATATACGTCGGGCTCTACCGGCAATCCTAAGGGCGTCATGTTGTCTCACGGCAATATGCTGAACAACTCGATGCTTATCGAACGCGGCTTCGAGCACACACGTTCGAGCAAGGGCGTTTTCTGGCTTCCCTGTTACCATGACATGGGGTTGATCGGAGGCGTAATCCAGCCGCTGTATTGCGGTTGTCAAAACGTCATGATGGCGCCGCTAACCTTCCTGACGCGTCCCTTCCTCTGGCTGAAGATGATCTCGAAATATCGCGCGACGACAAGCGGAGGCCCGAACTTTGCCTACGATCTTTGCGTCAAGATGGTCAAAGACGAGCAAATTGACGAGCTGGACTTGAGTTCATGGAAGGTTGCGTTTAACGGCGCCGAGCCGGTTCAGGCCGAAACGTTGGAACGCTTCGCTCAGAAATTCGAACGTTGCGGTTTCAAATACGAGGCCTTTTACCCCTGTTTCGGTCTAGCCGAAGGGACTCTCATCGTTACGGGGGGAATGCGCGATCGCGCGCCCGTGATTCTTAACGTCGACGTTGACGCGCTTGGCGAAGGTCGCGCCGTCAAAGTTCCCGAGGGTTCTCCTCGCGCCCGTAAGCTTGTTTCGAGCGGTCGCACGATCTTCGGACAACGTCTTGCGATCGTCGATCCCGAGACGCGCGTCGAATGTCCTGACGGACGAGTCGGGGAGATTTGGACGTCGAGCCCAAGCGTCGCTCAAGGATATTGGCGCAACGAAGAGGAAACGAATCGTTGTTTCCGCGCGCGTATCTCCGGAACAAATGAAGGTCCGTTCCTTCGCACCGGGGATCTTGGCTTCGTCGAAGACGGCGAGCTCTTCGTAACGGGCCGAATTAAAGATATGATGATTATCCGCGGCGTGAACGTCTATCCTCAGGATATCGAAATTACCGCGCAACATGTTTCCCCGATCCTTAGCATGAACAGCGGCGGCGCGTTCTTGGTCGGCAATGAGAACGACGAGAAACTCGTTCTGGTTCAGGAAGTTGAACGACGCTTCAAGCCTGAAGACGCCGCGGAACTCTTCGCTAAGATTCGCAAGAGCGTCGCCCTGGAACATGAGCTTCCTATCTACTCGATCGTTCTTATCGCCAAGGGGTCTCTCCCCAAGACGTCGAGCGGAAAAGTTCAGCGTCATGCGTGCCGCGCGTACTACCTTTCCGGCGAACTCAAAGTTCTGGCTCAGTGGTGCGTCGACGACGACGCGCTAGCCGCCGATCTGTCCAAGTCTTCGAACGTGTCGGGCTTTGTCGGCGAAGAGAATCCGCTCTATGCCCCGGCGGAAGGACAAAGCGTTGAGAATACGCCGCATGAAGACGACGGCTGGTCTGAAACCCAGCGCGAGGTGACAAGCGTCTTCACCGTCGTGGAAAAGAAGCCCGAAGTTAAGAAAGCGGAGCATGTCGCGAAGCCCGTCGACGCGGCCCCGTCCAACGCCTCGGTCATGAGCTACGAGGAGACTGCCCGCGCGGTTCTCGAAGAAGTCTATCGCGTGGCGAAGGAGCGCGCGCGCAATATTACCCTCGACACGGATATTCCGTCTCTTGGTCTCGATTCGCTCGAACGCATGGAGATTCTCGCGTCTCTCGAAGACCGTTTTGGCGGCCAGTTCCCCGAGGAAGTTCTGCCGACGATGTCGACCGCGCGCGAAGTTGTCGAGGGCGTCCGCAAGTACCTTGGCGCCGGTCGCGCCTTTAGCGATCCTAACGCTAAACGTTTTGAGATCGACGAAAGTTGCTACGACTTCAGTAAGTTTCCCGAGTATATTTCGATCCATCAAAAGTTTGAGATGGCGAAGAGTTTGGGCATGAATCACTTCTTCGAACCGCACGAGGGCCCTGCGGGCGCTACGATCAAGATCGGCGGTAAAGAATATATCAACTTCTCGACGTACAACTATATTGGCACGTCTGGCGAACCGTCGGTGACCGCAGCCGCGCAGGCCGCCGTCGCTCGTTACGGGACGACCGCAGGGGCGAGCCGTATTGTGGCGGGTGAAATCCCGCTTCATCGCGAGCTTGAGGATGAGATTACGCGCTTCCTTGGCACCGAAGACACCATATTGCTCGTCGGCGGTCATCAGACGAACGAGAGCATTATCGGTCATCTCATGGGGTCGGAAGATCTCATTCTTCACGACTCTTTGGCGCATAACTCCATTGTCCAGGGATGCATTCTCTCGGGGGCGCGTCGTCGTCCGTTCCCGCACGGCGACTGGAACGCGGTGGATAAAATCCTCGCTCAGCATCGAAATAAGTATCGTCGCGTTCTGATCGTTCTCGAAGGCGTTTATAGTATGGACGGCGATTACCCGAATCTTCCGGAGTTCATCAAGGTTCGAAATCGTTACCGGACGCTCCTTATGGTCGACGAGGCGCACTCGATCGGCGTCCTCGGTAAGACGGGGCGTGGAATCGGCGAGCATTTCAATATCGATCGCCGCGACGTCGACGTGTGGATGTGCACGTTGAGCAAGACGTTCGCGAGTTGCGGCGGCTATATTTCCGGACGCAAAGAACTCGTGGAATACCTCAAGTACACCGCGCCTTCGTTCATGTTCTCCGTGGGTATGCCCCCCGCGCAGACCGGGGCTGCTCTCGCCGCGCTTCGCGTCTTGGAACGCGAACCTCAACGCGCTCAGAAGCTTCGCGACAATAGCGGTTACTTCAAAGAATTGGCGCGCGGTTACGGTATGAACGTCGGACTTGCTCAGGATACGGGCGTGGTTCCGGTTATTATCGGAAACTCGATTAAGACTTTGGCGGCTTCCCATCAGCTCTTCCTGCATGGAATTAACGCGCACCCGATTCTTCATCCCGCCGTTGAAGAACATCAGGCTAGAATTCGCTTCTTCCTTACGAGTCTTCATTCATTCGAACAGATCAAGACGACGGTCGACACGCTTGCCGCGATTCTCAAGGAACTTGAGTCGCACGACTGACGTAGAAGTGTGGAATGTCCTTTTCTCGAAATTAACGCGCGCCTATATTTAGTAGACGCGCTTTTTTTGTCGTTTAACGTAGTCCTTGATTTTTTCCACCTGCGCAACATAATGACGCTAACGCTTCTCGCGATGCGCGCGTTATCCCCGTTTGAATAATCCCCAATTTAAGATAAAGGGTTCGTTATGTATTATCCTTGGCTTGACGTACCGCTCCTAACAGCGCCGATGATAATAGCGATTATCGCTTTATTCCACGTCTTTGTGTCGCATTACGCCGTAGGGGGCGGTTTGCTCTTGGCTCTTGAGAACGGAAGGGCGCTGCGTTCAGGGGACGCGGCGTATCGCGACTACCTCAAGAAACACGCGAAGTTTTTCATTCTTTTGACGGTTCCATACGGCGGGGTCACCGGGGTCGGCGTCTGGTTCTCTATCGGATTGGCTTCTCCCCTTGCGACAAGCGAGTTAATACGGATTTTTGTCTTTGGATGGGCGATCGAATGGTGCTTTTTCCTCCTTGAAATCGTCTCGGCGTTTGTTTTTTACTACGCGTGGGATCGACTCTCTCCAAAGGCGAGCGCCATTATCGGATGGATCTACGGTTTATCCGCCTGGATTTCGCTGGTGTTGATAACGGGCATAACGGCATTTATGTTAAACGCTTCCGGACTATTCGGCGATTGGGAGACGACCGGAAACTTTTGGCACGCGTTTTTAAACGTCCAGTTCCTTCCCCAAACGATTGCGCGAACTGGGGGCGCTTTGGTTCTCGCTTCCCTTTATTTCCTTACCCACGCAGCCTTTACCGTGAAAGACGAGTCGATTCGAGAGACGGTCGCCAAGCGTATGCGCGTTCCCTCTTTCGTCGGCCTCTTCCTCCTTATGGCGGGAGTGGTAGGGTGGTTCTTCTTCTTGCCTGAAACGAGTCGATTAACCCTTGAACGCGCGGCGGCTACCAACATCTTCGCGGGCGCTTTTCTCGGAATTGTCTCGGGTATCGCGCTTCTTCTTTTCCTCGGCCCCTGTCTAAAGCCTCGGGAGGTCTCCGCTGGAATGGCCGTCGCCCTCCTTATGATGGGAATCGGCGGCGTCAGCGTCGCGGAATTTGTGCGTGAAGCGGTGCGTAAACCCTACGTTGTCGACCGTCTGGTCTACGGCGATCAAGTCTTCAGAAGCGACGTTCCCGAAATGCGACAAATCGGAATGCTTTACAAAGGAACCTGGACTTCTTTTGCGCTCGACGACCTTCAGGAAAAATATCCCGATTTGACGATCTCGCCCCAGAAGTACTTAGGCGTCGAGTCGATCCATCTTGTTCCTCCCGCTCCCAAAGAACCTAAGGTTGAGTCTAATCCCGAGGAGACGGGGCCCAGTGAAGAAACCGATCCTACTGCGGTTAGTCGCGACTCGCGCGTCGCGTACTATCAAGAAACCGTCGCTTTGTCGCAGACTTCGTTTACTCCCGTTGCGACCGGTTCTCTCGCGCAGTCGCGTTCTACTGCCCCCAGTAGCGGCGAAACAATCTTAGCTACTCCTGATGCGCCCGTCCTGGGAACCAACACTCTTGCCGCAGAGGCTAGTCGTCGTAGCGGCTCACAGGTTCGAGGCGCGGTCGAGCAGGGCGCTCAATTTGCTCAGCCCGTCCCTCAAGCGAACGTCAACCGATCGTCCGTAGCGCCGAGCGTTCCCGCTGTTTCCGCCGTTTCGAAGACTCAAGCGACTCCTGTTGTTCCCGTTTCAACAAACGCGCAAACCGACGATCGTCTTGTACCTAGCGCTCCAAGTAGTCGGCCTTCTTCCGTCGAAGTCTCGCCCAGTTTGCAGAACGCCCCGTCTACTCCTGAAATTTCCGAGGAGTCGAAATCCATTCCTGAGCTTCCCGTAGCAAACGCCGCCGATTTGGTCATGAATTCCGAACTTTCTGCTGAACCTTCACGGGTTCGGTCCCCCGAGGAACTCGACCGAGAGGTCAATGGACCGATCGCGCGAGGAAACGAGGATCTGCTAAAAGTTGAGCGCGCCGATCGACTTTCCCTTGGCCGTATGATGTTCCTCCATCATTGCAACGCCTGTCATGCGGCGGAACATGGTTATTCGGCGGTTGGTCCTCTTGTCTCTGGACTCGACGCTAAGGAGATTAGCGCCTTTGCCATGCGTTTGAATCATTCGCATTTTTATATGCCGCCATGGGCGGGAACGGAAGTCGAAGCGGAACTCCTTGGCGAATACCTCGAATCGATCGGCGCCGACGTTCCGAACAACGCTTTTATGAAAGAGAAGGAACGTAAGACTCGTAAAGAAAAGTCGGACGTTCCCGACGCGGAAGCGCAAGAAGACGAGGCGTCAGACCCCGACGCTTCGTCGACGCAGCAAGAAACTTCCGCCCTTTAAATGAAACGGCCCAGCGATCGTCGCTGGGCTTTTTTTCTAATTGGAGTCGTCGCCGGAAGAGAGGATTGTTCCGACGGGGTATCGGTCGGGATAGTTGACCATGACGTAGGCGTTGCGATTCTTCGGAATATGAACTGTGCGACGACACGCTTCGCCTATTTTATTCCCCTGACGATCGGTGGGGTAGACGACAATCTGCGTTTCGCCAGCGGGAAGTTCCGCGGTTAAAACTTGAATTTTCGCGGGCAACAGTCCCCAGCAACGCGTGTCCGCCGTTTCCGTCGCTTCCCACACGACGCCGCCCAAGTCGGCGGCAAGACTTACCCAGGGATTGACTTGCGCCGCTTCTTTGGCTACATAAACGGTTCCTTTCTTCGTTATGCGTCTGACAATGGCGCGCGCGAGAATAAGATCTTTGATCGCTTCGAACTCTTTGACGGCCATTTCGTTGACGTCGACGATAGTTTCCGATAATCCGACTTTTTCGCCGTTCGCTTCTAGCGCGACGCTTGCGATGTTGGGGGAATCGGCGACGATTTCCGGTATCGGCACGGGGGCGATCGTTGGGGGAACGGAGTATTTGCTTGTCGCGGAGAATATTTGATCGGCGACGAGTAGCGCGAACTGCGTTGCCTCCGCGTAGGTTTGTTCTTTGCGCGGCCCCTTGCCGACGAAAGCGAAAAGGTATAGACGACCGTTTCCAGGCTGTGAATGGACGCCTTTTTCCGCACGTTCGACGTCTTTTTTTCCTTGAGCGAAACTCGGACTCCACTCAACGACCTTTCGGTAGCATCGCGCGGCCTCTCCCTGTTCGAGATAAGTTTCCTCCGCGAGAATTCCTTCAAGATAGGGGCCGATTGGCAACCGAGGATACTTTGCTTTGGGATTGACTTTTTTGCCTTCGTTATTGGGATCGTCCATAAGACCGGCGCGGACGATCGAATCCTGCTTTTCTCCAATCTGAAAAGCGTAGGCGCGAGCGTCATGTCCGTTGACGAGCAACTCTGTAAGCGCTAAATAAACGCGGATCATAATTTTTTCATAGTCTTCGCCGCCAAACGAAGACGCGTTTTCATCCATCCAAAGAGAGAGGAGTTTCTCGCCTGTCGCTTTGGCGCGCATAGCGTCTAGCGAATCGAGTTCGTCGCGGACGTCGCGCAACTTCGTTTGGGCTTCTTTGACCTTGCCTTGCGCGAGATCGAGACTAGCGCTTTCGAGCGTCAAGGGAGTCTTTTCTTTCGACAACGCGCGTTTTTGACAACGTTCAAGATTCTCCCGCGCTTTATCGAGGTCGACTGTTTCATAGAAATCAACGCGCCTTTCTTCAAGATTTTGGGCGTAACGCGAGGCGCATCCCGCGAGCGTCGTCCAAAGCAGTAAAACGAGTAGGCGCGTCGCGATCCTTAAATATTGATTTTGAACCTCTTTTCCCCTTTGGGTTTCCTTCATCTCGTCTACTCCATCTTCGCTGACCGTCGCGTTGCGGATTCAGCGCGTCATAGACGGAGGTTAATCTATCGAGCTCGAAATCGCAAGATCAAGGTTCCCTAGAAGTCGCGGACGGCGCTTCTTGATCGATAGTCTCCCATGAGAGCCAGACAAAACGCGGACGATACTCGTAGGGGTTCCGCGGAAGAGAACCGAGACGATTCACGTTATAGGAAACGAGGATTCCTTGTTCGCTTGCAAAGATAGGGTGCGCCTTCGCGTTATAGCAATGGAGCCCCGGCGTCTCGTTCGGTATCGACGAACGATAAAAGACGCGTTCTTCCGAGAATGGTCCAAGGGGCGTGTCGGCGACCCTGAACGCGATTTTATTAGAAATCGTTCCGGGCGTATATACGATTAACCATTTCTCTTTGGCTTTTCCGGCGGGTATGCGCGAAATTGAGAATTCGGCGGAAATATTCTTGAGTAGGGTCGCGTCTTCGCTCAGGAGGGCGGAGAGTTCTCCTCGCCATTCGCCGCCGGAATAAAAACTCCAGCACGGATAGTTTTGAAAATCGTTTCGAGGGGCTCGGGCCACGACGAGATCTTTTCGACTTCCTTCTTTCGGATGGTCGACGTAACCGAAAACGTAAATGAAGTCGTCCCCTGAATCGTCGCAGAGCGCCGAACCCAGGATCAGCGCCTTGTCCTGCGCGTCATAGAACAAAGGCGCCTGCTCTTGTAGCGTCGGTCGAGAGAAATCCGGATGCTTCGTATCGGCGTCGATCGGGAAGACAAGAGCGTGAATCCCCTTGGGCTTCCATGCGTCTCCCACAAGAATCGCCGTGAGCCAAAGTTGATCCCCGTAGCGCATGGCGTCCTGGAGCCAATAATGCCCGTCGACAACGTTCTGAGGGGATTCTTCGTCACCTCCAGGTTTACGCCATATGAAACTGACGTTCTCTCGACTGGGTACGTAATCTTTCATCATGCCGAAGGAGTGGTTTGTCATGACGACGCGATCATACTCCCTGCCGTCATTCGTTGTCGTTCCCGCTAACGTGTCGCTAAAAATGAAGAGTGCGTCCCCTACCTTTGAAGACGAGGGAAGATTATTTCGAGCGTCTTTTCCCAAATCGACGGAGTAGATTCCGTCGGCGCCGAGCCATCCTTCTTGACGTTCAAATACGGCGTCCCATTCTCGGGCTTCCTCTTGCGCGCTCGCCGACGGGGTTCCGGCGAGAAGGAAGAGGGCGACGACGAAGTTTAAAAAGGAAGCTCCGCGTAAATTCATTGTTTTTGATCTATCCTTTGAGCGTTGCGACACGAAAGGAAAATGCGAGTGGAACGACCGGGAAGTTCGAGAGGCTGCTCTACGTCGGGAATCGGCCCGTCATAACTGGGATAGACGTCGTAAGGAGCCGCCGCCGCCGTGTCCACGAAGCTTCGCCAGAGGAAGATTGGAAGCTTTGACACGGCGGGGAAGAAAAACGTTTGATCATATGGTTTGGGATTGACCATGAATAGAATGTCGAATTTCGCTTCCGGCGAGGCCTCAAGAGCGGGATTAAAGGGGGAGACGTCGGTGATAAGCGACCCCGCTTTTGCTATTTCTTCTGCAAAGAACGGATCCTTTCGAGGATCTAAGACGCTGATAAGTCCAACGAGAGAAGATTGCTCGTTCGAATTCCAATCGACGGCGCCGCCAGTCGCGCCGAACCAGGAAATGTCGGGGACGTCTCCCGGCGCTTGAGGACGTCCGGAGAAAAAGTTGCGCCGTCTCAAAGACGCTTCTTCTCGTCGTAAGCGAATGAGAGAGGCGACAAAGCGTCGTAAATCGTCGTTCTTTTCCGCGCGCAACCAATCGAACCACGAAATGGGAGAATCTTGGCAATAGGCGTTGTTGTTGCCCTTTTGCGTTCTTCGTACTTCGTCTCCGGCGACAATCATCGGCACGCCTTGACTTAGTAATAGCGAACAGAACATATTGCGGATTTGTCGCGCGCGCAGACATTTGACCTTTTCGTCCGAGGTTTCTCCTTCGAACCCAAAGTTGTAGCTGATGTTATTATTCTCACCGTCTCGGTTTTCTTCGCCGTTGGCGTAGTTGTGCTTGTGATTGTACGAGACTAGGTCGTTGAGGGTGAAGCCGTCGTGCGCGGTTATGAAATTGACGCTGCACGACGGGGTTCGTCCCTGCGCTTGATATAAATCGCTAGAGCCCGCAAGTCTTGTAGCAAACGCGCCGATCGACCAGTCGTCGCCGCGCCAAAAACGCCTTACGTCGTCGCGGAACCGACCGTTCCATTCCGCCCAACGCGCGTTCCCAAAGGAACCTACTTGATATGCTCCCGCAGCGTCCCACGCTTCGGCGATAATTTTGACGTGAGAAAGAAGGGGATCCTCCGCGATCATCTCCAACACCGGCGGATTAGAGACGAGCTTGCCGTCTCGATTGCGGCTGAGAATTGACGCCAGATCAAAGCGGAAACCGTCGATATGATAATTTCCCGCCCAGGAGCGCAAGCAACTGAAGATTAGATCGCGCATCCACGGATGATTGCCGTTGACCGTGTTGCCGCAGCCCGTATAGTTGGCGTAACGTCCTTGATTCAAAAGCAGGTAATAGTTCTTATTTTCTAGTCCCTTAAACGAAAAGGTTTCGCCGCGTTCGTTGCCTTCCGCAGTATGATTGAAGACGACGTCGAGAAAAACTTCAATTCCCGCCTTATGAAGCTCTCTGACCATCTCTTTGAATTCTCGAACTTGGGCGCCCGGTTCGTCGCTCCACGCATATCCGCGATGAGGGGCAAAAAAGGCGATCGGATCGTATCCCCAATAATTCTTTCGTTTCGGGGTCGTTCCATCGGGATCGTTTCGCGGAAATTCATGCACCGGCATGAGCTCAACCGCCGTGACTCCGAGAGATTTCAAATAAGGAATCTTTTCAATCAGTCCTAGATAGGTTCCGGGCTTGGCCACAGCGCTTGTTGGGGAATTGGTAAAACCGCGAACGTGGAGCTCATAAATAACTTCGTCTGCAAGAGAACGCGTGATGTGCGGCTCGTTTTCCCAATCGAAGGAATGGTCGACGACGACGCACTTTGGAGGGAGACAAACGCCGTTCTTTTGTGGGAGGAAATCGCCCGCCAACGCGTCTGCGTAAGGATCGACAAGTCTTGCCCTGCCGTCGAAACGATGACCGTTCACAGGATCAAATGGACCGTCGACCTGAAAATGGTAAAGTGTTCCGGGCCCCGCGCCAGGTACAAAGATTCTCCACACGTCGCCCAGACGATCAGTTCTATCGTCCAACGGAATCACCAAGGACGGCTCTTCGTCCTCCGGAGCGTCGTATAACAACAGCCGCGCTCCCGTCGCGTTTCGACTCACGAAAGAAAATAGGACGCCGCCGTCGGTTAAACGCGCCCCGTATGGGGAAAGATATTCTGGAATTCTTCGCGGTTGAATACTAGCTAAGGAGTTCATGAGGTTGTCTTTTTCCATCGTTAAAGAGAAGGCTGGCGTCCGCTTGTCTTTTAGCGACCTCTCCGTTAAAATAACGGTATGTCCCGGCTACCTAGCCGTGATTTTAGGGGCTATGCCGGACTTCCGTCGGCTCTATAAAATTTAACGCTTTTGTCAGAAAATACAAGGACGAACCCTCTTGCAGTGTTCGTCAAGCGGTTCTTTGGAGTTCTGCTATGTCGGATTTAGCGTCGACCCTGCGGGAGTCGTCTCCTCTGCGCTTTTTTGGGCGTTTTACTCACGAACAGGCGGCGTCTTGCGTCTTCTTCCTCTTTTTGTGGTATTTTTGGGGCGTTCGATATTCTGGTTTCCTCTATGTCGCGCAGGAAAATTCCATTTTCCTTTATACTCGCGAATACCTAACGCGTTGGCTTGAGACGCCCGACGGGGGATTGTGCTATCTCTCCTCTTTTTTGATGCAGTTTTTCTACTATCCCCTTTTGGGGGGCGGCGTTTTTGCGCTTTTAGGAACGTTGGGGCAACTCCTTCTGGGACGCGTTTTAGGTCTTCGCGGATGCGGCTGGCTTCTTTCCTTCATTCCCGTGTCGCTCTTTACCGTTTCGACGACGTGGAATGGAATTTATATCTTCATTCCCTATAATATAGCGACGGCTTTCTCGGCATATGCCGGCTTTTGTATTTCCCTTCTGATATTGTCTCTCTACGTTCGGTTTGAAGGGGGCGAAGGAAAACGTCCGATTCTTGGCGTCGTTTTCTTGTTGATCGCCTATCCTTTTTGCTCTGCATGGGCGTCGTGGGGCGGACTTTTCTGCGCCGCATGGGCGTTGGGTCGACTCCTCTCGAGTGGGAAGGACAAAAAATCTCGCCGAACATACTGGCTGGAAGTTCTGGTTTTAACGGTCGCTTCTATCGTCGTCCCCCTCGTTTATTACTACGCGTGTTACGACGTTAAGATGAGACTCTCGAATATTTATCTTCAGGGCTTTTGGGAGGAAGCGCGCTACGATACGGGGGCTTTTGTCGGACGGTTGTACTACACGCTGTCGGCGACGTCGATTGTTTTTACGTTGGCGGCGCTTTTGCTAAGGGGCTTTCCGTCGCGTCTTTCGGAACGGACAGCCAAGCGCCGAGAGATTCGAGAGAAAGAAAGCCAAAAGTCGAAAAAGGAGAAAAACGCGCATCCTTCGAACGCGTCTGAGGACGCGGAACAGAAGCGACGCAACAAGGAGCGCGCGCGCGTTCGTCTGATGTGGGAACTTCTTTTTGTCCTAGCGGCGTGCGTCTATTTTGGCTCTTACCACGTCCAATCGTTCTTTTCTTTGATGGAATGTGCGAGAGCTGTTTACAACGAGGATTGGGAGAAGGTTTTACGCCTTGAAGCGCGCGACGCCTATCCTATAGACGGAACGGTTCAGATGCGCAACGTCGCGTTATTCAAAACAGGACGACTGATGGACGACGCGTTTCGTCGGCCTCTTGGCGGTCTTTCCGCCGTTCGAATCACTGGGGAGGATTACGCTCGTTCTCTTCAGGGAAACGCGTATTATAAGATGAAGGTGAAACTCTACAACTGGAGTCGTGAAATGGAGCTTGATTCGAATCGCGCTCTATGCGAACGACTCTATTGTTATTGGGGTCAGACGAACGTAGCGACGCGAATTGCGATGAACAATTGGGTCGCAACGGATGAACGATCAACCGCGTTTATGAAGACGCTAGCGATCGCGGCGTTAGCGAATGGCGAGGATAGAATAGCGCGGCGTTTTCTCGAACCGTTGACCCAGACGCTCTTTCATCGCCGCTGGGCGAAAGTCCGTTTGGCCTATTTGAAGAGCCCGACCTTTTATGACGGGGTTCGAGACTTCCATAACGACCCAAGGGTTGACGAAATTATTGAAGCGAGGCGCGAGACGCGAGAGGAGGCGGCAAGTCTTGAAGAGGCTGCGGCGCGTTATGGCGTGGATAAAAGCGAAGTCGAAAAAGTCGCCGAGACTGTCTCCGCCATGCGTGAAATGCGTCCGTCCAAGAATTACGCGACGGCGACCGGTTATCCAAACCTCGTGTTCCTTTACGCGTTGGCAAAGGAGGACGAATATGATTCTTCTTGTTCCGAGCGTCGCGATTTGATTTTGCTATCCCTCCTTATGCAGAAGAAAGGCGATGAGTTTTTAACTCTTGCGGAGCCTCTCTTCAAGGAGAAATATCATGATGGAGACGCGCCGAGAACTCTCGAACAGGGATATGCGACTTGGCGCTATAGGAAATATGGAAGCCATTGGGATAAATGCGATTATAAGTTTTCCGATGAAACGAAGACTCTCTTGGGAGAATTTATCGACTATATGTCAAGGGTCGGATCGGCGGCTCGCATAAGCGACCCTGACGTCCAAGAAACGATACGCGTTTACTGCCAGGGGCTCTATTGGGGTTTTGTGACAGACGAATCTGTCTACAATCACTATTGATCGGGGAATGATGAGTCTACTATGACGAAATCGAAGATTTACAAAATCGTTTTGGTCGCGCTTTCGATCGGCGTCGTCTTTTTTGTCGGTAAACTTTTTATTGGAGTCAGCGCGCCGTCTGATTTTCAGAATTTAGACGACCTTGCGACGCTTTATCCCGATTATGTCGGCGTTGTTTTTCCACCGAATATAGCTCCCGCGAATTTTCGAATTGAAGAGGAGGGGGACGCGTTTTGCGCACGGGTCACAGGAGATAACGGCGCGTCGTTGTTCGTTTCCGGACAGAACGTCGAGTTTCCTGAAAAGAAATGGAAGCGCCTTCTTGAAGGTAATCGAGGTGGTTCGCTTCGGTATGAAATCTTTATACGCCGTCAGGGGGAGTGGTTTCACTTTAAAGAATTTCAAAACCAAGTAAGCGAGGATCCGGTGGATCCATACGTCGCATATCGACTCGTTGAGCCCGGATTTGACTATTCATACCGTATGGCTTTGGCGCAACGTTGTTTGGAGAATTTTAACGAACGCCTCTTCGTCGATAATCGTTCGGCGACAACTTCCGCTTGTGTAAACTGTCACTCTTTCCAAAATTATCACACCGACCGCTTTGCGTTTCATTTTCGTCGACCTGACGCTCCGGATAAAGGGGGCACGATCCTTGTCGACGGAGATAAGATCGTTAAAGCGACAGGTTATGTGGACGACCTAAAAAACACGTGTTCTTATCCAGCGTGGCGCCCGACGGGAGATTTCATTGCGTTTTCCTCCAATGTGACGCGGCAATCTTTCCACTCCCTTTCGACCCAAAAGATCGAGGTTTACGACGGAACGTCAGATTTGGTTCTTCTAGATCCTAGAAAGAACGAGGTTCGCGTCGTTGAAAAAACGGAAACGAAAATGGAGACGTTCCCCTTCTGGTCTCCCGACGGCCTGTTTTTGTATTACAGCTGCGCCGATTATCTTCCCAAGGCGTCGTCTTCCGACGTCGAAGCGCTCATCAAAGAGGCTTCGAATAGGACTGCGGAGATACGTTACAACATCTGTCGCAGAAGTTTTGACGAAAAAACCTGTTCCTTTGGCGCTCAGGAGACGGTCGTAGACGCCGCGTCTCAAGGTAGAAGCGCTCTCTTTCCGCGTATATCTCCCGACGGTCGTTTCCTCGTTTATACCCTCGCTGAGAGCGGTACTTTTCCGATTTGGCGTCCAGAGGCAGATCTGTGCTTGCTAGATCTCACGACAGGGGAATCTCGCGTCATGAGCGAGGTTAATAGTTCCGATACCGATAGCTATCATTCGTGGTCGTCAACCGGACGCTGGTTGATTTTCAGTTCTCGCCGCGACGACGGCTTTTTTACGCGGTTCTATCTAACGCATATCGACGCGCAAGGGCGCGGTTCAAAACCGTTTGTTCTACCTCAACGCGACCCAACTTTCAATCGCCAGCGACATAAGTCGTACAATATACCTGAGTTTACGGTTGAGCCGGTTAAACTTCGGACGGAAACGATCATGAAAGCGACGAAAAGGGATGCGGAGAAAACTCGCGCAGTCTCCATGTAGTTTTTCTTCAATAAGAGGGAAGAATCTGTCTAGCCTTCTGCTGATAATTCTTCCTTCCTGTCGTGTCTGATTAGATCGACGGTGAAACAGATCAACGCAATCCATATGAGGACAAAACTAATCCATTGGCCAACAGAGGTTTCTTCATGCAGTATGAACGCTCCGCAAAGAAATTGGCCTGTTGGAGTGATGTAGATAAGGAGTCCAATCGTGGAGAGTTTGCACTTATGAGCGGCCGCGCCAAACAAAAGGAGAGGAATTGCCGTTAAAACGCCTGCGCCGATCAAAAGGAGGAGCGTCGTGGGGGCGAGCGCCCATGTCGGAATCCCATCGGTCTTCATGAATTCAAAGACGAGATAGGCGAGAGCGAAAGGAAGCGCGAAAATTGTCTCGACGCTTAGCGCCGTCGTTGAGTCGACGTTTATCATTTTCCTAAGGAGGGAGTAGATCGCAAAGACGAAGGAAACGACGACGCTTTCCCATGGAAGTCTGCCGACTCCAAAGGCGAAGATTGCGACCGCGACGGCGGCCATACCAATGGCGACAAGTTGGCAGGGACGCAGGCGTTCGCGAAAAACAATAGCTCCCAATGCGACGGTGACGAGAGGACAACCATAGTTTCCTAAACTTGCATAGAGAGTGTGATTTATCGCGACGAGCCAGATGAAGAACCCCCAACTGGCCATCGTTGTCGCCATCGTGACGAATAGTCCTAAGACGTATCGAGGATTTCGTAAGGCGCAAACCAGCGCTTTCCCTTTTTTCAGCATGACGAAGAGAGGGGCGAGCAAAAGAGTCGTAAAGGTTGCGCGGAATGCAAGGGTTACGAGGGGCGGAACGTCGCGTAACAAGACGAAGTAAAGAGGGAAGAGGCCCCAGATGACGTACGCTGAAAACGCAAGAACGACTCCCTGAATTTCTGTTGTCTCTTTTTTCGGCGCGGGGAACATAATGGGCGGAACCTTGCGCGCTCTATCAACTGCTGACGCGGGCATTCTTTTTCCTTCTTTTTTCTTAATGCAACTGCATAAAAAAACGCCGCACTAACGCGACGTTTTCTTTCCATATGTCAGTACCCTCCCCTTAGCAGGAGAAAGTTCTCCTATTTCTTCGCTTTTGCGGCCTGCATTCTCGCTCGTTGTTCTTCCTTACGACGCTTTACAACGCGGTTCGCGCGAATCTGAGCCACCTTCTTCTGATTTTCCAAATCGAGCAACGTTTCGCGTCTCTTGGAAAAGAAGATTGCAATCATAATGACCGCCGTTGCGTAAAAGATGAATGCGGCGTAACTCAGCACCCAAACCGGTTCCTCTTGCGGAGCCTCTTCTGTTGCGGCGGCAAAAAGGGATTGCGCGTCCAAAAGAAGGGGAGACGCTGCGATAATGGACAAAAAGAAACGAGCTTTTATTGAATTTATATGTAATTTCATTTCTTATTTCTTGTATTTCAACGTTTTGCCGTAACTACAACGCAGGCTACTAACTCACGTCCACCCGTATTTTACCCTTTTTCAGTACGTTGGGAAGACCCTTCATGCGTTGGCGTAGAAGGATTCGATGATTTCCCAACCTTCCTGAGCTGTTTCGGCGTAATGGAAGAGCTTTAGATCGTCTTGACTAATCATTCCAGAGTCGGCCAAATACTGGAAATTAATGCAACCGTCCCAGAATTCCTTGCCGAAAAGGACGATGGGAATTTTCTTCGACTTGCCCGTTTGACAGAGCGTCAACGCTTCGAAAAGTTCGTCAAAGGTTCCGAAGCCGCCTGGGAATGCGACAAGCGCTTTCGCTCTCAGAATGAAATGCAATTTGCGAATTGCAAAATAGCGAAATTCAAAGCACAACGACGGGGTGACATACGGATTGGGAAATTGTTCGAAGGGTAGGCTAATATTTAATCCGATCGTCGCTTTTCCGGCGTCGTACGCGCCTCTGTTGGCGGCTTCCATAACGCCTGGCCCGCCGCCGGTGCATATGACGTAGTTTTGATCTTCGGAAACTTTGATTTCGCCGCGCTCGTTCCGTTCTTCATTGAACTCGCTGTTTTTGGTCGCGACGAGTTCGCCGAATTCTCGCGCGCACTGATAATACTTGCTCATTTTAAGAGCGTGTCGCGCCTTCTTATACGCGAGTTCCAAGGCCGAGTCAGCGTGGCTTTGAGCGAGTTGATTTTCGATTTCTTCGAGCTGCCGTTTGGCGACGTCGGGGGACTTAATGCGCGCGCTTCCGAAGACGACGACGGTCGACTCTATCCGCGCGTCCTCGAGAATGCGCTCCGTTTTGGTATATTCCGCCAAGAGTCTTGAGGCGCGTCCGTAAGCGCTCTTTAAAAAGTCTTCGTCTTCTCCCGCTATGCGGTAACTCGGCGAATCAGCAATGCGTTTTAGATTTTGCTTGACGTCGGCGACGTCCGATAATTTTTGATTCATGCCTATGACTCTCTGTGTGAAAGGATTACTTTCCGCTTTTTACGAATTGTTTCGTTGTGTTGAAAGAAGCCTCCAGCCTGTTATAATATAGGAGTATAAACGACGAAAAATTGAAAATCAAGAGATTGATCTTTTCCCTTAATAGCACGCTTGGCGCGAGGTTGGATCGCTTCTTATGACAGTCGCTGAATTGATAGCCAAACGGGAACCAGAATGGCGAGAATTGGAAGATCTAGTACGCGAGTTGGACAAGCCTGTTTTTCGGCGTCGAGTCGATCCGGACACAATAGCGCGATTCCTTCAACTCTACCGCGCCGTATGTAGCGATCTTGCGCTTTCCAAATCGTACAATTTGCCATACGACACGGTCGGGCGTCTTAACGTCCTCGTAAGAAAGGCGTATGGTAGTCTTTACAGGACGACGCAACGCCCCAATCGCTCGTTTTGGAGCGTCGTTCTTTTTGAAGCTCCGCGGTGGATTATTACGGATTCCGCCTTCCTCTTTTCTTTTTTTCTTTTTTGGGGCGTCTTCCTAACCTGTCAATTATGGGCGCAGATCGACCCGAACTTTGCTCCAGATTTGGTCGGGAACGGCATGTTAGAACGACTAGAGGATATGTATAGCGACGAATTTGACGGCAATGTTATCGATTCGTTCCCCTCGACGTTTGCGTATATCTCTCATAACGCGGGAATCGGTCTCAAATGCTTCGTCTTCGGCGCGCTGGGGGTTATTCCCGGATTATGGGTTCTCGTGAGTAACGCCTCGTTTTTAGGCGCTTGTTTCGGCTATATGCTTGGGGACGTTTGTCCGACGACGGCGAGTATGAATTTTTGGGAGTTTACGCGAGCGCACGGGCCCTTTGAACTGACTGCGATCGTTCTTGCGGCAGGAGCTGGGCTTCGAATAGGGTGGGGGTTCGTTTCGACGGGAGGTTACGGACGCGTTGAAGCCCTGCGTCGAGCGGGAGTCAAGGCGTCTCCGATGCTTTTTATGGGGCTTCTTTTTTTCTGCTTCGCGGCTGCTCTTGAGGCGTTCGTTTCTCCAAACTCGATGGAGTGGTTGAGCGACTACGGAGCGACGTCTTACCAAGTTAAGCTGGCGATTCACTGGATCTCCGTGTTTCTTCTTTGCTTTTACTTTTTGGGGTTGGGCGGTCTTTCAATTTATCGAAAGTATAAGGGAGAAGCTTTGGAAAGCGCTATGCGTCGATTCTTGCACGATTCTTTTTCCTTGGAATTGCCGCCAAATTGGACGTTTCAAGTCGGCGTTTCTCCGGCGTCCTCCGTCCCTTATGATAGAAAGAAAGAGCCAAATTCAAGATGAATACGAACGATCCTCTAGCGCATTGGAAGAAGCCCAATATTTCGGCGCGTCCTCGCACGGAGAACGAAACGCGGGATTTGGCGGTTCGAGTCTTCGCCAGAAATTTGAAGCCGATTTCGATTCTTTATGCGATTATGGCTGTTCCGGCTTTGCTCCTGTGTTATGCGTTGTGGATTGGGGTCTTCTATCTTCTTTTTTCAGAGGAAACCGGCGGAGAATTTTACGATTTTTTTTCAGTAATGTGCTTTTGGTGGGTCCTTGTTACGGCGTCTGTATACTTCTTGAGCGAGTTTTGCGGAGTACTTGTCACGAAATATTTGGGATTGTGGCTTTTTTCCGGCGAGGAGACGGTCTCGCTGAGAACGACGCTCCATAGTATGCGCGGACGATGGGGACAATCGATCTATTTTTTATTGTTGACGCGTCTGATTAGATTACGTTCTTTTTATGCTGAAATAATCCTCCTTGAGAACACGCCCTTTTGGAAGACGGAGAACGGAGTTTCTACGAAACGACGCGTAAAGCACGTCAATTCGTCCGGCTCGTTCTTTGCGTTGGGGTTGCGATCGCTCGTTACCGAATCTTTTGTGAATATGGGAGTGTTTATTGGAGGCTGGGCCTTCTTCCTTCTGGCGTACGCTGTTTTACAGAACGTCGACGTCGCTTTTTCACTTACCGCTGTTTTATGGATTCCGATATTAACCGCGGCAAGTCGAATCTATATGACGGTTTACCATTTTTGTTCTTATGTCAACTATCGCGTCAAAAACGAGTCTTGGGACGTCGAGTTGTTGTTTAAATCAGAACTCGCAAAATTGGGAAAAGATCCTATCGCGACGGTTGGCGACCATTTACCGAGTCGCGCTTTCGCTGGAAATAAACGGCTAGGTTCTCTTGTCCTAGAACCAATTCTCAAGGGAGAGGAGAGTAGAGTCGACGACTCTTTGCAAAGGGACGAACATAAGGAGGCGGAAGAATGACCGGATCGCGTGAATCGCTCTCTTTTAAGTCTCAAAAGCGTTATGTTTTGATAGCGGGGCTGACGCTCTTCCTTGCCGTCGGACTTTCGATTGTTTTTTTGATGAGAAAAGCTCCTTCGGCTCCGCAGGAACTTGCCGCCGCCAATCTTGATAAAGCGTTGGAGAGGCAGCGAACGCCTTGGTATTCTTCTGTTGACAAGGAATACGTTTACCTTCCTATTCCTCGTTACGAGAAGGAACGCGACGAAGAGCCGGTCGCATCTCGCGAGGAGTTGAAGAATCCTTTTTTGGAAAAACTCTTCACCGTCGTCCTGCCAGCGTGTTTTTTTACGATTGTTTTTGGGATTCTCCTATGGATTCTCATTCGTAAGGCGCGTGAGAAATCGCTTTCTAATCGATTGCGTCTTGAGGAGTTTGCGCGGCGTCAGCGTCGTCTTGAGACCCTTGCCGACGAAGCAAAGTCGCGGTACGACGACTTGAAGGGCGCCGCTCTTGAAGCGTATAACGCCGAAGATTTGCGCGGCGCGATTATTTTCTACTTCAGTTGGATTCTTGTCGAAGCGGATAAACGCGAGCTGATTTGGTTGGATAAAGGAAAAACGAATCTCGAATACTGGAGAGAACTTGACCGTAATCCTGAAGTCCAGCGTATTTATCGCGTCATTATGGACGAATTTGAACTCGTTTATTACGGCGGTCGTCCCATTTCCAGGCGCGCCTTTGAAGAACTATGGGAGAATCGAACTCTCTTTGAAGAGTTGATGGCCGCAGAAGATGAAAGAATCGTAAAACGCAAGCAAGAAGCTGAGACGATGAAGATTCGAAATAACGCGAAGAACTGGGGCGCGCCGAAATTTCACCTGCTTTTGGCGGCGATCGTCTGTTCTACGCTTCCCCTTGCCGGGTGCAAAGAGAAGACATGGAGAACCCCTTACGGAAACGATACAAATCAAGCGCCTCAGGACGGTTTGAATAGTCTTTCCGCTTTCTGCGAGTATTGCCGTCTAACCTCGAAGGAGAAAATGTACTCCCTTGATCGCAGTGGCGCCGCAAGAGAGACCTTTCCCTTTACGCGCGGAGATTACGACGATTGTAATACGATCGTGTGGTTCATGTGCGTCGACTGGAGCGGCGGCTCTTGGAAACTCCCCTGCGATCCTGTTGAGAGTGAGACAGCGGACGTCGAAGACGAATCTCCAGTGTTTCGAGAGATCTACGACGACGACGACGAATTTTTGCTTTCCAACGATTTGGACGTCTGGCGTCAAACCCTCGAAGCGTACGCGGCCGCTTCACCGGAGGATTGGCCGTTCTTTTACGTTCCCGAATCTTCGGCGGCTCTTGACGGGTTTTCCTACCGCTTTCATCCCTTCTTCAGTTTCAACTCTTCGTCAAACTCTCCGCGTGAGGGCATAGAGGTTTGGTTGCGAGAAAAACCTGGACGTAAAGTTGTCGTCGTTCTTGCGTCTTCGGATTCGACTTTTGATTATTGGAGTAAAATACAAGAGTTAGCTAACGAGCGTTTTGAAGATCCTATGAAGCAGAACGCTTTAGACGATTGTCGTGAAATTTTTGCCCACTATTCCGACGGCGATTCAAACGGGGACTTTCATTCCTCTCGACGCTCTAAAAATGGGGCCGTACTTCGCGCTCATACGATGGCTTCCAATATCTTAGACGCTTCTTTGCTGTTGACGATTCTTGACGCGGCTCCCGTTCTCATAGAGACGCCTCAGGACTTGACGAATTCCCTTAGGCGCGATAAGTTGGATTTGACGGAAGAATTCGCGACAAACTATGAGCTTGAGTATGGTTCGGAAAGTCTGGCTGATTTGAAAGCTTCGATTCGAAAACTTGTCGAAGACTTTAACCGATCAGAGTATTCGTCTCCAGCCGTTAGCGTCGCTGGAGAGAGCGTCTTTCGGAGAGAGAGACAACGTTATTGGGAGGAGAAAGAAGCTTGTTATTCGTTGACGGGTAATGAAGAGGATCGTTGGTTTGTTCAGCGTCATCTTTTGCCTCGAGACGAGGAGGAGAACCGAAGTTTTTCCGGATTGCAGTCGTGGACGTCTTGCCTTCCTGAATCTGCGCCGTTCCGCGAGGATTTTCAACTCATTCCGGGAGAGGGAACGGAAGTTTTGCTCCTTCACGGGGATTCTCCTCTCGTGTGTCGTCGAGCGGAGGGGGAAGGGGAGATTCTGTTAGTGAACTCCGCTTCCTTCATGACAAATTTTGCAATGACGGAGGAGGTTGGTCGAGCGTTTGTGAGGCGCTTGACTCAGGAGTTTTCGGATAATGGCCCGATCGGTTTGACTTTTTCGCCCATTGATTATCCTCCAATTGAACACGACTATCATTACGACCCACCCAAATTAGACGGACGGTTTTCTGTGGCGCAACGAAGCGTTTTTACAGAATTTGTTTGGCGTTTGACGCTTTTAGGGACGGTCGTATTTTTTTGTTTTTGGCCCATTTTTGGTCGTCCTCGTCGTCGTATTGAGAGTAAGTCTAGCGATTTTACTTTGCACCTCGACGCCTATGCTCAGCTTTTAAAACGTGTCGATTCAACTCGATGGACGCATGAGCAACTAGATAAATTTACTGGAAAATTTCGCGGCGAGGATCAAGAAAATCTTGGAAAAAAGAAGACTGAAGACTGACGCGCCGCCCGTATATCTTAAGATTTAAAATCATAAAACGAAGTTTCAAGCGACGATTGAGTCGCGTTGGGGATTTAAAAGTGGACGAAGGATATAAGCCCTTTCTCTCCTTCACAAAGGAGGAGCTTGTTGAATTTTTTAAGGAGATCGGCCTTCCCGCATACCGAGTTAATCAGATGCGTCGTTGGGTTTATGCTCGTAAGACTCCTCGAATTTCGATGATGAGCGATCTCTCCAAGGAAACGCGAGAACGTTTGACGCGCCTCTTTGGACGACCGGAACGCGCGACGGCGGGTCAAACGTCTCTCCTGATCCGCAACGCTTCTAGAGAAACGGTTGCGGCAGACGAGAATGACGCCGAAGATTCTATCTACGAAGGAAGACTCGTTGCGAAATCAATCTCCGACGACGGCTCTGAAAAACTTCTTATCGAATGGCGAGACGGACGGCGCGTCGAATGCGTCCTGTTGCGCGACGATCGAGATCATCGCACCGCGTGCATAAGCGTGCAAGTCGGGTGCGCGATGAGTTGCGCTTTCTGCGCGAGCGGACTGGGCGGGTTCGTTCGCAACTTGACGAAAAGCGAAATCGTCGAAGAACTCCTTCGTCTGAACGCGTTGCTGCCGAAAGACGAGCGATTGACCCACATTGTCGTCATGGGGACGGGGGAGCCGACGCAAAATCTAAACGCGTTGTTGCCCGCGTTGGAGGTCGCGACGTCCTCGGACGGAATTGACGTCAGCAACCGTCGGGTGACGATTTCGACAGTCGGCGTTCCCGCAGGGATCCTGCGTCTTGCTCAGGAAAAGACGCATTACAAACTGGCGGTTTCGCTCCATGCCCCTAACGACGCCATTCGCGATCAGATAATGCCTCAAAATCGCGTTCATCCGATCGCGGAAGTTCTTTCGGCGGCGGACGCTTTTTTCAGAACGACGGGGCGACGCGTCACTTTTGAGTATATTTTGCTCGACGGCATTAATGCGTCAACGCGCGAGGCGCGCGAACTTGCGCGACTATTGCGCAATAAGACCGCTATCGTCAACGTGATTCCTTATAATCCGGCCCCCGAACTTCCCTTCAAAACGCCGTCTACCGCGACGGTTAAAAGGTTTGTTTCAACCCTTGAAGAAGAGGGAATACAGGTCAAGGTTCGGTTTAAAAAGGGGGATCGCATCAACGCGGCGTGCGGTCAGTTGCGCTGGAGCCTGCGCGACGAGAAGGAAAAGAAGGACGCGTAACCCTTGGAGCCCTTTATAAACGCTTTTCAAAGCGCGTTGCGCGGATTTTCGCGCAGCGCTTCGCTGTCGTCGTTTCAACGAAGAGGTGTTGGACATGTATATGGAAGTCGCTCCCGACGGAGCTTCGTATAGCGTATGGGCGCCCGCCAAAGTTAATCTTTTTTTTGAGATCGTCGGCAAGCGCCACGACGGATATCATGACGTAGAGACTCTCGTCGCCCCGATAAGTCTTTACGACCGCTTGGAGTTTTCCTTTGCTCCAACGGATGGAGAAGACGATATTACCCTAGAATGTCTTGACGAAGGGGGAAATCCGAGAATCGATCTGCCAAACGATTCTTCGAATCTCATTATCAAAGCTTATTATGTCTATCTTGACGCTTGCAAAAGAGAGAAAAGGGGGCGCCGTAGTTCGAGAGTTCGCGCGAAAATTTTTAAAAAAATTCCAACAAAAGCTGGTTTAGGAGGCGGATCTAGCGACGCCATGGCGACGCTTTTGGTGTTAAACGCGTACGACAAGGCTAACTTTTCGAAAGAAGAGTTAGCCCGTATGGCTGGAGAAATTGGGAGCGACGCTCCTCTATTCCTTGAAGAATCTGCGACGATAGGGCGCGGACGCGGAGAGATTGTCGAGCCTTTTCCTCTTAGCGAGATATGGATGACGCTTGTTAAACCGACAATAGGCTTTTCAACGCCAGAAGTTTATCGCAAATATGCCGAATCTCCATCTCATAGCGTTCGTCATTCTCTTAGCGAAGCCCTTGGCTCCTTGAGAGAAATAAATACAGCGGAGAACCTTTCGCATTGGATATGGAACCGTCTTGAGGAACCTGTTGCCGCTCTTTGGGATAAGTTTTCAGATTGGAAAAGCTTTTTGAGTCAGACGTCTGGGGCCCTTGGCGCTCAGATGTCGGGGAGCGGTTCGTCATTTTTCGTGTTAACTCGCGATGAAGAGAGCGCGCGTAAGGTTGCGCAGGAGGTTCTGCTTCTATCAAATTCGTCGGAGTTTGACGCCGTTTATGTTGTTAAGACTCTGACGCCAGATAACTATGCTCGACCGTCTAACTTCATTTGAGAGCGACTACGTCGGTTTGGAATTATAACGATGCAAATAACGGAAATTCGAATTAAGCTTCTTGAAAACACGTCTTCTCGACAACGACTGTGCGCGTTTTGTTCAATTATTCTCGACGACGCCTTTGTTGTGCGCGACATAAAGATTTTGTCGGGAAATCAAGGTTATTTTATCGCCATGCCAAGTCGGAAACTTGCGTTTCATTGTCCGCATTGTCGGCAAAAGAACACGGTCGGCTCGAACTTCTGCAATCATTGCGGCGGCAAGATTGCTCAAAGCGATCCCTACCGCGATCTGTTGACCACGTGCCCCAACAAGGCTTTCGTCGACGTGGCGCATCCTATCAACGCGGCGAGTCGCGATCGGGTTCATCGCGCTATTATCGAAGCGTATGAAATGGAGTTGGAACGTTCTCGTCAGCCGAACTACGTCAGCAGTTACCAAGAATACGGCGACGACTAAATAGCGCTTTCTTCTCGGAGATATTACGAAGCGGCGTCATGACTCTGGGCGTCGCTTCTTTTTTGTTTTGTCTTCTGCCGTTGAGAAAGAAAGCAAAGAATGGAACGACTGCCAATTTGACGCCGCGGGCCTGGCGACGTAGCGGATTGAAAAAGCGGGAAAAGGGAAAAGTCGTTCAAACGCGTCGTAGAGGCTCGAGGTCGTTGATTCGAGATTATAAAAAACGGAAAAAACAATGGTTTTTAACCGAAGAATAACTAGTGGCGCCGATTATGCATTAGGTTTCGATAAGACGCGCTTCCTCCTCTTAAAAGAGTTGTTTGGCGCGTTTCTTAAACAAACATGAAACTGATTCAGCGCTCGCGACGCGTTTCACGAGATGACCGCGCGTCGGCGATTCGCTTTGTTGTTCGCGTCGACGTTGCCTTACCGCGCGGCGAAGAGCGTGTTGATTCTAACATTTTAGATAAAGGAGTATTCCGCAGTGGCAAAAAAGATGTCGTTTGACGACGCTGCTCGTAGTCCGATTGCCGAGGGCGTCAAAAAGTTGGCTCGCGCCGTAAAAAGCACGTTGGGGCCTCGCGGTCGAAACGTCGTTTTAGATAAAGGCTGGGGCGCCCCCAAGGTCACGAAGGACGGCGTAACTGTAGCTGAAGACGTGGTTCTCGACGATCCTGAAGAAAATCTCGGCGCAGCTCTCGTCAAGCAGGCCGCGTCGAAGACGAATCAGGCCGCCGGCGACGGTACGACGACGGCTACGGTGCTCGCGGAAGCAATTTACCTCGAAGGTTTGAAGATGGTTGCCGCCGGAGCTGATCCGATGGCTTTGTCCCGCGGTATTCAGAAGGCCGCTTCCGTCGTCGGCGAATATGTCGATACGTTGGCTACCCCCGTAAACGACAAGAGCCGTAAGGAAATCGCGCAGGTCGCTTCTATTGCCGGCAACAACGATTCCACTATCGGTCAAATCTTGGCCGACGCGTTTCTTAAGGTCGGTAAGAACGGCGTTATTACCGTCGAAGAAGGCAAACAGTTCGAAACGTACGTCGACGTCGTCGAAGGTATGCAGTTCGATCGCGGTTACCTTTCTCCTCACTTCGTGACGAACCTTGACGATCAGAAGGTCGAACTCGAGGACGCTCTTGTACTCGTTTTCGAAGACAAAATTTCGACCGCTAAGTCTCTTGTTCCTCTCCTTGAAGCGATCAGCAAGCAAAGCCGCCCCCTCTTCATCATTGCGGAAGACGTCGAGGGCGAAGCGTTGGCGACTCTTGTCGTGAACAAACTGCGCGGTATTCTTCAGGTTTGCGCCGTTAAGGCTCCAGGCTATGGCGATCGTCGCAAGGCGATGTTGGGCGATATCGCAATCTTGACGGGAGCGAACGCCGTCTTTAAGGATCTCGGCGTCCAGCTTGACGCGGTTCAGATCACGGATCTTGGTCGCGCAAAGAAGATCGTCGTTACGGGCGATTCGACGACGATTGTCGGCGGCGCTGGTAAGAAAGAAGACGTGGACGCTCGCGCGTCTCAGATCCGTTCCGAGATCGAGACGACGACGAGCTCTTACGATAAAGAAAAGCTCCAGGAACGCCTTGCGAAACTCGCTGGCGGCGTTGCGCGCATTAACGTTGGCGCCGCGACGGAATCGGAGCTTAAGGAACGCAAGTACCTCTACGAGGACGCTCAGGCCGCGACGAAAGCCGCTCTTGAAGAAGGCGTTGTTCCCGGCGGTGGAACCGCGCTCCTGCGCGCCGCCGATTCTCTCACGGAATTGAAGGACGCTTGCGGGGACGAAGTTTACGGCGTTCAGATCGTCAAGAGAGCTCTTGAAGCTCCTATTCGCGAAATCGCGAAGAACGCTGGCGTCGAAGGTTCCGTCGTTGTGAATCGCGTTCGTAAGATGGAAGACAAGAACGACGGTTATGACGCTGATAAAGACGTCTATTGCAACCTTGTTGAAGCGGGCGTCATCGATCCCGCCAAGGTTGTTCGCACCGCGCTCCAGAACGCCGCGAGCGTCGCGTCTCTCCTTCTGACGACTTCCTGCCTCTTGACGGAAATTCCGAAGGAAGAAAAGGCCGCGCCTGATCCGAACGCGATGGGCGGTATGGGAGGCATGGGTGGAATGGGCGGCATGGGCGGCTTCTGATCCTGCCTACCCAACGCTTAGCGAATGCGGGTTTTCCCCGCGCTCCGTTACTTAAAAGTTAAACTTACAAATGATATATTGAAAGG
>SFIW01000080.1 GCA_004556055.1 Planctomycetaceae bacterium
AATGCTCTAGCCAACTGAGCTAATCGCCCGAAATAGGAGTTGCGGGTAGTATATCACATCGCGGGCGGTGATTTCAAGTGCGAACTGGATTTCATTACGGCCAACGCATTAAAAACCGATTCTTCCCCTTCGGGGCCCCTGAATCGTTTTTTAACGCGTTGGAAGTGTTTCAGCAGCCGTATCCCCCGACGAGCGAAGCGAGGAGTCGCCGAAGGCGATGTCAACCAGGGGTGCAGCCAGCGACCAGCGGCCAATCCGAATGGTCGTGGCGCGTTTTGATGCGTTCGAGTCGCGATTCAAGGACATTCCATCGGCCGCGCCCGTTCTTCCATTCGGCGTAGGCATCGAGCCTACGCCCCGATGGTATTGTCTTTGGTGCGCGCCAACGCGGTGTTGATGCTCTTGCCGATCATCAACAGAAGCTCTCGCGACTCGGACCGCAGGCTTTCAACCACTTCGCCAGGCGAGAGACGCGAAGCGAACAGAAGCCAGACTCGAGACTCCTTAAGTTCCTTCTGCGCAAGCTTCAGCTTGTGGACGAAGTCCGCAGGGCTCTCCGCCTCCGACGCCTCGGCATAGTTCGCCGCGACGCTCGTTGCCGAACGCAGCAGCTGGTCGCCGATGTGACGGCCTGCGGAGGAACGCGGAAGCGTCTCGCAGAACTCCATCGCCGCAAGTCCGAAGTCAACCGTTCGCTCGCTTAGCCGCCTTGGCCTTTCGCTTTGCACTCTTCGCCTCCTTTCTTATCTCCTTTGCGGCTTTCGCCGACATCTCGTCGACGAAAGCATCCACAAGCTCCATAAACCTGCGGTACGACTCGGTCGCCCGTTCGTAGGCGGGAGCCTCGTCGCGGGACACGTATCTCTGGTGGAGCTTCGTGTCCTTCCTGTACTGGAGGTGGTAGAACGCACCACCGCCTTTTGACCTAGACAGCACGCAGAGTCGCCCTCTCGCCATCCTTTCGGCCGCATTCACGGCCTCCAACAACCTGACTTGACTTTTCATGAGCGGTATTATATACTATGGTAGTCGCTTTATCAAGTGGGAAAAGGAGGAAAATTTCCATGGACATCTCGACGCTCGAAAGACACGCGCTCGCAACGCTCAGGAAGCCGCTCACGCTGAAGGACGCGCTTCTCGAGGTCTCCGACTTTAGGCTCGAGCGCAGGAAGAAGTACCCCCTCTACGAGGTGCTGATGATCGCGGTGTGCGCAATGGTCGCAGGAGCCAAGGGACCGACGGACTTCGAGCGCTTCGGCAAGCTGAAGCTCAAGTTCCTGAAGAAGTTCCTTCCGCTGCAGAACGGAATCCCCAGCCACGACACGTTCAGACGCGTCCTCGGCAAGACCGATCCGAAGCGCTTCAACGCCGCGCTCGTCAAGTGGCTCGAATCGGCCTCGGACGTCACGGGCGACGTAATATCAATCGACGGGAAGCTCCTCAGGCGCGCGCTCACGAAGGACGGGAAGATGCCGTGCATCGTAAGCGCGTACTCAAAGCGCTCGAAGCTCGTCATAGGGCAGGTCAAGGCGGACGAGAAGTCGAACGAAATCACCGCGATCCCTGGGCTTCTCGACCTACTCTACCTCAAGGGAGCAATCATTACCATCGACGCGGCAGGATGCCAGAAGAAGATCGTGAAGAAGATCGTGAAGCGAGAAGCGGGCTACATCATATCGCTCAAGGGCAACCAGTCGACGTTGCACGACGAGATACGCGCGTTCATGCAGGACCCCGCCTTCAGGAAGAAGCTCAGGAAGGCGAAGACTCTGGACAAGGGACACGGGCGCATCGAGACAAGAACATGCTGGCAGACCGACGACATCGCGTGGTTCGAGGACAGGGACAAGTGGGCGGGGCTCAAGAGCGTCTGCATGGTCGAATCTAAGGTCTACAACACGGCGACTGACAAGACAACGGTCGAGACGCGGTTCTTCATCTCGTCGCTGCCAGTGAACCCGAAGCACGCGCTCGAGGCGATACGCGCGCACTGGGGAGTCGAGGCGATGCACTGGACGCTAGACATGGACTTCGACGAGGACAGGTCGCGGGCGAGGACGCAGGATATCGCGGAGAATCTCGCGATGCTCAGGCACATCGTCGTAAATGTGCTCAGGCTCGACAAGTCGCTCTTCGGCGGAATCAGCGTGAAGCGAAAGGAACTCACATGGGACGACGACAAGCTGCTGAAGCTCATGCAGGCGGCGTAGTACCAAGTCGCGAACACAAGGCGCAACCATCGAACCCGCGCGGGCTCGATGCCCGCGCGTTTACAAAAGAGTCGGGCGCGCTCGATTTCAGCACCTGGAACAGCTCATAAAAGTCAAGTTTCGCGCCTCGCCCGCCCGGATTGGCTGCTGGACGCTGGCTGCTGGCTGCTGAAACACTTCCGACGCGCCAAAATTTCGTTCTCATCCGCGTCAGCGGGGAGAAGGAAATTTTGATGCGTCGGCCGTAGT
>SFIW01000081.1 GCA_004556055.1 Planctomycetaceae bacterium
CCATCCGTAGTTGTACGGGATGTTGGAGTAGTAATGCATCGTCCATCCCATATATGGATTAATCAGGGCGCGACCGTCGTCGTTTAGTTCGACGACGCGCGTTCCCTCGTCGGCGCGCGCGCAAGTCGCGGCGAGAGCGACGACCGAGAGAGCGAGAATCAAAAGACGAGTAATCTTCACGCGAAAACCTTTCGTGTAAGGGAATGAAAAGAAAAGGCCGCTTAACGACGGATTCACCGTGAATTAAGCGGCGCGGTTTCATCATCGATCGACTATTTTACGACGACTTCGTACCAAATGGTCTTGTAGTTGGCGCCGATAGAGAAAGAAGCGTTCTGACCGACGTTCTGGACGGCGATCTTCTCGACGCGCTTGCCGTTGGCGCCGAGCGAATAGACCTCGACGGCGTCGGCTTGGAGATTGTCAAGGGTCACGGTCGCGTCGATTCCTTCGCACAGGATCGGAGCGACGCCCTTGTTACCGCCGTACGCGCCCGCGGTCGTAACGGATCCGGAAACGGTCTTGACGACCGCGTCGGTGTTCTTCATGTCGCCGGTCGCGGCGAGGAGATAGGAGCCCTTCGAGAGGGTTCCGTTCTTCGCGTCGGTCGCCTGGAGCCCCTTCGCCTTGACGAGTGAGATCGTTGCCCAGTCGAGAAGCGTATCCTTGACGTCGACGGTGATAGAATCGAACTCGCAGGGCTTCGTGATAAAGCCGCTGAAGACCTTGCTGCGCGCGGTATCGACGACGAAGGTTCCCTTTCCTTCCTGCTGGAAATTCCATTTGATTTCGCCGAATTCGTTGACGATCTCCTTTTTGTCGCTCGAACGCAGTTCGGCGGGTAGATCGTCCCAGCTTTCGACGCGCTTCGCGGCCTTGTAATTTTCGGGGACGCTCAAATTGAGATCGGAGAGTTCGAGTCCGGAATAGACGGCGAGGGAGAGGGAGCGGTCGAGATTGAGTCCGCGGGCAAGGTCGCGATGATAGGAATAGAGGAGGGAGGCCATCGCGTCGACTTCTTCCTGCTCGGAGAAGGAAGGCGCGTAGACGTACTTTCCGGGGCCTTTCGCGACGTCGCCGCGCACGAAGATTCCGTAGCACGCGGGAAGGTGGGCGATCTTCGTCTGGTTGGAGCACATGTCGAAGAAGGGCTCGACGGTCTGACGCTCGAAGTCGTCGTTATGAGACCACGCGAACTGGAAGGTGGCGTCCCAATCTTGGAAAGCGGCGACAGCGGCGAGCATAACGTTTCCTTCGGCAGAATACGGATTCGGGAAGGGATGGTCGTATTCGCTCACGGTGAAGGGCTTGCCCATGACGCGCAGGACGGAGAGGCTCGAAAGCGTTCCGTTGACAGGGTTGTTCACGAGCGCTTTGGGGCCGATAAGCCAGTCGTTCGAATCCCATTCGCGATGGGGGAAATTCGGGTGATTCCAATAGGCGTGGATATCGCAATAATCGAGCTTCGCCTGGTTATACCAGTACCCGTACTGCAACTGCGTTCCGGTCGTCAACTGCTTAGCGCCGAGGCTCTTAACGTAGTCGTACATCTCCTGCCAATAGCTGTTTTCGATATCGTGAAGGAAAGCGGCGAAATCGTCGATGGCGTTGGGAGAATCGAGTCGCGACCCGCCCTTCTTAGCGCGCAGGAGAGGAACGGAGGCGTCTTCAAGATTTTCAGATTCGACGAGGCCGATATTTCCCCCTTCGCGCATGGAGAGGTCGGCGATTTCGAAGGCGTCCCCTTCGCCGCGCGGGCAGAAGGTGATTCGCGCCATATTGTCGTCAGATTTCGACATGAAGGCGAACGTGAACGTCTTCCATTCCTTATCGAGTTTCAGCTCCTCTTCGAGCCCCAGATCGGCCCACGGCTCATGGTGTTGTTTGACGCCGAAACCAATGCTCGTCTCCTTGTCGGCGCGCGCCTTAAAGGAGATTTGATAAGGCGTCTTCTCTTTGAGTTCGACGGCGATGCGATGGAACTGCGGACGCCATGCGACTTCCCCGCCCTTCAGGACTTCGAAACGCAGCGCGGAGGAATCGATTCCCGTCTCGTCCGCCTTGAGGACGCGATAGGCCTGCTTCGCGGTCGCGTCGGATTCGAGGAGCCAACGGTTCTTCTTTCCGAAGTCAAATCCTTCCTGGAAGACGCCGTCGTCGAGGAGTTCGTCGCCGAGGGGATAATTTTTACATTTCCACGCTTCGCGCAGCGCGGCGGTCGACTTGTACTTCTTCTTAAGCCATTCGTTCCATAACGCTTTGAATTCGCCCGCGTAAGGTTCCGGCAAATTGTCGAGTTCTCCCCAAGACCAGCTCGCCACGACCGAGTTCTCGTTATTGATCTCGATCACCGCCACCCCCGGATCGTCGACGTACGCCTTGCCCGTATAGGGGTTGACGTGCGTGAGCAAATCCTTCGCGTATTTCTTCTGCAAAACGATCATGGCGCGATCGAAGATATTAACGTAGATTCCGCGCTTCTGGAGACAACTAATGAGATAATCGAGCTTTTCGAGCTGCTCGGGATCGATTTCCGTCGTTCCCTTGCCCATATTTTTGCCCCAGATTTGGTAGCTGTCCATATGATGGAGACGCACGACGCCGATTCCAAAGCGGGAGAGAGAATCGGCGAGCCGTTCCGCTTTTTCGTGGGAGCAGAAGTTTGCGCTGAAGCACAAGTTCGTTCC
>SFIW01000082.1 GCA_004556055.1 Planctomycetaceae bacterium
TCACACCGCCCCGTACGTCACTACGTCTCGCGTATTCGACGCGACTTGGGACGCCGTTCCCGAAGCCGCGCGATACGTCTTCCAGCGCAAAAACGCCGCTGGAAACTGGGCGAATATGACCGGAAGCAACGTCGTCGACGGCTCCGTCGTCTCCGGAAACGTCCGTACGACCGACGGATCGACCTTCGAATACACCGTCAACATGTCCGACGCGAGCGTCGCCAAGGAATATCGCGTTCTCGCTCTCGACTCCAAGGGCGCTTTGATCGTCTCAGAGACCTTCGAATACACCCCTATGGGACTCGTTGTCATCGCAAACGAAGCCTATCCTCTCGACCACGCTTCACTCCTCGTCGCCAACCCCCTCTACGCAGCCGACGCCCCCGTCTATCAGTGGTATAGCGCCCCCGCCGACTCTCCCGAAGATTGGACTCTTATCGAAGGAGAAACCGAATCGACGTACCTCCTTACCCCGGAAGGCGCCGAACTGGGACTCTACTATAAGGTCGTCGCGACCGACCTCGCCTCCGAGGATCGAGCTTCCGTCTCCTACGCGCGTCCCGACACGATCGACGCCCCTGCGAACCTCGTCGTGACCGTCGACGAAACGACCGGCGAGCTCCGCGCTACATGGAACGCGCCTGGCGCGACCGACTTCATCCTCCAATACGCGTACGACGGCGCCGTCGTCGACACATGGATCGATCTCCCCGCGCCGACCGTAACCCAAAATAGCGACGGTTCCTTCTCGCTGACCCATCCTAACGGCGTCAAATACGAGAACTTGCGCGTACGCGCCGTCAATGAAACCGGTTGGTCGAACTTTACTGTCCACGAAACTCCTAAACCAGCTCCCGTCCTAGACGAAAACCTCTGCGTCAACACTCTTCGCGACGTCGTCGACGCGAAAGACGGGGTCACCTCCCTTCGTGAAGCGATCTCCTATTACCTCCAGGAGTATGCGAAGGGAACCCTTCCCGAGGGCGCGAAGGTCTACTTCGATCCGAACGTCTTCACCCTTAAAAATCATACGATCGTCCTTGACTCCGCCACGAAATTCGACCTTGACTCCACGCTCGTCGTCGACGCCACGAATCTTGGGTACAACGTTATTCTTGACGCGTCCAAGTCGAAGGATCAGCTCTTCACCGTGACGGGGGCGAAGGCGGACGTCTCGCTCGCGGGTCTAACGATCGAGAACGCGTCGCTAAGCTCTATGAACGGTGCGTCGATCGGCGTGACCGCGGGCGCGACGCTGAACCTCTCGGCGTTCAAGGTCACAAAGTCGACGGGACGTTTCGGAGGCGGAATCTACGTGAACGACGCGACGTTGAATGTCGCGGACTCTACGCTCGATCACAACTACGCCGAAGTCTCGGGGGGCGCGATCAACGCCGTCAACAACGCCAAGGTCGTCGTTACGAATACGATCATTGAGATGAACAACTCGTCTAACGGCGGCGCGGTCGTGTTAGACTCCAATTCGACCGGCACGTTCACGAAATGCTCCATCCGCGACAACTCGGCGACAACGCATGGCTCCGCGATCTACGTTACCGGCGGCGCCGAAGCGACGATCTCCGGCGGCGAGTTCCTCAGGAACGCGACCAATAACTCGAACGGCGAAGCGGTATACGTCGCCGAGGACAGCTACGCCTCCATTACGAACGTTACGTTTGAATCGAACACCCCTGCGGATATGGGCGGAGAAGGAACCATCAAGACGATGAATAACACGTCCAAAGCGATTCTCGACGTCGACGCCGAGCTTCTCGACTTCGCCATTCTCGAGCTGGAAGACGAAATCACGCTCTTCTAATCAAGGCGTTTGTCCTCGTGGGAAAGGACGCGTTTCACACGCCGCCCTTTCCCATGGATCCAATTTTAATAATTGCCGTCCGTTATCGTTGAAAAATTCGTAAACGCGTTTTACAGACTGCTAAAGTAGCGATACTACCAAAGCGTGTTTGCCCGTTGGAGATTTCAGGTCTGGACCAGAGGCTTGAAATTCTCGCGTATGCAGCGCGTCTATCGTCGATTTCCGGTCTTGCCGGATTACGAGAGGAGCCTTTCATCCTTCCTGGACGCAAGGCTTGTTGTAAGCAACGCAAATTTTCTAAGGAGAATTTGCGTTGTTGCGAAATTTATCTCCTCGAAAGACCCGCTTCTTCACCCTTAAGGCGTGAAGAGAAACCCAATCTGTATCAACACACGTTCCAAAAGCGCAGTTTTTTCGTCCGACGCAAATGATACACGTCGCAGGTCGCGACATTCGCTTTGTTTCGAAGTATAGAAGGAAATTTCTTAAGATGAAATCTCGTAAAAGCACGATCTCAAAGGCTTTGTCTCTACGTCTTGAAGTCCTCGAAAACCGCGAGCTCCTCTCAGCCGCGCCATGGTCTG
>SFIW01000083.1 GCA_004556055.1 Planctomycetaceae bacterium
AATAGACCATACAAAAGCGTTATATCGATACGTGTATCATTGGTTGTGTAAGAGCTATTTGAAATTGAAGTCATTAGGGCAGGGAACTCAGTCTAATCTTAACGCTCAGATGATTAAAGACTTCCCCATCCCTCTTCCGCCGTTAAGGACGCAAGAGCGTCTTGTTCGCGTATTGGACAATTTCGACGCGATCTGCCAAGACCTAGAGATCGGGCTACCTGCGGAAATTAGCGCTCGAAAAAAGCAGTACGAATACTACAGAGATCAACTACTCAACTTCGCTCAGTTCGGCGCTATCAAGTCAGTCAGTCAGTCAGTCAGTCAGTCAGTCAGTCAGTCAGTCAGTGAGAGACGCGCTGATTAAGCTTATTCGTTTCGTCTTCGGATGGTATCCGGCGCTCTGCGCACAGTTCTGCCCGGAGGGGGTCGAGCGGAAGGCGCTCGGGGAAGTTGCGGAAGTCGACAAGGGCGTGCAATTCAACAAGAAAAATATGTTTGAATCGGGGTCTTATCCTGTGATTAATGGCGGGGTTTCGCCTTCTGGGTATATCGAACAATACAACCAGGACGAAGAGACAATTACCGTATCGCAGGGGGGCGCTTCCGCCGGGTATGTAAATTGGCAACTCGTAAAGTTTTGGGCGGGAGCCCATTGTTACGTTGTAAAGCCAAAAGACTCGATTCTGAATCGTTTTCTTTTCTACTGCGTAAAAAATGAGGAAAGAACGTTGCAAGAGAGTCAATACGGCGCGGGTATCCCCGCTTTGGCTAAATCAACTCTAAATGATTTACTGCTTCCGGTTCCCCCATTAGAGTTCCAGCGAGTGATAGTGGAGCAGTTAGACGCGTTTGACGCGCTGTGCAACGACTTATGCGCGGGACTTCCTGCGGAGATCGACGCGAGGCGGAAGGAATACGAGTATTATCGCGACAAGTTGTTGACCTTTAAACCGCGAGACGAAGAAGAGTAAACGCCCCTATTTCCCCATCCGAGAGAGAAGAGAAGGATAAGCGCCATGCTTAAGTACGACATAATCGCCGAGACGCCCGAGTATACCGTCGTCAACTCCTACGAGCCGAAGTTTAACGCGGTCGACTACGCCGCGATGACCGAAGGAGCGCTCGAAGACGAGTTGATACGCATCCTCCTCGACCAGGGGTACGAACTCGCCGATTTCCACTCCGAGAAGGAGCTCGTGGAGAACCTCCGACTTCAGCTCGAACGCCTCAACGACTTCCGATTCTCCGACGACGAATGGGGGCGATTCTTCAAAGAAAGTCTCGCCAAACCGAACGCCGGGATTCAGGAGAAGACGAGCCTCTTGCAGAATGGCCGCGCGCTCGTCGACTTCAAACTCGACGACAATTCCGTCCGCAATATCTACCTCTTCGACAAAGAGCAGGTTCACGCCAACCGCCTCCAGGTCATGCGCCAATTCTGCGCCGAAGGGAAGAAACGCGACCGATACGACGTCACCATTCTCGTCAACGGGATCCCCATGGTTCACGTCGAGCTCAAAAGAGCCGGCGGGCGCCTTAAAGAGGCGTTCAACCAGATCGAGCGCTATCAGGTCGAATCCTTCTCCGAGGGCTCCAGGCTCTTCGAGTTCGTCCAAATCTTCGTGATCTCCACGGGAGTCGAGACGAAATACTACTCCAACACGACGCGCGAACAAGCCGTCGACGATCGCTGCGGCGTCCAAAAGAAGAGCTCCGCGTCCTTCGAATTCACCTCATACTGGGCCGACGCGCGCAACAACGTCGTTCACAACCTCTTCGACTTCGCCAAAACCTTCTTCGGACGCGCCGCGATCCTCAATATCCTCGCGAAATACTGCGTCTTCGACACAGCCAAAAAACTCCTCGTTATGCGTCCCTACCAGATCTGCGCCGCCGAAAGGATCGTCCAGAAGATTCGCGCCGCCGCGTACGCCAAAGAATGGTCCGGAACCGCATGGGGCGGATACGTATGGCATACCACCGGATCAGGGAAGACCCTCACCTCCTTCAAGACCGCTCAGCTCGCCGCCAAGATACCCGACGTCGACCAGGTCGTCTTCGTCGTCGACCGAAAAGACCTCGACTATCAGACGATGCGCGAATACGAACGCTTCCAGAAGGGCGCCGTCGTCGGCACGAAGTCCTCTTCCGAGCTGGGAAAACTCCTCAACTCCCGCGACCCCAGCCAAAAGATCGTCGTCACCACGATCCAGAAGCTCAGCTCATTCTGCGAATCCGCCGCCAAGGACTCCGTCGCCGCCGCTAAGAAGTTCGTCTTCATCTTCGACGAATGTCACCGATCACAGTTCGGACTCATGCGCGACGCGATCGACGCATACTTCAAAAAACGACTCCTCTACGGATTCACCGGAACCCCGATCTTCCCGGAAAACGCAGCGCCC
>SFIW01000084.1 GCA_004556055.1 Planctomycetaceae bacterium
CCGATTTTTGCTTTCATTCCCTTTTCCTCCTTCTCTCATTTCTTGCGCGTCCTCGCGGTCGGCCTTTCCTTGCCGGGATCCTGCCACAGCTTGAAATGCATCGTCACGTCCACGAAGGCCCTTCTCGCGTCCTCGGCAATCGCTTTGTCCGCCGCCACCTCGTCCGCGAGCGTCTTGAATTCCTTGCGCTTCTTGCGCTGCTTGAAGTCGTAAAGCTCGTCTTTCACGAGCTCGAAGCCTGCTGTCAGCATCCCGCGCCCCTTGACGTAAAGGTCTTTTCCGTCCGCGAGGTTGTAGAGAATCTCGATCGCTGTGTTCCTCGCATCGAGTTCCTCCGCGAATTTCTCCAGCCACCGGACATCGTAAGGATGCCGGATGTCGAGCGCCTTCGCTTCGAGCCTCGCTAGCGTGTCCCGCGTCGCGTGTTTCGCCAAACGCTTGCCTCTCTTCCATGGGCTTCCCTTCCTTTGCGCCTTGAGCTCGGCGATGGAACGGCGTATCGCTCCCCGGGACGTCGGCCTCTTCCCGGCTGACTTCTCTATCCGGCGCAGCTTGTCGACCATCCTCTCCTCGTTCCTGGAGAGGCGTGGCCCGATGTTCGCTTGTTCCGCGTTCCGGATGTATTCGGCCGGCGTCATGCCCGCGTTTTCGCTGAGTTTCTTGACGGCCCCGGGGGCGAGGGCTTTCAAGCCGTCTTCCCTCGCTAGCCTGTTATAGCGCTGGAGAGCGTTGTACGCGGCCCTGGAAAGGCCGCGGAGATAACCCGTCTTTCTTTTTGCCATGTTTTCCTCCTTTTGAAAGAAAAGCGCGCGGGAGGGCCCGGACGCCGGAGAGGTGACTGGCCCCTCGTCCGATGGGGGAGCGATCTAACGCTTTGCCTTTGGTTATGTCCCCTCATTAAGGGGAGACCCCTCTACATCATCGGTACGTATCCGGGGGATCCCTCCCCCACGCGCTTAAATCTTAGAACGGCAGCTCTTCGCCGTCAACCGGCTCGGCAGCCGGCTCCGCCTTCTTCTCCAGAAGGTCCTTCTCGAAGTCGAAGGAAGGATCGCGGAGGCGGATGATCTGGAATTCCGGCTTTCTCTTGTCGATCCAGCAATCGGAGAACGAGACCGACCAAACGCCCTTCTTCTGGGGAAGCGAGACGCCGACGGGACGGATGGCGTAATAGCGCTCTTCCTCCGCGCCCAGCGCTTGAGCCAGGTCCTTCGGAATGTACTTCCCGCGGATGCCGGCGGCGAAGAATTCGCGCCCGTCCGCTCCCTTTTTCCTGTCGACGATGATTTTCAACTTGCCTGCTTTTTCCATTGTAGAGGCTCCTTTCATTGCTTGATCACTAGGAATCGATGATTCCCGTAAACGACGATGCCCGGGGTCGCGACGCCGTCCTCGCCCGTGATCGAGGCGAGGCTCCGGAAATCGCCCGGTTTCTCGAAATCGACTTTGACCTTTTCAACGCTCTCGAGATACATCGTCGGCGCGTGGCCGCGGGTCACGATGCGGAGGCAACGCACCCCGAGCGTCCCGTCAAGGGCGGGATCCACGTCCCTGACGCGTCCCTCGAGCGCGGCCTTCGCCAGGGCATCGCGCACCGGGACGAGAGCATCGTCCCCGCGCTTGACCTTGAGAGCCTTGATGAATTCCGAGAGGTCTTTCTTCATGTCCTTTCCTCCTTTCGCTATCGCTAGGAATATGCCGTCCCGAGCCGTGCCTTTCTCGTAGGTGAGAAGGTCTAACTCGCCTCGGGTATCGACCAAGATTTTCAGCCTCCCCTTGGTGGGGAGGGCGCGGTCGTCGACGCGGAGGACGAGGCCGACGCGGGTCTCGCCCCGCCGGTCTATCCATTGAACCGCGTCCTTGCCTTCTTCCAGGACCGCCTTCGCGTTCTCCAGGGCGACGATGCCGCCCTCGTACATCCAGGGATCGCCTTTCATTGCTCGAGGCCCTCGATGATGCGGTAGATCGCCGTCGCGCCGTCCTCGACGCCCTTCCAGCCGATGGCCCTCTCGCGGAGCATCGCGACGAGGGAAGGGTCCGCCTTCTCGCGGACCGCGGCGAGGTATTCCTCCTCCGCGTCATGGGCGAGGCGGACGGCCGTCAACCAGTGCTGGCGGGCCGCCTTGATGCGTTCGTCGGCGCTCATATCTCATCCCCCCTGTCGATAACCTTCCTTCTCAGGCGCTCGCTTTTGACGAGGCGGCCTTTCGAGTCGGAGAATTCTTTCAAGAGCAAGACTTCATAAACGCCTTCGCCGAACCTATCGTCGTTCGCCTCCTGGATCAATTCGTCGAATCCATCGAGGGCCTGAAGGTAGTCGAACCTCTCGACGAAATCGACGACGCCGTAATTCATCAGGCTCAATTGCGCGACGTACATGACGTTACCCTTTTCAAAGTGTA
>SFIW01000085.1 GCA_004556055.1 Planctomycetaceae bacterium
TCGACGACGAGAGGTAGGGAGAGCTCCATGTCGCGCGTCTTTAAACTCGCCGTTAAGACTTTTCCCTCCCCTCCCCGCTATGAATGACAAAAGCCCGCAGGTTCAATTACCAGAGGGCTTGCGCTTTGTTAGAAAACGGTTAGAATGAGTTTACTCTAATACGGCATTGAAAGGAGACCTAATCATGCAAGACGTATTGAAATATCTAAAGTGGAAAATCACGGAGAGGGGCGCGCGCATTATCGGGTGCGACGAAAAATTCGAGGGCGCGATGGAGATTCCGAGTCATCTTGACGGAGTCCCGGTCGTCGAGATTGGTAATATGGCGTTCTCGAACCGTCATTCGCTCAAGTCGGTCGCTATTCCAGATTCAGTCGAAGTCGTCGGCGAGTACGCCTTCGCCGGCTGCGTCGCACTCGCAGAGCTTAGCCTGGGAGCGGGGATTAAAAAGATCGAAAAAAGAGCTTTCCATGGGTGCTTTTCACTCAAGAGCGTCGAAATTCCCGGTACGGTTGAATCCGTCGGCGAGGACGCCTTCACGATCTGCATCAGACTCGAAGAACTTCAGTTGGGAGCGGGGATTAAAAGAATCGAAGAAGGCGCCTTCCGTTGGTGCGATTCGCTCAAGTCCGTCGTCATTCCAGATTCAGTCGAAGTCGTCGGCGAGGCAGCCTTCGCCGAGTGCCACGGGCTCCAAGAGTTACGGTTTGGAACGGGGATTAAGACAATCGAAAATGGAACTTTCGCTAAGTGCTTTTCACTCCAGTCCGTCGCTATTCCAGATTCAGTCGAAGTCGTCGGTGAAAGAGCCTTCGCCTGGTGCTACGAGCTCAAAGAATTGCGGTTAGGAAGAGGGATCAAAAAGATCGAAAAATGCGCCTTCCGTAAGTGTAGCTCGCTCAAGTCCGTCGTCATCCCAGGTTCTGTCGAAGTCGTCGGCGAGGGCGCCTTCTCCGAATGCACCGAACTCGAAGAACTTCAGTTGGGAGCGGGGTTTAAAAAGATCGAAAGGCTAACTTTCTTCCGGTGCAGCTCGCTCAAATCTGTCGAAGTCCCCGATTCAGTCGAAGTCGTCGGCGAGGCAGCCTTCGGCGAGTGCGACGGGCTCAACGAATTGCGGTTAGGAAGAGGGATCAAAAAGATCGAAAAATACGCCTTCTGTTGGTGCGATTCGCTCCAGTCCGTCGTCATCCCAGGTTCTGTCGAAGTCGTCGGCGAGGACGCCTTCCGCGCATGCTCCGAACTCGAAGATCTTCAGTTGGAAGCGGGGATTAAAAAGATCGAAAAAGGCGCTTTCCAATGGTGCGATTCGCTCGAGTTAGTCTTCATCCCAGGTTCTGTCGAAGTCGTCGGCGAGGGCGCCTTCGACGAAAGCGTCTGTCTCGTCGTCAACGACGAGAGGTAGGGAGAGCTCCATGTCGCGCGTCTTTCACCTCGCCGTTAAGACTCTTCCCTTTCCTCGCCGCTATTAATGACAAAAGCCCGCAGGTTCCATTGCCTGCGGGCTTGCGCTTTATTAGAAAACGGTTAAAATTAGATTACCATAATACTGCATTGAAAGGAGACCTAATCATGCAAGACGTATTGAAATATCTAACGTGGGAAATCACAGAGAGGGGCGCACGCATTATCGGATGCGACGAAAAATTCGAGGGCGCGATGGAGATTCCGACTCGTCTTGACGGAGCCGCAGTCGTCGAGATTGGTAAGAAGGCGTTCTCGGAACGTAATTCGCTCAAATCCGTCGTCATTCCCGATTCAGTCGAAGTCGTCGGTGAAAGAGCCTTCGCCCACTGCGACGGGCTCGAAGAGCTTCGCCTGGGAGCGGGAATTAAAAAGATCGAAAAAGAAGCTTTCTATGGGTGTAGATCGCTCAAGTCCGTCGCTATTCCGGATTCAGTCGAAGTCGTCGGCGAGGACGCCTTCTCCTGGTGCTTCGGGCTCAACGAATTGCGGTTAGGAAGAGGGATCAAAAAGATCGAAGAAAAAGCCTTCCGTCTGTGCTCGCTCAAGAGCGTCGCGATTCCCGGCACGGTTGAATTCGTCGGCAGGTATGCCTTCACCGCGTGCCACAGACTCGAAGAGTTGCGGTTAGGAAGAGGGATCAAAAAGATTGAAAAATACGCCTTCTGTGCGTGTAGCTCGCTCAAATCTGTCGAACTCCCCGATTCAGTCGAAGTCGTCGGCGAAAGAGCCTTCCAAGACTGCTTAGGACTCGAAGAGTTGCGATTGGGAGAGGGAATTAAAACGATCGAAAAAGACGCTTTCAGAAATTGTTCTTCTCTTCGCAGAGTTGTCCTTCCCTCGACCCTTGAAGCGCTCGCGCGCGACGCCTTCGGTTTTGGCGTCGACCTCGTCTTCGACGACGAGAGGTAGGGAGAGCTCCATGTCGCG
>SFIW01000014.1 GCA_004556055.1 Planctomycetaceae bacterium
TTTTGGAAGGGGGGGGGGGGTAACGCTAAAGATATTGTTCTCTAAAACATATTGCTTAAGTTTAGAGAAAGATTTCCCCTCTTCGGAATCAATGAAGTTATTCAGCATACCAAGATTGATCGCAAGAACGAACTTTTCGTTTCCGTCGTCGTCCAAACGATCGTCGCAGAAGGGTTCAATCCTCTTGGCTAAAGTTTGGATAGCCGTCTGATTCGGGGCGTCGCTTTCCGTGGCGTCGTTGATGATGCGCCATGAATCGAGAATTCGATCCTCGTCTTCGTATTTGAGATACGACAAGAGATGAGATTTTCCATCCCCCGCGCTGCCGCAGACTAGAACGAGCTGTTTATGATCGACGTCTGAAATCTCACGGATCAGAGTTCTAAAATCGGTTTCCGTCTGTCGGGTCACGTGCATATATTTTTTCAACGGGGCAAAACCGTCAAGTTTTTGCACGGCCTCAGCTGAAAGTTTGCTAAGTTTCCTCAGTTCGGATATGAATTCACAACTCATATTCTTCGTTCCCTTTATCCAACCAGATCGATCCAGAAGTTGCCTTTGTCCCAAGTGATCGCGAGCGGATACGACGTCTCGCGGTATAACTTCGCAAAGAAGCGATGAAGACGATCCCGTAGCCTCCAAAGATAAAACGAACGCTTATCCTGCCCGTAGTTTGTTCGGGGGCCTTCGTTTAGGAGTTCCATCGCTCTTTTAGGACGAACGTCCCTTGTTCATATTCCTCTGGTCAACGACGCGTCAACCATTCTACTTCGTTTCTGCGAATCCGTCAATTAAAAAACCCAAGAGACGTCTAGGAAGGAAGGAAGAAAGGAAGAAAGAAAAAGCCTCCCAAAATCGCGCAACTTAGGGAGGCTTATTCTTTATCTAAGGCGTTACCAGGGGTTACTGTTCGACGTCAAGCTTCGTTTTCAGCGTCTCTGCAAGGGGAAGAGGACCGTAAAAATCGGCGTAATTCGTCGCGAGCGCCGTTTCCGCGGCGTCGTCGAGTTCGTCTAGGACGGCGAATTCGAGGGAGGCGAACGCTTCGTCAGTATCCAGAAGCGCGGTCGAACGCGTTTGGGGTTCCGTCTGATAGAGAGAATCCCGTCCGTCCCCCTTCGTCGCGCCAAGGGCGGGCAGGACGTTCGCAAGGTCGTTCGCGTTCACCATATCGTTCAAGTCCACGTCGAAAACGCGGTATTTCGCCTGATCGATTTCGTCCACGCGCGACCCTAAGAGGGAAATGACAAGACCCATGTCGTTCGAGTTGACCATCCCGTTGTCGTCCGCGTCGAAGACGTACGGATAATAAGAGATCGAAGTCGGAGCGCTCGCCGAAGCGACCGTCGAACCGTTGATTATCTGCGCGCTCGCCGTCGCGGAAAAGCCCGCGTTTAACGCCCTCAACACGCCGTCGGAAGGAAGCGCGACGCCCTCGCCGGGCATGAACTTCATCCGGCCAAGAAGAACCCAGCCGTCCGAATCCGCCGCGCCCGAGCCCGTCGCCGTAATCGCCGCAACTCCGCCCTCCGCGCTATAGCGAATCGTATAACCCGTCGCGCTCTCAATCTCCGAAAGCGTGAAATAGGTCGCGTTGTAGTTGAACGTCAACGACGCCGACGTCACCCCTGCGCTACCTTCCGCGCGAGCCCACACGTCGACATAGAAGCACGACCATTCGTCAAGCCACGTACGTTCCGTCGAAACCGCCGTCGCGTAAGTCGAACCCGACGCGCTCGACAAAGACTGCAACACAAAATCCACCGAGCCGCTCGCGCTTAGCGACGAGCCGTTGAGCGCAACGCCCAGCGTCTTATCCTGCGCCCAAACAAAATCGAGAGAATTATTGCCGCTATCCGCCGGCGCAAAACACGTAAAGAACGCTTTGTTCGCGTCGAGGGAAAGCGCCTGCGTTTGCGCAACGCTCAGCGTCGCGCTCGTACCGCCGCCAAGAAGGGATATTAACGACGCAGATCCCGCGTTGGTTCCAACGACGACGCCTAGATCGGCATATCCGTCCCCGTTAAGATCGCCGACAGAAAGCGTTCCGAGCGTCTGCGCGTTCGACAAGAGCGTTCGGCCCGACGGCTTCGTTCCAAAGGAGCCCGACGACGTTCCAAGGAAGTAGACGACGCTCGCCGTCGCATCCGCGCTCCCGACCGCTATATCCGCCTTCCCATCCCCGTTGAAATCGCCAATCGCCGCCGACGTCGGAACCGCTCCGACCGTCGTCGCGTATTTCGTCGAAATCGTCGTCCCTGTAAAGGACGAACCGCCGTTCTTCAGAACCGTGATCGACGCAGCGGCCGTATTCGTCACGACTAGATCGTCGAAAACGCCCCCGTAGAGCTTACCCGACGTCAACGCCGTCCCGACCGCCGTCGTCGACGTGAACGATCGCGTCGCGGTTAATCCCGAGCCGGTATATAGCAACGCGTTGACCGTCGTGATTCCCGACTTCGTCGTCATGAGCGCGAGTTCGTCCTTTGCCGTCTGACTGAAGCGCCCTACCGCAATATCCGCGATCGGGTTGACGAAAGACTGTTTCGCCAATCCCACGAACGAGCCGTCCTCAAGTTGCGCGAAGATTTGCGCGCTTGACCCGACCGTCGACGAGTAAAGAACCGCTACGTCGACAAGCCCGTCCCCGTTGAAATCCCCAAAGACCGCCTTCTTCACTTTTTGCGTAAACGTATAACGGCAATCGATTGAGTCGACGGCGCCCGACGCGGAAACCGCGCCGACGTACAAGCGCGATTCGCCCACGAGGATCGCGTCCGTCGCGCCATCCCCGTTCGAATCGCCAAGATACGCGCCGATATATTCGGGGGAAGAAACGACAAGCGCGTCTTTTGTCAAATCGTAACCGTTTTCAGCCGAATCGGTCGCGACGTAGAACGCGTAAGAAGAGCCGTTGACAATAAAGAGTTCCGGATTCGAATCGCCGCCAAAATCGCCGAACGCCGCCGCGCTCGACGCGTTGAGTTTCATCGAGTCGCATGCGACCCACTTGCCGACCGTCGTCGCGTCGACCGTCGCCTCGAGTTCCGACGCTGAGATCGTAACAAGCCCGCTTTGGCTGCCCGTCGTCGCTCCGAGAACGAGAAAATCATCCTGCCCTGCAACCCAGCTAAAGGTGGTTCCCGAACCGTATCCGCTCAGGTCAAAGCTATATTTAGAGACGACGGAGCCGATCGACGCGAGAACAAGATCCGCCTGCATCGACGACGAATCCTTGAGGAGCAAATAATCGACGCCGTTAATCGTCGTCGTCCCCATGAGCTCCTCCGTAATCGAGCTGACGACGCGCGACGTAGAGCCAAAGGAAGAGGTTCCGTAACCCGAATAAACGACCGTCTTCGTATCGGAGCCCGTCGCAGTCAGAGTCGTCGCTTGGACGACAAGAGAGTCCCCGAGACGTTCCGCAGCCACGTCGACAAAGAGGAGCAGATCTGCGTTTGCGGAGTTGAACTTCGAAACGTCGAGTTCCGTCTGCGACTTCTGCGCAAAGCTTTGGCTCGACGCGTTCCATTGATAAGCGGTCGCCGTGAGACCGACGCCCGAAGAAGCGGAGAGAATCGTCAGGGCGTCGCCGGAAAGAATCGCCGAATCGTAGCCCTTCGAACCGCTCAGAGAATCGAGCGTTTGCGTTCCGACAAGTTTGTAAGCGCCCGAGGTTCCTTCCGCGGAATAGACGCTGACCGTGCGCGCCCCGTAGTTAAACGTCACAAGTTCGGAAGAGCCGTCCCCGTCGAGATCGGAGAGTTCGCACGCGTCGACGCTGGCGCCGAGTTCCACGCTATACGCCGCGCTCGCTTCAGGCGTATACGTCGAAAGGGACTCCGACGCGAACCCGCCCCAGTCGGCGTTGAGCATCTCGCGATTTTCCAAGGTTTCGAGGGAAAGACGGCGCAAATGGCGCGCGGAGTCGTTTGAGTTCGATTCGAAAAATCGTGCAAATAATCTGGTCTTCATTTATCTGACGCCCTGCGGTTATTGATTTCTAGTCGACGCGAATGAGACGCGGACGCTCGCGTCATTCTCGCGCATTGTAGTAAAACGCGCCCATTCAAGCTACGTCAATTATATCGGACGACGACCAAAAAAAACGTCGTGAATCCGATTCGCGTCAATTTTTCCACAAATCTTTCTTATTTTACGACCGACTTCTCGCGACAACTCCTCGCAAAGCAAGACGGCTCCCTCTTTTGGACGCCGTCGCGCCGAAAAAGTTCCTCGTCCACGCTCTAAAAAAAGACGGGCAAGCCTTCGCCTACCCGCTTTTGTCGCTCATTTTTCATCGCGCGATTCGGAATCGTCCTCTTTATCGATCTCCGCGTCCCAATCGTCCTGGTCGTCGTCGGATTCCTCGTCGTCGACGGTGAAGTAGTCGTTGAAATTCTCCTTCTGCTCCGACTTGTCGTCGTTATAGAATCGTGAGGAATCGCCGCCGTCTCCGAAGACAGAAGTCCACGCGTCGTAGTCAGGCGCGTCCGCCCCTTCGTTCTCTTCGTCGATCGTCACGTAATCGACGTTGTCGTCGCGCAAGTTCGACGGGCGACGCGGCGCGTCTTGTCGCGCTCCGAACCCGCGGTCATTCACTTCGAAATCGCCGCTGTCCGAGGACTGCGTCGTAAACGTCGGACTGATCTCAGACAACGCGCGAAGATTCGCGGACTCGTTTCCGAGCGTCACCTCGCGCTGAGTTTGCGTATAATGCGCGTCGGCGTCCTCGGCGACAGTAAAGCTCGCGTTGACCGTCTTCTCGACGTCGACAGTCGAGGACTGCGCCTCGGCGGCAAGCGCCGGCGAGGCGGCTACCGCGTCGGACGCGATCTCTTGCTCCACGCGCACGTCGACGTCGGACTCCGCGCTGATTACGCTCGACTCGTCCGTCTGCTGCGGCGCGAAGTCGTATTCAGGTCGTTCAAGAACGTCTTTCTCTTGAGAGATCGCCGCGCCGACGTTCTCCGCGTCCTCAAAATCGGATCCGGGAACCGCAAAGTCGTCCCCTTCCGTCTCGACGGCGCCGCGTTCCACAAAATTCGGGCCCATTTCAACCGGACGCCGAACGTCGACGCGAAGTTCCGCCTCTCCTCGCGCAAGGCGCTTCTTGAGGGGCGAAAGAACGCGGAACCGGCGTTTCTCAGGATCAGTCGACGTCGGCAGGACGCACACGGAGACCCCGAGCTTCAGGAAGAGTCGGCAAATATGTTCGTGACACGTGAAGAGGAAGATTTGTCGTCCCCCCTTAGCGAACTCGACGAGAACTTTCGCCGCGATCGCCGCGCGGCGGTAATCGAAGTTCACGAGAACGTCGTCCCAGATAAGAGGCGTCTGGACGCCGTGCTTCTCGAAGGAGACGACGAGCGCGAGTCGAATCGCGATAAAGAGGAGTTCGCGGGTACCGCGCGAAAGGGACGCCACTTCAAGAGTTTCGCCGTTCGAGGCGTCGACGAAGAGCGTGTCTTCTCCCAGCGGAGTCCAGATATTGACGTACATGCCGTCGGTCAAACGCTTCAAGAATCGGGACGCTTCGCGCAGCGTTTCTGGTTGGCGTTCCTTTTCATACGCGCGACGAATCTCTTCCATCATCATGCCCGCGACGGCGCGGCTCTGCCACAATTCCGCGACGCGGCCAAGACGCAAATTGTACGCGGCGACGTCGAAACGCGCGCGACGCGTCTCCTTCCGCGCGGCCAGCGCGTCAAGCTGTTCGCTCAGGCGACCCGACGTCTCCAACTTGCTCTTGAGCTCCGCGTCGTAACTCGCGACGCGATTTTCAATTTCAGCGATCGACGCCGCAAGATTTTCGCGCGTTTCCTGATCGCCTAAAAGCTCCTCGATAACGCGCGGTTCGCAGAAATCGCCGACGCCTTCGACAAAGCGTTGATCCGCCGCGTCGAGTTCCGTTATCCGCGAGCAGAGGAGTTCGTAACGCTCGACTAATTCGACAAGTTCCTCGCGCGAGCGCGCCCCGAATCCGCGCAAGTAACGTCGCGTCTCGCGAGACTGACGTCGATGGATCGCAATATCCTTGCGACAGCGACGTTTGATCGCGTTCATCTCGCCAAGAGCGACGTCTCGCGCCTTGAGCGCTTCGTCGCGTTGAACGAGAAGTTCGCGCAGTTTCGGCGTCACGAAGAAGGGAGAAGTCTCCGCAAAACGCAGTTGCGGCACGAGCGCAACCGCCGCGTCGAAGCGTTCCATAATTCCCTGGCGTTCGCGTCCGAGATATTCGATTTCCGCCGCGACGTTTGCGATCTGAGCGCGGACGTCGTCCGCCATCTCCGCGCGGGAGAACAACTCGCGCGTCTGACGCGGCTTGAGCGTGTCCGGAAGACAGGCCGAGCGGAGCCATTTGCGCCATCTCTTACGCGCCTTCTTCACTCCTTCAATTCCGCGAGCGACTCGCGCTTCGCACGCCTTCGCCTTCTTCGTCGCGCTACGCCACTGCGTCTCGACGGGAGCGAGTCCTTCAAAGAACGTCAACTCTTGCTTGGCGCGTTGGAGTCGAAGGTCGAGCGTGACCGCGCCCTGACCTGTGGGAGAAGGATACTTCTCGTCGATCGACGCGGCTTCCGCTCGCGCCTGTTCAAGCTGCTTCAGGAGCAACCCGAGGCGTCGTTGATTGTCCTCGAGCTTCATACGATTGCGTCGTTCAACCGTCGCCTTATAGAAGACGCAACCGATCGTCGCCAGAAGTCCGACAAGCCCCGCAACAAGATCGACCTTGCTTGAAAAGAGGGACAGACCGAATAGGAGCGAACCGACGACGACGCCCGCGCCGAGCGCGTAGAGCGGAACCCCGACGATCGCTTGAGTCTCCGCAAGCGCGTGGTTCTGACGTTCCAATTCCCGGCGATACGTCGCCATCTCGTCCATACGCTTGTCGATCTCTATGCGTCGACGCAATGCGGAGAGGAGTTTTCCAGTCCGTTCGATCGCCTCGGTCAAATTCTTCTGACCATGCGTCGTGAGCCCTTCTTCGAGCTTCAAAACGAGCGCGTTGAGCTCCCCTTGCGCTTGCGAAAGATCCGCGCGGTAGCGACGTAGGCGCAACATCGCTCTCTTGACCCGCTTTGCGGGCTTCGTGTAATCTTCGATTTCTTTAGAGAGGGTTCCCGTTTCGACGAGTTTGTTCGGCAACTTGACGGGCTTCTCGCCCGCTTTAACCTGCCCGAGTCGCGCCGCTTCAGACGCTTGTTGCGCCGCGAGCGTCTCGTTAATCGCTTCGAGGGACGACTGCGTTATCACCAGCTTGCCGCTGCGCGCGCTGCGAATACGACGCTCTTCTTCCGCGAGATTCTCGTTGAGCTCCGAAAGCTGTTGCCGGAGGGAGCCGATCTTTTCGTCGATCTCCTTCAGGCGCGGCAAATCTTCTTCAAGAATAGAGACGCGAGGCGCAAGTTCCGCGAGTCCCGGCTCGATATCGATCGCGTCGCGTTCGTCGCGTTTCGCGCGGTACGCGTCCCGTTGCGTTTTGATGCGCGCGGCGGTCTCATGCGACTCCTTCGTCAGGCGGTCGCATTCGTCGATCGCGGAACGTTCCACTTCGGGAACTTCACCCATCGCGGCGATTTCTTCGCGGCGCCGCCGACGCTCGTCCCATAGAGGAACAAGACGCAAAGCAAGTTCGCGAGCGCGCTGTTGGCGCGTCGCCTTATCGCGACGATCTTGGAGCGCGGTCACTCCCTCCTCTAACGCGCGCCGTTCTTCCAAAAGACGCGAATATTCCGCGAGTTCCGTCGACGAAGCCGACGCCGCTTGACGCGCGCGCGCGCGTTCGTCCACAAGATTCGTCAGGATCGAAGGACGATCCTTCGCGTCAAAAAGGTCGTTCCGTTCCGCGACTATCTGATGGAAGACCTGTACGAAGGATCCGCGATCAACGCCGACGCTGAGACGATAGAGCATCTGCGACGCTTCCGTTTCGTCCAGCGCGCCGAGCTTCTGCAATTCGTCCAAACCGATCGCGAAAACGCCGTTATACGTCGATTCGTCGAGATTACACGTAAGCGTCTTCGCAAAATAATCCCCCACCGGAGCTCCGTCGGGCCCCGTAATGACAAGGGATTCCGCAATACGGAGTCCTGGAAGCGCGTAGAAACGTCCGCTCCAGTTCGCCAACCCGTCTGGAGCGGCGAACCCAGAGCGACGCTCCGCCGCGGAAAGATACGAACCGTCGCGTTTGATATAGCGTCTCTCGACGCGATGTTCGCCGAAGTCAGTCGCGAGCGTCGCCGCGCCGCCGATCCAAGACCGCGCGGGATTCCGCGCCGCGTCGACCGCGCTATCCGCGCCCCCCGACTCAGGAAGCGAGCCCTGCTCCGCCGGCTCCGCGACTTCGTGCAAACCGCGACGACGGCGACCGTCGAGCGCCATCTGAATATAACGCGCCCTATCTTCGTCCGCCCCGCCGTAAAGACACGCGCGGATAAACTGCATCAGCGTCGTCTTACCCGCTTCGTTGGGACCAAAAAATACGTTTAGGCCCGGTGAAAGCTTCGGGAGAGACATATTCTCCCAGACGCCGAAACGACCGATTTGTAGCGACGTGATTTTCACGAGCCTATCTCCTTTTCGTCAAGATTCTTCTGGAAATTACGCAGTTCCGCAGAGATCACGCGGTTCTTTTTCGTTAAACTCTTCGTCGAGAGTCCCTCAAGGAGCCCTGTGGCGCCGTCCGTCTCGCTGAGAAGATCGACGCCTAGCGCGGCGGCTTCGCGCAGCGCTCGACGGCGTTCCGCGAGCTTCTCCGCCTCGTCGCGAGCGTCCGCCTTGTCGTCGTCCCCTTCCGCGACGTCTAAAGACGTTAGCGCGTAGAGCGCGCTCGTTTCCGCTGGATAGTCGCGCTCGTCGAGCGTTTTGAGGCGCGCCGCAAGTTCGGAAACGTCCGCCGATTCGCCGTCTTCGCGTCGTCGTTTCGCGATCGCTCGACGAAGACGTTCTCGTTCCGCCCACGCTCGCGCGGATTCGGGCATAAATGCGTCAGTATTCAACCTCTGCTCTTCATTTTCTTCGTAATAACGGATCATCCGCAGGTAGTCGCCGAGGATCGTTTGGCGCTCATAGTAATCTTCGGCTAATCGTTCGGGGAGATTCGCTTCGAAATCGACGGAATAGACGACGGGAGCCGTCTTGCCGAAATCGGAGCGGAGATCGCGCAGAATCGTCTGTGCGGAGGCGCCGTAACGCAACGCGGTCAACGCGGCTCCTTCCGCGTCGGCGCGCCAGGCGACGAACCAAATATTCTCCTCGATCGCGCGGCCGACGAGCGCGGCGTCTGTCGTCTCTTTATCTTGAAGCGCTTTGAGGCGCGATCGCGCCGCCGCAAGCGTTTCCTCTTCCGTTTGGTCTTCGGTTATCGAAAGCGTTTCGACAGACCAGCGGAGCGTCGACGTGCGAATCGGCGTCGTTTGCGCGCGCCCCGTTTCGCTTACTTCGACTAATGTCGCGCCATATTCGCCCGTCTCTCCGAAATTACGCGCAACTGGAGAACCGGCGATCACCGCAAGGGAAGGACTGCGCGACAAGGTCGTGCGTTCGCGTTCGCCCCCAAGCGCCCAATATCGCGTCGCGTCCGTCTTGAGAATCTCGGCGGAAAGACGACCGCAATAGACGCCGATCGTATAGAGATCGTCGGCGTTTTCCGTAGCCGTCGGCGCGTAACGCGGAACGACGCCCGCTTTGCCTCGGCTCGTTCCTAGGAGTCGCGCCACGGGGGAGCCGTCGCGCATATAGAAGGTCTCTTCGACGACGCCTACGGGGAAAACGTGAACGTTTGCCGGAAGGCGGAACGCGGAGGGGAAAACGTCAGGAGAATCGGATAGTCCTGCGGCCCAGTATACGGGAATCTTCGCGGCGTTGAGGCGCTCGAACTGTTCGATGAGGAAAAGAACCCCTTGCGGCCCAGTGTCGCGCGCGCTCAGAAGATTCCCGCTTAAGACGACAAAATCGACCTTTTCTTTCAGCGCCGCGTCAAAAACGCGCTCCGCAGAACGTCGCGGAGCGTCCAAGATCGCCTCGTCGTAACGTTCCGGCAACGACGCGAGACCGTCGACCGGTTCTTCCAATCGGAAGTCGGACGCGTGAATAAATCGAAATCCTTGCGGCGTCATCATTCTTCCCTCATCTAGACAACACAAACGCTCTCTCGGTCGGCGAAGAACGCGTCGCGCGCTTGCAGACCGAACCTATCTTAACTCTTGTATTCTACAATAAAAGGGCGTTATGCGCTTACTTATTTTCGCAAAATACTGAAATTTTGACGGCAATCTAAACGCTCTTATCAAAAAAGACGAGTTATAACGCTTTTACAGAGAGTATGCGTTTGAACAAAAATTCTTTTTATTTCTTTAGTAACAAACTTGTCTATGCATAAAGCCGCGATCCTTAACATCAAGAATCGCGGCTTATTCATCTAAGATTTAGCGCTGATCAGAAACTAATCACGATTCCACCGGAGGAATCGCCCGTCGTCTGAACGGGATCCAGCGTCAACTTAATCTTCTCGCGAACGTCGAGGAGAAACGCCTTCGCATAAGCGTCGTCGCCGCGCCCCTTCGCGCTCTTGTAGTCGACGCGATCGCTCGCGAGGATCTGATCGAGCTCGTTCGCAAGTTCGACGAGTTTCATACGCGCTACCGCGGACATGTCGCCCATCGCCGCGCTAGAATCGCTAGAAAGCGCAAAGCTCGAGAGACGCTGTAAATACGCGCGTTGCAAGTTGCGACGCGTCGAAGCAAGCTTCATTTCCACGCGACCTTCGGCATTCTCTTTGAGCCCCTTGGAGACGGCGTGCCATTCGCTGAAGATCGCCTCGTTGAGCGTCGAGATCATTTCCGCGCTCGTGAAGACGTCTTCCCCCTCGGGAACGCGCATTTCGGCGTCCGCGAGGCGACCAAGCGTCGAGGAGCTCAGAAGCTGGTTCAAGATCGACGTCTGCATCGCGAGAACATTGGCGTGCACGTCGTAGTCGTAGCGACTCGGGACGTTAGAACCCCAGTGCATCCAGCGATTCGGCGCGAGATAATCGAAAAGTTCGGAAGGAATCTGGAACGCTTCGGAACCGAAGCAATCTTTCGCAAGGAACGCAAGCGCGTCGCGCTGATCCTTCGCGGGAACGACCGCGAACGGCTTCTGCGCGCCTTCGTCACCCTTGAAATCGCGACTGACGACGAGACCGCCGATATAGTTCGCCGCAAAGACCATCCCGTTCACTTTCCAGTTCACGAGCATGTTGTAGCGAGAGCGCATCGGAGCGAAGCTTTCGCCGTTCTTGACGATGCGTTCGTTCAAGCCGGGAAGGAGTTGATCGACCAATCGCGCGCGAACCTTCGCGTATTCGAGAGGACTCGAACCGAGATCCCAAATATTCACGTAAGGGTTCTTCGTGACGCCGTAGCAGTCTTCGTCCGTCGAGTAGCGATACTGACGCTGCGACTGTTTCGACGCGATCTTTTCAAGTTCAGGCTTCTCCGATTCGGTCGTCTTACCGGGGAAGACGCGGTAACCGTATTCGATCACCCATTCGTCGTATTCGCCAATATGATAGGAGAAGTAATCGCCCTGTTTTTCGCCCTTAGGCATAACGTTGACGGGGGCGTATTCCATGATAGATCCGACATAGCCGTGCTCGGTCCATTTGCTCGCGTCGTTGATTTCATCGAGGGAATGGAGCGCGCTTTGATAGAAGTTATGGCGTAGACCGAGAGTGTGTCCGACTTCGTGGGTCACGAGAGAGCGGAGTCCCTGATCGATCATCTTGGCGCGTTCTGCTTCGAGTCGCTTTTTGCGTTCGGCGACGGCCTTTTCTTGTTCAGCCTTGGCCTTGTCGGCTTCGGCGCGAGCTTGCGCTTCTTTTTCAGCGGCAGCCTTCGCTTCAGCGGCGGCTTGGCGTTCTTTCTTGAGTTCGTTGACGAAATTCTCGATTTCCGCTAAGCGTTTCGCGGAATCGTCCGCGACGCGCTGCGCGGCTTCCGCGACGACCTTCGCGTCTTCAGCTTTCTTCTCAAGCGCTTCAACGCGTTCCACAAGAGCCTTGCGCGCGCTTTCTTCGGCTTCTTTCGCCTGGGCGAGAGCTTCCTTCGCCTGACGCGCTTCTTCGCTCGCTTCATTAGCGATCGTCGTCGCTTTTTCAGCCGCTTCAGCGGACTTCTGCGCAATTTCGCGAGCAGACGCGATCTGCGCCTTTTCGTCTTCCGTCACCGTCGCGTCTTCCGCAGGCGCGGGAGCCGCTTCCGGTTCCGACGACGCTGTTTCCGCCGCAGGAGCCGGGGCCGGATCTTCTTCGACGTCGTTGACCATCATGACGTCGAAGAACGTGTTCGCCAAACCGAACTGCTGCGCGTAGAAGAGCTCTTTATCAGCCGCGTTCTCAATCCGATTCGATTCGTCGTACAGGCGGCGTTCAAGTTCTTCGTCGACCGCATAACCGCGACCGGTGAATTTATCGAGAAGTTCTTCCGGCTTATAGAGCTCAAACTGACGCGTCCAACTGCTCAGGAAACCGACGGAGAGGACGACGTCTGCGTCCAAAATTTCGCCTGTCGCGGGATTGACGCGGCTCGGGCCGATCGAGAAACCGGTGAGGGTCGAGCTCCAACGAATCGCGTTGTAGTTGATATCTTCAGGATCCCAATCGTCGTTGTCTTCTTGCTGACGAACTTCAATCGCGTTATAGAACCCGGCCTTTTCGAACGCTTTGTTCCACTCGAGAACCGCGTCGCGCATCGCTTTGCGGTATTCGAAAGGCGTCGCCTTGTCAAGCCAGTAGACGATCGGCTTCTTCGGCAACGACATTTCGGCGTTCGGTTCAAGTTTCTGCAAATTCCAGCGGTTGATGTAGCGGACGAAGTTGTCGTCGACCATCTTATTGCTGACGTCGCGTACCGCCGAGTTGAAGTAACCGACGCGTTCGTCGGCAAGACGCGGTTTGTAGCCCGTGTCCTTCATCTTGCTAATCGAATAGTGAATATTGACGCCGACTCCGCGCGTGTCGACGATCGTTTCAGAGCTGCCGTAAGGGCCCGCGTACGTCGCCGCGACTTCGAGTTCGATATTGTCTTTCAACGCCTTCACTTTTTCCCACGTCGAACGATCGCGCGCGAAGCTGTAACCGCCTAGGTAGCGCGAACCGACCATCGAGAGAGAATCGCTCATGAAGAGGCTCGTCACGTCGACGACGTCCCCCCCTTGAGGCCCGCGCGCGACGATCGGCAAACTAAAAACGACGCTATCCGTAAACGCGACGCGCAGCGCCTCTTTATCCGGTCCGTCGTCCGCGCGATAGCGGTAGTTGCGGCGAACAAGTTGAACGCGATCCTCGACCTTGCGGAAACGCCAAATCATATCGTTCCCGTACGCAATCGACTGCCCCCCGTAAACGTCCGCCGTTCCAATACCGCGCGCGATCGAAATCACGCAGATGTAATCCGCGTCGTATTGCGAACCTGTCAGTTCCCAGTAGAGCGAATCCTTCTTACGATACGTCGTAATCGGACCGCCGAGACGTTCCGCTTCCGGGATCACTTGACTCATCGGAGCATAATCCGCCGCGACCGCCTGTTCCGCCGTTACGGGAGTCGACTCAGTATTCTCTACCAACGCCTGTTCGCCCGTGTCCGGAACCGGAGTCGATTCTTGCGCCGTCGCCGCGTTGAAGGAAAAGCCCAACGCCGCAAGAGCTAAAAAGTAATGATGAAGTTTCATTGAAAGACCTCGTGTCAACGCCTTTGGAAGGCGCATATTATCAATTAGACGCGACAAACTTCAAAAACTCGCCGCGACACTGTTTTCTAACCTCATTATTTTACCCAAATAACCAATATTACGCAAGTATTTTTTATCAGCCCTAATGTATTTTCTCCTGTTTTACACATTCACCCATCTAACATAAAACGCGCGATCGACAATAAAAACAAAAGCAGACGCTCCGCGCGTCTGCTCTCTTCATAATCGAACGTTAATAAACAGGAATGGTCTAGGCGACCGAAATTTCACCCGAAACTATCTTTCGCACGATCGCCAAGTTATTCGCCAAAAAGTCCTTATCGACGAGCAGCTCGGAGAGGGTGCGCCATTCGTAAGCCGCAACCTCCGCGCGTCGTACGTGCAGCTTCTCGAGCGCCTGCGTCCCGTCGACGCATTCCACCACGAACCAATACAGCGGAGCTCCCGCAGGAGTCCGATTCTCCGCGATCCTCTTAACGACGCGTACGTCGAGTCCCACTTCCTCGGCAAACTCCCGACGCGCGGCCTCCTCGGGAGTCTCCCCTTCTTCGAGTCCTCCGCCGGGAAAGCAGACGGCGCCTGGGGCGACAACTCGCTGCGATCGGCGAATCACCAGCGTCTCGCGATTCCCTATCGCGCCGACGGAACCCGGCTTAAAGAGAATCGCAATCGCGCTCGGTCGCGCAGGGCCGACGTCCTGCGGGAAAAGCGCGTAGAAACGCCCGCAAAGGAGCGTCGCGATCAAAAGACCCAAGTTCGATCCCACCGTATTCTGAATCATGTCCTCCACTTCGCAGAAACGCCCCGTGTAACGCTGGAGAAATTCCGATCCCACGCCCCAAATCACAAGGAGAACGGCCCATCCCCAGACGTTCCATCGACGCCGCGAAAAACCGACGAGAAGCCCCAGCAGGGTGAACGCGAAAAAATGAATGAACGAAAACGTATAGGCGGGAATGTAACTCGTCGGAGGACAAGGGTAGAGAAGCATGTACGCCATGAAAAGGAAATAGAGTAATCCAAGTCGCGAAAGATTCCGCCGTAAAAATTCTTGGGTTGGCTTTTTCATAATTCTAGCGATTCTCCCTATGCAAAACGTCGTATATTTTCATTATACAGCCGCGCACGACGCGACAAGGGCGGGAAATCGCGTCATGAAAGTCGCCTTGCGTCGGCGCGCGAAAGTGTCTACTATTCCACTGCGCGCATTGAGGCGCGCCTCTAATTGGACGTTTTACAGGGATCGTTATTCATGTCAGCCTTTATCAACACGTTTGTTTCCGCTATCGTCGGCGCTTTGGCGGCCGTCGGAACCACATGGTATCTTTCTTATGCGTCGTGCGCGGCAAATCTCGTGAATACAGGGACTAACACTCTTAAGGCGGACGAAATTGAGGTCGATCGTCTCATCGTGGGCGACGTCTTCACCCTCGTCGATTCCAAAACGCGCGAACCTTTAGTTGAGATTCGAAACGGTTCGATCTACGCCCAAAAGGGGCTCTACGCCGAAAACGTCGGAGCCTGGAAAATGACTAGCCGACAAATCCAAACCACGCCGGAGGATCCCTTCCGTCCGAACACGCCCGTCTTTGGCGAACTCGGCGTCAACGACGAGGGAGGCGCTTATCTGTATATCAAGAGTCCGAAAGAAAATCATTCCGTCACGATCGGCTTCGACGCCTCAGAGCGCGGTTGCGTCCTTTCGAAAAACTGCGCCGACGGATACGCGGAAGCGCAAGCGATTTTCAATAAGCCGACTCCCCCGCGTCAAGCGAACGTCGCGCAAGTTGCCGCGACGCGAAACGCGAACGCCGCGCCCAATCAAGGAGTCAGAAACGCCGTGAATTACACTAACTAATCGAAAGTGGTTTACGACGCTCTCTCTACGCTCGATCGACGACAAAAGGATAAGACAGTGACGCGCTCTACGAAGAACCGACCCAAGACCCTATGGGTTCTCATCGGAGCCGCGTCTCTATTCGTCGCTCTTTGCCCGATCGCGAAATTACGCGCACAGCAAATTTCCGACGACGGAAGGTGGCGCTGGATCGACGACGCGACCGAGGATTCGAACGTCGCGTCTCTCTTTGCGCTTGACCACGCGCCGATCTTTTCGCCTCTGGAACAGTCGACTCAGGAAGAGGGGCAGTCTATCGACGACTTATCGACACGGGGCGCCTCCTCGTTCGTTCCAACTCTTCTCTTGGAAGACGACGGCGCGACCGAATACGTCTATCGCGGCCTGAACATGTCGAGTTTGAAGATCGCGCCTTACGGAAAGCGCGTATTCGGCTACCTTGACGGTTCGATCGCGCGACAAGACGCCCTGAACTCGAAGAACGACCAGCCGGGATTCAACGCCAAATCCTGGGGCGGCGGGCTAGGAGGGGATTGGAACGTCCTCGATCACGGGGTCATCGGTTACGGAGTACATGGCGCGTCGACGACGGTTAAGCCTAAGAACGGGGGCGCGTATTCGGAATCGATCGACTCTTTAGCGGGGAATCTGCGACTCGGAGTTTACGGGGCGTTGTGGCGCTTCGACGCGTTGTTTGGAATAGGGCGCAACTGGGTCGAGCAATTCGAGTACGCGACGGGGGCGCGCAATAAGTTCACGTCCTCGCAGTGGCTTTTGGACTTTGAGTTCGGGGCGCGATTCGACAAGGGCTACACTCGAATCGATCCCTTCGTCAATTTTCGCGTCCTAACGCTGAACGAACCGCGCGGCGCGGAGGCGTTCCTTAGGACGAAGGCCTACACGACAAGCTTCGCCGACTCCTCGTTCCGCGCCAAGCTTGGCTCGCGCGTCAGTTGGGAACACGCCACGCCCCTTGCCACCCTCAAACCGTATCTTCTCGCTTCGTGGGCTCATGAATTCGGCAAGAGGGAAATTTATACAGCGGGGGAATCTTCTCCTTTTCCGATCGCGATGCGTTACGGGACGCATAAAATGGCGCGAGATCGACTCGACCTAGGGGGCGGAATCGAGGCCGCGCTTCGCGATACCCTGGATTTGTATATTCAATACGACGTCGTTTTTGCCAAGGAGTATTCGGAATATCTGATCTTTACGGGCTTCAACAAGAAATTCTGAGTTGTGGAGACACGCAAAAAAGGGCGCTCCGGAGCGGGAGACGCCCTTTTTTATTTTTGACTTTATCAATTCCTCAAAGAGAAATCACTTCGATCGACGGATCGAGGCGGCTCTGCAACACGGCGGCGACAAGAAGTTCGATCGTCGTCGACGCGGAGTCACAACTCTCACACGCCCCCGTGAGGGAGACGTACACGAGATTGTCTTTGACGTCGACGATTTCAAGATCGCCCCCGTCGCGACGAAGAACCGGACGAATCTCCGTTTCGACCGTTTCTTCAATGAGTTTCGCTCTCTTATAAGGAGACGCGCTCGCATATTCCGCAGAGCGATCCACGCCGTTCTCCGAAGCGTTAAGCTGGGGCTGTTCGACGTATTCCCCCGACTTATTCGCGACGACTGTCGTAAGAGACGGAAGCGCGTTCGCCGTCGGCGTTTCGGTCGTCGCCGCAGGCGCTTCGCTCGCCTTCGCCGAGTCTACTCCCGTCGGGCAGGTCGACGTTTCGTCATTCGCGCCCTTGTTCGATTCGCAACCGCACGACTGCGCCGCCCAAATCTCGTTCAAGACGTCCTGAATCTCGCCGCGACATGTTCCGCACGCGCCTCCTGCCTTGATCGCGCCAGTTACGTCGTCGACCGTCTTGAGGGAGAGTTCCTTAATCTTACGGCGAAGATACGGCTCCGTGATTCCAAAGCACTTGCAGATCAATCGCCCCTCATGTTCGTCGACGTTCGCCTGCTTGATTCCCAATGCGGCCATATCGACCCCGCGTTTCGACGCCCAGTCGAAAACCGCCGTCTCAAGAGCCTCGGCGCCCATCACCGAGCAGTGGATCTTCTGCGTCGGAAGTCCTTCGAGATAATCGACGATATCCTGATTCGTCACCTTCAGCGCCTCGATCGGAGTGAGTCCGCGTTCTTCAATAATGCGGCAGAGCGCCTCAGAAGCGGCTATCGCCGACGTGCACCCAAAGGTCAAGAACTTCGCCTCGACGATTCGATCGCGCGTCGGGTCTTCCTCGTTGCGCTCTACGCGAAACATGAATTTGAGCGCGTCTCCGCACGCCACCGAACCGTGTTCGCCGACGCCGTCCGCGTTTTCAAGCTCTCCGACATGCGTTCCAGACTTACCTTGAACTGCGTCCATAAAAAGACGCTTCGTCTTCTCGCTATACTGCCATCCCATTTTTCTCTTATCTCCGAATATATTCGACCATAAAGGTCTCTCCAGCGCTATATTCGCGCCTATCAAATATCATAACCCTATATTATGTCGCGCAAAGGGGGCGCGACGTCCCTATCAACGCTAATGCAACTTCGACGCCATCGCGTCTCTATCTATGACGAATCGCCTATCCTTTGCGCCCGTTTACAATTTAGCCGTTCACGCTAGAATAAAAACAAGTTATTTTCACCTGATTTTCACACCTGAAAGGCCCACAATGAGCGTTAATTTTGACGTTGTTAAGGAGATGACATGGCGCGGTCTGCTCAACCAGGCGACCGACGAAAAAATCAACGAAATTCTTTCGACCCCGCGCGTCGTCTATAACGGTTTCGATCCTACTGCGGATTCACTCCACGTCGGCCATCTCGTCGCGATCATGAATCTGCGAAGATTCCAGCGCGCAGGACACAAACCAATCGCTCTCGTCGGCGGCGCCACCGGCATGATCGGCGACCCTAGCGGACGGAGTTCTGAAAGAAATCTCCTCACTCTCGACCAAATCCAGTACAACGTCGACTGCATCAAGTCGCAATTGGCGCGTTTCATCAACTTTGAAGACGACAATAACGGCGCCCTGCTCGTCAACAACTACGACTGGCTCAAAGGCTTCTCCTATCTCGAGTTCCTTCGCGACGTCGGAAAGATGTTTCAAATTAACGTCATGTTGACCAAAGATTCCGTCAAGAGCCGCCTCGAAGCGGAAAACGGCCTCAGCTACACCGAATTCAGCTACATGCTCCTCCAGTCGTACGACTTCGTTCACCTCAACAAGGCGTACAACTGCGAAGTCCAGATCGGCGGCAGCGATCAGTGGGGAAATATCACCGCGGGTATCGACCTCGCGCGAAAAATGACCGGCGCCCAGCTCTACGGCCTCACGAGTAAGCTCCTTCTCAAGAGCGACGGTCAGAAGATGGGCAAGTCGACAAACGGCGCGTTGTGGCTCGACGCGAAGAAGACGAGCCCCTACCAGTTCTATCAATACTGGATTAACGTCGACGACGCCGACGTCGAAAACGCCTTCAAATTCTTCACCGACCTTGGCGAAGAAGAAGCTAAAGCGCTCATTGAAGAACACCGCTCGAACCTCGGCAAGCGCATCCTTCAGAAGCAAGTCGCGACGGAACTCACAACCCTTGCGCACGGCGAAGAGGGGATCAAGAGCGCGCAAAAAGCGACCGAGATATTCTTCGGCGCGGAAATCTCCCAACTCTCAGACGCCGAACTCGGTCAGATTTTCGCCGACGTTCCAAGCGCCGAGCTTTCGCGCGAACAGCTCGATCATCGCGAAATTTCGATCCTCGACGCCTTCGTCCAAACAGGTCTCGCCAAGACGAAGAGCGACGCGCGACGCGCCGTCCAACAAGGGGGCGCTTATATTGACAACCGTCCCTGCAAAGACGTCGCCTACATGCTCTCCCCCGCCGATTTGGCGAGCGAAACCGTCGTCGTCCTGCGAAGCGGTAAAAAACGATACGCCCTCCTTCGCTTCAAATAATCGACGCAGTCGCGTAAAGAGTTTCACCAATCGACGCCCCCAAGATTGCTACGTTGAGGGCGTTTCTCATTTCTTGAGAGCGCCGAAACATTCGGTAAAAGAAAGGATTGAAAAGATGGAAACGACTCTACGAGAATACCGCTCCGACGACTCGCAAGAAACTGCGGCCCTTTTTTACGAGACCGTTCATTCAGTCAATCTTGGCGACTACGATCAGGCGCAAGTCGACGCATGGGCGCCACGCGATCGCGATTTGGACGAATGGGATCGTTCTTTTAAAGGCAAGCGCGCCTTCGTTGCAATCGAGGGGAAAAGGATCGTTGGATTCGGCGACGTCGACGTCTCGGGCTATCTCGACCGACTCTACGTCCGGCGCGATCGGCAGCGCCGCGGGATTGCAACCTCCCTCTGCGACGCGTTGGAAAGCGTCGTCGAGTCGGCGACAATCACGACTTGCGCGTCGATTACCGCGAAACCATTCTTCGAAGGACGCGGATTTCGCGTTGTAAAAAGGCAGGAAGTCGAACGCCAAGGAATCCGTCTTGTCAATTTTGTCATGGTAAAGAGGCTCCGTTAGCGGAAGGCGTTTCCCTATAAAAGGAAATAAAAAAACTCCCTCCGGAGACGAAGGGAGTCTTTTTTTTATGATCGGCTCAAGGGAAAATCTCACTTGGCCTGATTCTTGTAGGTTTCGTAGCAATCGAACGCCTGATCGACGGTCGCGTTGTTGTGAACGATTTCGCGAACGGCGAGGAGCATGCCGATCGGGGAATCCGCTTGGAAGATGTTGCGGCCCATATCGACGCCGGCGGCGCCTTTATCGATCGCGTTCTTCGCGAGCTGGAGCGCGTCGCGTTCGGGAAGCTTCTTACCGCCGGCGATGACGATCGGGACGGGGCACGCGTTGGTGACCTGTTCGAACTTTTCGTCGCAGTAATAGGTCTTGACGACGTTGGCGCCATTTTCAGCGCAAACGCGCGTCGCGAGGCTCAGGTAGCGCGCGTCGCGAGTCAAGTTCTTACCGACGGCGGTGACTCCAAGGGTTGGAATACCATAACGGCAACCCAAGTCGACCGTCTTCGCGAGGTTGCGGATCGTAAGGCCTTCGTGATCAGGATCGCCGATCGCGACCATGACCGCGAGGAGCTGAACGTTCAAACGAATCGCTTCTTCGATATCCACGAGGGATTCGTCGTTAAGGCTCGTAAGAATCGTAGAACCGGCGTCGGCGCGGAAAGAGATCGGCTTGTTGATCGTCGGGGGAATCACCGTGCGGAGGATACCGCGCGTGCACATGATGCAGTCGGAGTACTCGATCAAAGGTTTGATCGAGAGGTCGATGCGTTCCAAACCGGAGGTCGGTCCCATGATGAAACCGTGATCGAACGCGAGCATGACCGTGCGACCAGACTTCTTGCAGAAAATCTGAGAAAGACGGGACTTAATACCGTAGCACGCGTTTTCGTTCCCCTTAAGGAAGAACTGTTCCTGAACCTGCGGAACGCCGACGCCAAAATCTTTCGCGTCAATATTGCCTTCATTATCAGCCATGTCAAAAAATCCTTTCCAGCGCGCCGCGCGTTAAGAGCGGCGTCGGGTGGTTTTAAAATAGAAGTTCTGCGCGGCGCCGCGTCGGCTCGACGGACGCTTCGCGCGTTGTCGTTAATAACGCTTCAATTCGCCGCGATCGTATCTGCAAACGCCTTGAAGATGAGCGCGAGGCTCGTCGCCCCGGCGTCCTGACTTCCGCGACTACGTTCTCCGAGATTCCTCGCGCGCCCGAATTTCGCGACGTATTCCTTCGTCTTCTCCGCGCCCTCAAGCGCCGCGTCCGCCGCCGCGACAAATACGTCGTGAAGCGTCGCCGACGCGTTCTGCGCGACCGTCGCGCTCATCGCTTCGATCGCTGGAATCATCGCGTCCATCATCGTCTTATCGCCGACCTTCGCCGACGTCATCGTTCCCATCATCTCAAGGCCCGCTTCGTACGCCTTGACCGTCGACGCCGCGTCGAGCGCTTCGCCCGTGACTCCGCCGCTCATACCCATGTAGAACGATCCGTTGAGAGAGCTCGTCGATCCTCCCGTCGCAGACATCACGCCCATCGCGATATTCGAAAGCGTGTCCGCAAGATTGCCAGGCTGTTTCGCAGATTCAACCGCAGCCTTCAGCGTCGCGACGATCGCCGTGCCGTGATCTCCGTCTCCCGTCGCCGCGTCGAGCGCGTTGAGTTCGTCAAACTTCGATTCGACCGTCGCAAGGGACGCCTCAAGGGATTTAACGAGAAGATCTTTCGTAAATTCGTTCGTCATTCCTACGCCTCCACCTCAGCGCTGAACCCAGTAAGGCGCGTTGCTCGGCGCGTTGTAAAGAGCGAGCGTCTCGTCGTCGAAAACGCCGATGAAGAGCTGGAAGCCCGACGCTTCCTGAACCGTCAAAAGCTCGTCGCACTGGCTCGCGACGACTTTCAAGCCCGCCGCAGTCGCGACTTCGTACGCCTTGCGGAAGACGACGAACATTTCCATAAGAGTCGTCGCGCCCGAGCCGTTCACGATGAGCGCGATCTTTTCGCCGGGCTGCGCCTTGAGCGCGCGGATCAACTTCGTCGTCATCGTCTCGGCGACCCAGTCGGCGCTTTGCATCAGTTCAGGACCGTTTCCGCCCCCTTCGCCGTGCTGGCCCATGCCGATTTCCATCTGATCGTCCGCAAGCGCGCCGATCTCTTGGCCCGCTTGAGGATGCGTCGCGACTTTAAGGGTGACCGCAAGGGTCGCCATACGTTCGTTGAAGCGTTCGGCGATCGAAAGAATTTCGTCGACGTCGAGGCCCTTTTCCGCCGCCGCGCCAAGGATCTTGATAAGAGGAATACAACCGCCCAAACCGCGACGGTCAGAACGAGGAGCGTCCGCGCCCGGCGCAATATCTTCCGCCGTGACGATCTTCGAAACTTTGATACCTTCCTTCGCCGCCATCATGAGCGCCATCGCCGCGTTGCGCTGATCCCCTTCGTGATTCAACACGACGAGAATAATTCCCTTATTATCCTTGAACATGCGAAGCGCTTCGACAACTTTCGGCGCGCCTGGCGCCGCAAAAATATCCCCGACGACCGACGCGTCGAGCATACCTTCGCCGACAAAACCGCTAAGAGCCGGCTCATGGCCCGCGCCGCCGAGCGTCACTATCGCGACCTTATCCTTCGATTTCGGCGTCGCGCGTACGACGATCTTTTCCGAGACAAGCTTCACTTTGTCTGGGTAGCAGAGGGCGTAACCCTCAAGAAGCTCGTTCGTTAGTCGCTGCGGATCGTTCATAAACTTCTTCATTACCATGGTTCGGTTCCTTAATTTATAATGTCTTGAATCGCGTCGCTCGCGCTACGCGGAAGCGGCGTACTTTTAACCCTAGTAATATAACAGAACACATTCCAAAAAAAAAGAGCCCCCTTGAAAGGACTCTGATTTCGGCGAGTTTTTGAACAAAAAAGACCGCTCGCTTAGCGTGCGCTAAAAATCCATTTCGTCAAGCTTAAAATGCCGCGGTTCAAAACGATTGTCGTTTATCAAACAAAAGGAGCCGTCCTGCATCGCGCCTGGGTTCACAAGCCAGGAAAGACCGCTTGATGTGCCCGACGTCTTCTTAAACTGGCTCTCATAACGGTGAGTATGCCCGTAACAAACAAGATCCCATTCACCAGATTCAAAGGCGTTTCGCGCCAACGTTTCTCCATTAAGATGCCCGTGAACTGCAAAAATCTTGCGATTATTCCAATCGAAGCAAAGGGGCTGTTCCTGAAGGACGCCTTTGATGCTTTTGACATTTCTCTCGAGCCGTTCCCTATCAAAATCATTGTTTCCTACAACAAAATAGGTCTTGTAGCCCTTGAGGTACTCAATCATTTCCGGAGACGTCACGTCCCCAAGATGAAGGATCGTATCCACCGCATAACGATTAAGCTGAACGTCGAGAAGCTCAAGATAGGAATCCCTGTCGTGAGAATCGCTAATAATAGCCAACATCGCCATTCGGGAATCTCCTTTCATCGTATGGTAAAACAAGATTAAAAGGGGCGCGCTCGACGCCTCGATCAGCCCAAGACAAGATCGTCGCCATTCGGTCCTCAGAGCTCCGCCTCGCCTCCCTAATTTTATCCTACGCCTATAAAAGTAAAGAAGGCGCAACTAAAATGTAAAGAATAAATCAACCGGTCTCGACTTCCTCGCGCTTTTTATCCATACTAGCGCGGCGACCTCGCAATCACTATTGTCACCCAACCTTCGAAAGCTATTTGAGTTGCATTATGCCGTCTAAAAACACGCGTTCTTCAGGAGTCCTTATGCCGCTTTTCGCAATTCCCGGCGGCCCCGATCTTGGCGCGCTCGGAAAAAGCGCGTTACGTTTCCTTGATTTCCTCAAAAGCGCCAAACAGACCGTCTTGCAAACCCTACCTATCAATCCGGTCGACGAAGCCGGTTCCCCTTACGCCGGTCGAAGCGCTTTCGCGGGCGAACCTCTTTATCTCGACCTGGAAGAACTCCGCGACGAAGGGCTGATCGCCGCTGTCCTCGAAGAAGAAAGCGCATACTCCTCTCGAAAGCGATCCCGAACCTGGGCGCGCGACGTCGTCGACTATTCCCGCGCCCTCGAGAGACGCAAACCGTTATGGAACGAAGCGTTTCAGAACTACCGCGACAAAAAAGGAGGAAAGAAATTTCGCGACCAAGAGGAGCGGTTCCGCACGGAAAACGCGTTCTGGCTCGACGATTTCGCCCTCTTTCAAACCGCCGCGGAGCGATTCGAATCATTCAAGTGGGCGAAATGGCCCAAGGAGATTCGTCGACGCGATCCAGACGCGTTAAAACGATTCGCGAAAGAGAACGCCGACGCCTACGAACGCGCCGTCTTTCTGCAACTCGTTTTCGATTCCCAATGGCGAGACTTTAAAAAACAATGTCGAGAAAGGGGCGTCGAGCTCTTTGGCGACCTACCCATCTACGTCGGGAAAGAAAGCGCCGACGTCTGGGCCAATCCGGACCTCTTCATGGTCGACCGCGACGGCAGAATCCTCCGCGAAGCGGGATCCCCTCCGGACGACTATAATCCCGACGGTCAGCGGTGGAGTTCGCCGACGTATCGATGGTCGCGCCATTTTGAGACGAATTTCGACTGGTGGAAAAAACGCATGAAGAAGACGATCGAACGCTTCGACACGGTTCGACTCGACCATTTCATCGGCTTCTACAACTACTACGCATTCCCCGGAGTCGACGCGCGACCGGAAGACGACGAAATTTGGCGCGAAGAACGCGAAAAGGCGAGAAAATACGCTACGCATCCCGACGACGATTACGAAAACGGCTGGACGCCCGGCCCTCAAGAGAAATTCTTCGACGCAATCTTCGAAGTCGCGCCTCGAGAATCCCTCGTCGCGGAAGATCTCGGCGTCATGAATCAGGGAGTCCGCGATCTGCGCGATTCGCTCGACCTACCAGGAATGCGCGTCTTGCAATTCTCCTTCGACTCCGTCGCTCCCGGCGGCGCAGATCCCACACGCGAATGGCCTATACGCTCCGTCGCATACACTGGAACGCACGACGGAGCCCCGATCGTCGGATGGATCGACGACGTCAGACGGTACGGCAAGCGCTTCTGGAAAACACTCGACTTCGACGCCATCCGCGACGTTCTCCTGCGCCACAAAAATCCGCGCGATCTACCCGCCACGTCCCATCCAACCCCCTTCCTTGCCCGATTGCGCGACCTCTTGCGTCCCGACCGACCGCTCCTTGGAATCTCGCAATACGACCGACCCGCGCCGCTATCAGTCCTCGAACTCCACGCCCCCGCGCTACGCTCCGTCGCCTCGTCGCAATCGTACCTCGCCGTCTTCCCGATACAAGACGTCCTCGGTCTGCCCAACTCCTCCCGCGTCAACTTCCCCGGAGTCAACGCCCGCGCATGGGAATGGCGATTGCCTCAAGGCCTCCTCTCGCAGGAAGTCGCCGAATTCCTCGCGAATATTACCAACGAGACGGATCGCGCACCGAAAGAATAACGCGACTGGCGCTGAAAATCAGCCTACTCTTCGCTAGACTCGCCTCATTCGCCTGAATACGCGACGATTGTCCCCTTATCCTTTTTTTTGTTGAAGTTATGTTGTTTTCTATCTTTCAACTTGTTAAAATGGAGAAAATTGCGAGCCGACTCATTCGCTTCGACGTCGGTTCCTCTCTAACTGAGGACTTTTGATCCCGCTCTTCTGAGGTTGAATATGAAACGCTTCTTTGCTATCGCTCTCCTAGCGGCGACTTTGACAAACGTCGCAGGAGCTCTCTGGGCCCGAGATTGGGGCGCCAGAGAAAATTTCGCCGTTGTCAATCCGATCGTTCGCTCGGAAAACGCAAAAGTCATAAGTCTGTCGGGAACATGGGATTTCTCAACGGAAAACCCATTCGCCTACCAGCTCGGCGTCGGCGAAGGACTTTGGGAATTCCTAGGAGTCCCCTATCGGCCAAGAATTACCCGCACGATCGAAGTTCCCGGCATATGGCAGGCGCAGGGAGTCGGAGAACAGGGAAAGAGCGAACCGTGGGACGCTACGTGGGATTGCGGAGACTGGACGATTCGAAACCGCTACGTCGGCTCCGCGTTCTATTGCAAAACCGTGAAGATTCCGGAAGACTGGGCCGGTCAACGCGTTTGGCTCAAGGTCGGCGGCGTCTTATCTCAGGCGCGATTCTGGGTCAACGGCAAACGCGCGGCGTTCGTCGAAACGCATTGCGGCGCGAGAAAATTTGACGTCACCGATCTCCTCAAAGCGGGTGAAGACGCCGAAATCACCGCCCTTGTAAGAAACGACGCCCCTGCCCGATGCGGTCTTTTCCACGCCAACGAATGCATCGGCGGTTTCTATCGCGACGTCGAACTTGAAGCGACTCCCAACGTCTACGTCGACGACGTTTGGGCGCGCGGAGACTTCGCCAACCGTTCTGCCGATATCCGCGTTTACGTTAAGGCGATCGATAATAAAGGGCTCCCTCAGCCCCTCTACGACGACGAACTCTCCCCCATGCGCCGCGAAGAACTCGCCGAGGCGCTCAAGCTCGTCCCTAAAGTCGACTACACCTCGAAGTGCACGATCAAAGGTTTCGCGTCGGTCGAAGTCCAAATCAAGAATCTCGACGGTACCGTCGTCGCGTGTCAGACACTCAAGTCCAACGCCACGACCCTCTCGCAGAACGGCCTCGCAAAGCCGTTCCGTTTCAACATTCCGATCAAAAACTGCAAGCTTTGGTCCCCTGAAACGCCGAACCTCTATCTCGCCGACGTCGTTCTGCGCGACCAAAACGGCGCCGTCGTCCACTCCTGGACCGAACGCTTCGGAGTCCGCGAATTCAAAGTTGTCGGAAATCAGTTCTACCTCAACGGCAATCCCTATTTCCTGCGCGGCGGAGGAGATCACAACTACGACCAGATCAACGTCATGGAACTCGGAAATCACGACGTCTTCCGCGAACACATGAAGCTTTACAAGCGCGCCGGATTCAACTACATGCGCTTCCACACCCATTCGCCCCTTCCGGAATACTTCGAAATGGCGGATGAAATGGGAATCCTCCTCGCCCCGGAACTTCCCTATTATCACGACGTTCCCTGCGAAGCCTTCGAATTCAATCCGAAGCGCGAAATGTACGAATCCTTCCGCACAAATCGCCGTTACGTTTCCTTCGCGACATATTGCTACGGAAACGAAGGATTCCTCGGCGCGCCTCTCGATCAGCAGATGTACGACTGGGTCAAAACATATGATCCCGACCGACTTGTCGTCCATCAGGACGGCGGTTTCAAAAATAACGCGGGCGTAAACTCCGACTTCTCCAACCTAACCGCGAAAAATCAGCCGACCCACCTCCCCTGGGACTCCAGCGCCAACGCCAACGCCGACTACCCCGTTCCATTCGTCGCGCATGAGTATCTCAACCTTGCGATCAAGATGGATCCGCGTCTTGAGAGCAAATTCACCGGCGCGCGCGTTTCTCCCGTCAGCGAGAAGGCGTGGCGCGACAAACTCGCCGCCCTGGGACTCAACGAAAAATGGGGCGCTCAATGCGTCGCCGCCTCGGAAGTCCTTCAAGGAATCTACCAAAAGCGCGGTATTGAAAGCGCGCGATCCGACTTCTCCTGCGACGGATACATCTTCTGGTCGCTCGTCGACGCCTCTATTCCTCAAGGCTCATGCGTCGCCGCACAAGGCTATCTTGATTCCTTCTGGAACACGCGACCTCACGGCGTACAACCGGAGGAATTCTACCGATTTAACGGGCCCACCGCCCTTCTTCTCTCAACGGATCTCGACGCCCCGATACTCACGCCCGGCGCGAAGGCGCAGTTCGATTTCAATATCTCCCATTACGACGCCGACGCGATCCCTGCGGGGAAACTCGTCTGGAAATTCGTGTCGCGCGACGGAAAGAAAACCCTTTTGGAAGGCGCTCTCGACTTTGACGAAATTCCCGCAGGCTACGCTGGAAACGTCGGTTCCGTCGACGTCGAAATCCCAACCGACGTCTTGAACGCGCCAGAAGCGCTCGAACTCGTCGTGACTATCGACGGATCGCCCATCGTCAACTCGTGGAATTACTGGTTCTTCCCCGCGCGTGAAAAGAAAAACCTAGACGGCGTCCGCGTTTCCCGCGAATGGCTCGACGCGTTCCAGAACCTCTACGACGACGTTCAGCTTATCGATCCGACCGTCGACGATCAGGGCGCCGTGTGGGTCATGTCGCCGGAAGATCCTCTTCTCGCCGACGCGCTCGTCGCGGGCAAAAAAATCTTCCTTCTCACTCATGCCAGCCCCACGCCGAACGTCGCGCTCGGTTGGTGGTCGATCGGTACGCAAGTCGGCGCGGCGCTTGACAAAGAATCTCCCGCCTTCAAGGGCCTGCCAGTCTCCGACGTCATGGACGAACTCTGGTTTAGACTTGTTCGTCAGGGGGCGCCCGACCTAGCCGCCAAGCCCCTTGGATCCGCCTACGAACCTCTCTTCGTCGGCGAAGGTCGCGACAGCTACTACCTCTATTTAGGACAAACGCGCGTTAAGAATTCGCCCGTTCTCTTCTCCTACGCGCTCGATCTCACGCAAGACGCCCCGGAAGCGACCGCGCTTCTCGACTCCCTCGTCGACTACGTAAAGAGCGACGCGTTCGCGCCTCTGACACAAACTCAGGGCGTCGCCGCCTATCGCCGCGTCAATCCCCAAGGCGTCGTCTGGGGATTCCAGGAGTACGTCGAAGCGAATATGGACGACCTCGAACCGTGGTTCACCCTCTATGAAACAAACGCGCTCGACCCGACATGTCGACAGTTCGACGGCGCAAAGCTCGTCTGGAAGACCGCTCCACGCGCGCTCGACGATTCCGCCGAAAAAGTCGCCTTCCAGTTTGTCGGCGCTCTCGGATACTGGAGTCAGCCCAAGACCGACGGGTTCCTACTCTCCGTCGACGGAAAGGATTTGATCCGCTTCGATATCCCTGAGTCGCAAAGCGTCGGCGTCGGTGAAACGCTCAAGTGGACCTCCGAAGACGGTTCGGCGACCCTTGAGTTCAACGTCGGACGCGTCGAACAGCCCGGCCCGGACTTCTTCGGCGTCTTCACCCTCGTCGTCGACCGCGCGTTACTCGACCCGAACGACGCGCAAACGACCCTCGCCGTCAAGTCCCTCGGAAAAGAGAGCCGACGCTGGTTCACCGTCAATAGCTATAAGGGGCTCCTCGAAAAGGTCGACGTTTCTAAGCTCTGACCCTTAACCCTTAACGCGTTCAGGAGTCGCGACGTTTCTTCGACGCCGCGACTCTCTTTTTTTGAACCGGCTACTCGACGTTTCGCGTCTGGCGCGGATACTAAAGGGAATATTGAAAGAAAGGGCGACCCGCCGTTTCAAGATTATGAAGAACACTTAAAGGATTGAACAGCATGCTTGAAGAATACTTACAGAATCCGTGGCTTGCGAGCCTCGCCGTCGTTCTTGGGGGCGCCGCGTTGATCGCGGGGGGCGAAGCGCTCGTTAGGGGCGCGTCGAAAATCGCGCTGGGGTTGAAGATCTCCCCGTTGATCGTAGGGTTGACGATCGTCGCGCTTTGCACGAGCGCTCCGGAAATGGCGGTCTCGTTGTCGGCGGCGCTCGGTTCCGATCCCGCAGGCGCGGACGTCGCGCTAGGAAACGTCGTGGGAAGCAACATATGCAACGTCCTTCTAATCCTCGGAATATGCGCGCTCATCAAACCTCTGTCGACGTCGACGACCCTCGTCAAGCGGGACTTTCCTCTCGTCGCTTTATTCTCGCTCGCGACCCTTGCGGCGGTCTTCGTCGCGCGTCAGGAGGACGGAAGTTTCCGCCTTCCGCAGCTCTTCGGGTTCCTTCTCCTCGCGGCGTTCGTCGTTTATGAAATCGTCGCGATTAGACAAGCGCGACGCGACGACACGGACGCGCAGAACATCGACGTCGCGGAAGAGAGTCAAGAGAAGAAGAACGCGAAATATTGGCTCGTCGCCTTCTGTCAGCTTGTCTTCGGGCTCGTCTTCCTCGTCGCGGGCGCGCAGGGGTTCGTCGGGGGCGCCGTCTCGATCGCGAGGGCGATCGGAGTGAGCGAGCTGGTGATCGGACTCACGCTCGTCGCGGTCGGCACGTCCCTTCCGGAGCTAACGGTCAGCGTTATCGCGACCCTCCGAGGACAGGTCGACGTCGCGATAGGGAACGTCGTGGGGAGTAATCTCTGCAATCTGCTTCTAATCCTTGGGGGGACGCTCTCCCTCCTTCCGCAAGGGATCGCCGTGCAGAATCAAAGCGCGTTCGTCGACTTACCCGTGATGACGGCGTCGGCGATTCTCGTCGCGTGGTTCGCATTCACGGGACGGAAGGTGGAGCGCTGGGAAGGAGCGTGTTTGCTCGCGGGACAAATCGGATACGCGGTCTATCTCGTCGCGTGAAAAAAATAAAACAGGGGTCGCGGTATTCTTTGCGGCCTCTGCTTCTTATAATGAATCGGTATGGGCATAAAAAAAGGGGAACGCTCCAGAGGAGGTTACCCTTTAATATTTGCCGCGTTCGTTGCCAAATGTAAAATCACTTGGAGAGGGACTTGAATTCGAAGGGCTTATGAGCGATCTTGCGGACAACCGCGTCGCAGCGGAGGCATTGGGTGCAAACGCGCATCGTCTTCGTCGCGCCGTTGGGGAGCGTGACGCGAACGTTCTGAAGGTTCGGTAGGAAGGAACGACGGGTAATGCCCGTAATCTTCGTACCAACGCCCTTCAAGTGCTTAGCGCGACCGCGCGTCTCAACTTTATTACCAATAACTTGACCTTTACCGCAAACTTCACAAACTCGAGACATGACTCTTCCTATACTGTATTCTATTGGACGCTGTCACAGCGCCCTATACTGCGCTGACGCCAAAACCGCGTAAAAAGACGTCGTGCGAACCTTACAGGAGGGGAAGTCGCGCCGCGCTCATCATACGCCCGCGATTTCAGCCTCTTACAAGTCAACCTCGGCAAGACTAACGCCTCGCCGCTTATATTTAAAGACGTCAAAGAAAGATTATAACCGCCTCCACATCTTCTGCAATACCGACCGAGAAAAAATTTTCAACCCCTCTACCTTCTTTTCTCGAAAAAATTCTTTTAAAATATCCTTTCGTTAAAATTCCCCTACTCCGAATAATAAAAGATACGAAAAGAAGAGTTTTGTAATTTTTGTTTAAAAAATACATTTCTCTTGTTAAAATAGTTGACGGTATTTTCCGTCCCTCCTTTGACTTAATCTAAGCCAGAAATACGCCTACTCAGGAGCATGTATGCACAACTTGAACAGACGTTCCTTTATAAAATCCGCCGCTCTCGTCGCCGGTGGCGCCGCAGCTAGCGTCGTCCCTTCCGTCGCCGACGAATCGGCCTCCGACAGAATCCGCGTCGCTTGTATCGGCGTAGGAAATCGCGGCGCTTGGAACGCGTACGAATTCAACAATATTAGCGACGTCGTCGCCGTATGCGACCTCGATCTCGATTACGCCATCCCCCAAGTCTTGAAATACAAAATTGGCGTCAAAGGACAAGACGGCGAAGTGAAACGTCCCGACGTCTACAAAGACTATCGCGAAATCCTCGATCGCGACGATATCGACGCCGTTTGCATTTCCACCCCCGATCACTGGCACGTCAAAATGGCCGTCGAGGCGATGCAAGCCGGGAAACACGTCTTCTGCGAAAAGCCCGTCACTCTCACGATCGAAGAGAATAAAATCATTCGCAAGGCCGTTGAGAAGTACGGAAAGGTCTTCCAGGCGGGTACAAAACAGCGCTCCATGCGCGCCCAGTTCTGCCTCGCCGCACTCATCGTTCGCGGCGGATACATCGGCGACATACAGCGCGTCGTTTGCGACCTCGGAGAATCGAGAACCTCCGGAGACTCGGACATTCCCGTCATGGAGCCCCCCGCAAATTTCGACTGGAACGAATACCTCGGGCCCGCTCCATACACCGACTTCCTCGGCGACGGCGACTTCCTCAATCAGTACCTTGACACGGGGAAATTCAACAATCCCCCTTATAATTTCCGATACGGACGTTCTCGATGCCACAACGAATTCCGATGGTGGTACGACTATTCCGGCGGAAAATTGACCGACTGGGGATCCCACCACGTCGACTGCGCGCTCTGGGCGCTCGATCTAGACAAAAAGGGAGTCGGACCCGTGCGCGTCGACGGTTCTAAGGCGGTTCACCCCGTCCCCTTCGTCGACGGATATCCCACCGTCAACAACAGATACAACACCTGCTTAGGATTCGATATCGGCATGACCCTCTCCACAGGGCTCGAAATGCGCGTCGTAAGCGAATCGGAAGACGGCGTCGGGATTTTGTTTGAAGGCTCAAAAGGACGATTCTTCGTCAACCGTCAGCGTATCTCCGGAAAGATCATTGAAGACGGAATCGTCGACGAGTTTAACGAGGACGATTATAAAAAACTCTACAACGGACTTCCTTTCGAAGGGCACAAGAAGAATTTCCTCCGATGCATTCGCGAAGGGGGTAAGCCCGTCTCCGACGTTTGGTCTCATGTTCAGTCGATGCACGCGTGTCATCTATGCGTCATCGCCGCGCGTCTCAATCGCGCGATAGAATGGGATCCCGTCGAAGAAACGATCGTCGGCGACGAACAAGCCGCGGCTTTCATGTCCCGAAAACAACGCGAAGGGTTTGAAATTCCCGAAGTTTAATAGCGCTTGAACGCTTTTCCGCTCCTCGATTTCTAGAGCAACGCGGAAAAGCGTTTTCTTATATCGGCTCTCTTACTCCCTACTTGCTTTTCAACGTTTCTCGGAGGAAATATTATGGCGGCTATCGATCGTCGACACTTCTTAAAGACTTCCGCAGCCTTAGCGGCGGCGGCGACCTGCGTTTCGTCCTTCAGTCCGACAAAGCGCGTTTGGGCGCAAGCCCCCTCCGACAGACTCCGCATGGGGTGCATCGGCGTTGGAAACCGCGGAGGGTGGAACGCCTACGAGTTTAACGGGCTATGCGATATCGTCGCCCTCTGCGATCTCGATCTCGAATTCTCCATTCCCCAAACGTTGAACTACAAAATCGGCGTCAAAGGGAAAGACGGACAAGTAAAACAGCCCGATATTTACACAGACTATCGCAAAATTCTCGAACGCGACGATATCGACGTCGTCTCTATCGGAACCCCCGATCACTGGCACGTCAAGATCGCCGTCGAAGCGATGCAGGCAGGAAAGCACGTCTTCTGCGAGAAGCCCGTCACCCTCACGATCGAAGAAAATAAGATCATCCGCAAGGCCGTCGAGAAGTACGGAAAGGTCTTCCAGGCGGGTACGATGCAGCGCTCAATGCGCGGGCTCTTCCCCCTTGCGACCCTCATCGTGCGCGGCGGTTATATCGGCGACGTGAAGAAAGTCGTTTGCGACGTCGGCGGCGACCGAACTTCCGGAGACACGGATATTCCCAAGATGGATCCGCCTAAGGGTTTCGACTGGAACACATACCTCGGGCAGGCTCCGTACACAGACTTCCTCGGCGACGGCGACTTCCTCCAGAACTGGCGCGAAAAGGGGAAATTCAGCGACACGTTCTTCAACTGGCGCTTCGGCCGCTCGCGATGTCACAACGAATTCCGATGGTGGTATGAAACCGCAGGCGGAAAATTCACCGACTGGGGCGCACACCATATCGACTGCGCTCTCTGGGCGCTCGGCCTTGATAAAAAAGGCGTCGGTCCCGTAAGCGTCGACGGTACGAACGCGCAGCATCCCGTACCCTTCAAGGACGGATACCCCACCGTTCACAACCGCTACAACACGAGCCATAAATTCGATATCGGATTCCAGCTTTCAAACGGTGCGGAAATGCGCGTCGTGAGCTCTTCCCCCGACGGATTGGGAATCCTCTTCGAAGGCACGAAGGGACGTTTTTACGTCAACCGCGAAAGAATCACGGGCAAGATCGTCGAACAGGGCGTCGCGGACGAGTTCAAAGAGGAAGATTACGTCGCTCTCTACAACGGCAAGCCGTGGGAAGGACACAAACATAACTTCATCCGCTGCATTCGCGAAGGAGGTAAGCCCGTCTCCGATATCTGGTCGCACGTCCAAGCGATGCATGCCTGCCACCTCTGCTCTATCTCTGCAAGACTCAACCGTAAAATCGAATGGGATCCCGTGAAGGAAACGATCGTCGGCGACGAACAGGCCGCGTCCTTTATGGCGCGTAAACAGCGCGAAGGATTTGAAATTCCCGCCGTCTAACGACGATTATTCGTGAAAATCATAGCAAGCGCGTTTCCTCTCGGAGAGCCGCGCTTTTGTTAAATGGGCGAACAAACGAGGAAGAAAATTAGAGTCGACAAAAGCGCGTCTTTCGTCTTCTCTCGACTCCGGTATTTTCAAAAAAGTCGTTAAACTTTATAATGTCTCTTACAGAGGGGAGTTCGATCCCCTATCTCTTCACGTTGTTTCAAGGGTCGATTCTTTCGAGGACAGAACGTTATGAATCCGCAAGATCACGTTAATGAAAATTCCGGCGCGCCCCTGTATGAGTCGCGTCCCTCATACCGTCAAAACGCGTGTCCATGCCAACCGACGCCCTTTTGGCAGGTTATGCTCAAAGACCTTCTTTTAACCGTCGTAGGTATCGGACTTCTGGGGGGAATGATCCTCTTCCTCCCTGTGGCGCTTATTATTGCTCTAGCGTGCGGACTCAGCGGGTTCGACCAAATAGAGACAGGCTCAACTTCGGGTACCCTTAACGCCGATATTGCCGCTACTGTCATTGACGGAAACGAAAACGCAGAAGCGAAAGTCGCCGTCATCCCCTTTGAAGGTCTGGTAGAATCGGATGCGGCGGACGCCTCCGCGTTCTGGACAGTCGCCCTCAAAGAGGCGGAAGAGGACGAATCGGTCAAAGCGATCGTCTTGCGCGTCAACTCGCCTGGCGGAACCGTCGCGGGGAGCGCCTACTACCATCGAATGATTCGTCAACTTAAGGAGAAACGCGATATTCCGATCGTCGTCAGTATGGGCGATTTGGCCGCGAGCGGAGGATATTACATCTCTGCGGCCTCGGACGAAATCTTCGCCGAGCCCGCGACGTGGACCGGATCAATCGGAGTCATCTGCCCCTTAGTAAACGCCGCGGAGCTATGTCAGAAGCTTGGCGTGCGCTCAAACGCCGTCACAAGCGGCGCCATGAAGGGTATGGGAAGCGCCATGAAAGAGCCGACGGAAGAAGAGATGCAGACCTGGCAAGCGCTCGTCGACGAAGCCTATGAGGGATTCATCGACGTCGTCGTCGAAGGTCGGCCATGGTATCGTGCAGACGACGTGGAAGACCAAGCGCAGAAGGAGCGGACGCTCGCCGAACGACGAGAAGAACTTCGCATAGTCGCCGACGGGCGAATTTACACCGCCCAACAGGCGCTCGACGCCAAGCTGGTCGACAAGATTGGATATCTTGACGAAGCGATCGACTCCGCGCTCGAAAAAGCCGGGCTCGACAAAGAAAACGCTCAGATCGTTCTGTACGGCGAAAAGGAGACGTTCCTTCAGGCCCTCGGACTCGGCGTCTCCGCTCAAGAAAAACCCCTTGAAAAGGCTGCGAAAGCCGCCGCTCAACTCGCCGCGCCAAAAGCGTTTTACATATGTCCCAACGCGTTGCCTATGTAAGCGGTTCTCTTGAGAAACATATTTCGACTTTTGCGAAATATCCCCCTTGACGCAAGCGTAATAACGATTGTATCAATCGGTAATCGGACAAATGGCAAAAAGAAGACGCTAAAAATTTGACAAGGAGCCGACTTCAATTAAAATGACTGAAGTCGGTCTCCACTTTTAATAAACAGATATATAACAACGACTTGTAATTCGTTAAAAACAAATTAAGCCCCAAAATCCCCCTCAAAAGCAAAGTCGAAACGTTCCTTTTTATTAAAAAAGCCAGCGTTGTCGACAAATTCCTCCCCTACCCCCTTGGATCAGTTTCGGATGCTTCAAACGCGTAACGCTCAGATAGAATCCATGCTTCAGCAAGCTCTACGCGCGCGCATTGGCGACCAGCGTTACGACGCATGGTTCGGTCCCAACGCGCGCTTCGAGCTGCGCGACGACGCTCTTGTCGTTACCGCCGCGAACGAAGTCTTTGCGGACTGGCTTAGGGTCACCTATTCGCGTATCGTCGAAGAGTTGCTCGCCTCCGTTGCCGGCGTCGCGAAACCCGTTCTTTTCCAGTACGAACAGGCGCCTCCGAGCGCGCCTCAATCCCGTCCTGTATATCAAGATCATACTCAGGGGACGATCTATTCTCCTCAGCAGGATCAACGCTCTTTCTTTCCCCCCCAGCAGAGCGCGACCCAATATCTCCCAACGCAATCGCAACCTGCGGGGTATCCCGTCAATTATCAGCGCCCGGAAGAACCGCTCGCGACGCCATTGAACTACTATTCCGCGTCCGCGCAAACCGCGCCTCTTCCCCAGGAGCCCAAGAGGCGCCGCGGAAGGCCGCGAAAGAACCCGGAGCCTGAAACCGCGACGCCCATCCCCGCTCAGAACTTTCCACCCCAACCGGCGCCCTTTGAAGGAAATTACGCGGCTAGCGTCCTGGCCCCCGCGATGAACGAGACCTTCCCCAACGAAGTTGTTCCGCGTGCCGAGTCCGCGTCCCCTGGCGCACCTTACGCGGTAGGCGATCCGAACGCGATATATCCCCCCAACGCGCCCAGACGTCGAGGGAGGCCCCGGAAGAATCCCGACGGCCCTCAATCCCGCTCCGCGTCGTTCCAGCCCCAGCCTCCAACCGCGCAACCACTCCCCGCGCCGACGTCCTTCGTCGACGCCTATAGTCGATCCCTTCTTGCCGCTGAGAATAAGCGCGTCAATGGCGAGGAACTTTCCCAAGAGGAGTTAGCGCTTGGCGCCGTCGGTGATTTCGGGGAAGCTCCGCGTTTCCAATCCCCTCTTAACGCTCCGAAAGTTCCCGCAAAAAGAGGACGTCCTAAAGGCTCTGTGAAGCGACCCGTGCAACAGGATCTCTTCACAGAATCCGGCGTTGCGCGCGACGCGAAGGGATACAACTTCGTTCAGGCTCCTCGAGAGACGGGCCCGCGAATCAAAACGACGGGAGACGTTCAAGGACGACGCTTTGCGACCTTGTCGACCTTTGTCGTCGGACCTTCGAACAGCACGGCGCATAAGATCGTCGAGATCATCGCCGAACAACCGAATTTCATGAGCCCTCTCTATGTCAGCGGACCCACAAGCGTCGGAAAAACCCATCTATTGGAGGGCTTGTGCGACGCCTATTCGAGGAATCCCGCCTTTGCGACGAAACCGCCCCTTTATATGACGGCGGAGCAGTTCACGACCGCGTTTATTCAAAGCCTTCACGGGGGGGCGCCCTTCCGGGATAGATTCCGGAATATTTCATTGTTTGCATTGGACGACCTTCATTTTCTTGAGGGTAAGAAGTCGACGCAAACGGAGTTGGCGTACGTTCTCGACTTCCTTAAGCGCAATAACGTCCAAGTCGTCTTGACGGGGAATCGCCCGCTTGTCGATTTGCCAGATCTTCGCGAAGAACTCGTGACGCGCGTGCAGTCTGGTCTTTACGCGGAGATTGGAGCGCCGGAAAGAGAAACGCTCGCCTCGATTCTTCGCCAAATGGCGATCGAACGCAAGCTGATCGTTCCCGACGAAGTCTGCCGTTACGTGGTCTCGCGCTTTGCGACGCATGCGCGCGAAATCTCCGGCGCGCTCAACCGTCTCTACGCTATGCATCTCGCGACGGGCGAACCGATCACGCTCGACTTCGCGCAGAACGCGCTGGCGGATCTAGCGACCGTCGCGTACCGCAACATTCGCCTCAACGACGTGGAACGCGCCGTACAAGAGGTCTTCGAGCTGGAGCCCAACTCGCTGAAGTCGCCGTCGCGCGCGAAGAAATACGCCGATCCGCGCGCCATCGCGATGTGGTTGGCGCGGAAACATACCCGCGCAGCGCTTGCCGAAATCGGCGACTACTTTGGCGGACGGCGCCACACTGCGGTTCTCGCCGCCCAGAGAAAGGTCGACGGGTGGCTCAAGGATCATGAAAGCGTCGCGGGTGGAAACGCCTCATATATCGTCGTCTCCGACGCGGTGAAGACGCTGGAGCGTACGTTGGCCCAGCCGAAGGGATAAATTGGCATAAAAGAACGCCCTGCAATACAGCGGCGTTTTTTTTTATGGCCGACGCGCCCTTCATAAAGAGAATCGTAGGCTACTATATTTTCTGATTATAAAGACGCATTTGGATCGGTTCATTGATACGATCATCTTGACCCAGCTCTATTTTCTACCAGGATCGGCAAAACCGCTCAGGATCGATTCTGCGAAACGTTTATACCTCAAGCGAGTACCTCCGATTTCCCTTAGGCTGAAGAATTACAGCCGAAAAGGTTGCTTAACAACGACCATTCTTTTTCGACATTGAATCTAGCTTCCTACCATTTCCTTCAAAGTTAAAGGAACACCCCCATAACTCTCTTGGCAAGCGAGGAACCTGTCTCATTCTCTCTCGATCATTCAACAAGGAGAATTCAATCCCCCTTTCGCGATCCAAACCCTTTCTTCCTTTAAGCTGCTTTTTCGACGTCGCCAACTCGACTTTGAGCGAATTTCTGCGTCGTAATAACGCGCGATTGATTCCGTCCAAGAAATAAAAGAAGGCGCGAAGCGACAAGGCTCCGCGCCATTTCCTAAAAGGACTATATTATAGGAAAGGATCTTCTTCGTCCTCGGAACCGGCGAAGGGATCGTCGGCGTCCGAAGAAGCGGCGTCGGCGTCGGCGTCATCCGCAGGGGCTCCGAACGGATCTTCTTCGACGTCAGAGGAAGAGGCGTCGGCGTCATCCGCAGAGGCTCCGAACGGATCTTCTTCGGCGTCCGCGCCAAAGGGATCCTCGTCCGCAGGAGCTCCGCCGGAGGCAGCCGCGTCAGGAGCGCCAGGAGCGCCGGGAGCAGGACGCGCGGCAGGAGCCGCAGGGGCGTTCGTCTTCGGTTTAGACGCGTCGCTCTGCGCTTTCGGATCCGTCTTGTTGAGTTCTGCTAAGAGACGATCGTGCACCTGTTGACACGATTCACGGTGAACGACGGGCGTTTCCTGACGAATCTCGCGGAGACATTGAACGAGTCCGTCGGCGGTCACGAGATAGACGCGATCGTTCCATTCGTTGAAGACTTGGAATTTCGGTTCGTTCACGTCGAGCGTCGCCACGCGGCGCCCCGAGGAACGATCGATTACGGCCAGGCGATCGAGACTATCGATCACATAGAGGCACGACGCGGATGACGCGACCGTTCTCTTAACCCCCGTCGCCTTCCAGACCTCTTTACCGTCGCGAAGCGCCACGGCGAAGTAATCGCCGTTATAAGTCGGAATGAACGCGAAGTCGCCGAACGCGGAAATCCGCTCGTTCACCGGCGTGTCCGTCAAATACGTCCAGCGCAACTGGCCGACGACGTCGTTCAACGCGTAGACATGACCGGAACGAGAACCGATGATATACATGCCGCCGCGACGACGATCCGCCTCGACGCGCATATTCTGCTCGCTTTTGTCTTCCGGAACAAAGAATGGAGTCGACGCAAGGTCGGAACTCGGAACCTGCGCTTTGTTGCCAAGACGACGTTCGTCGATGAAGGAGAAGTTCGAACGCGCCGTCAATTTATACAACAGCTTGAAGGGCGTGTCCCCCTCGTTGCGCTGATAATTGCTCAAAAGAAGCGCGCCTTCGTCCGTCGTCCACCCCAAAACGTCTTGAGGATACGTCTGAGTGCCGATCACCGGAGCCATGAACGCTATTCCGAACGTCGCGGTCTGGAAAGGCTGCATTTCGTTCAACGGCTTGATAATGTAACGTTCTTCCGACTTGCGAGTCGTTTCATCAAACTTAGCCAAAAGCTCCGATCCTGCCGTCTTATTGTCTTCGATCAGCGCCTTCATCGACTCGACCGTCTTATCCTGCGTCAAGAGCTCGTTCTTGTCCTTCTCGATCGGATAAGAGAGGATCTTGCGTGAGAAGACCGGGATGAAACAGTTGCGATCGCTCAGCGAAGGGCCCGACGAAGGCTGACCAGGGAGTTCGGATCGATCCAGAACCTTGCCCGAAGAACGTTCGTAAATCGTCAGCGTCGTTCCGCAGACCGCCGCGACGACTTGACTATTCGCCGCAGGAGGAAGAAGGTACTCGTCCCCAACGCTCACGACCCAGAGCGTATTGCCCGTCTCTGCGTCGAAAGCCTGCAAATTGCCGTCCGTCGTCGTCACTAAAAGGAGACCGTCCTGCATCGTCGCGCTCGAGACTTCCTCAATATTACGATCCAAAGTCGCCTGCGCATACCACGCGCGCGTCAAGCCCGCGGCGTTCGCGTCCTTTTCCGGTATCAGGCGCGACGGCGCGACGCCCTGTGCAAACGCGCTCAACGACGCGATCGCGCCCATAATGAGAATGACTGCCGTCTGAATGAAAAGTCGCTTCATACGAGAAACCCCTTCGAGTTGGCTACGACGCCGCAGACCGCGTACGCGCGCTCTGACGTTACGGTTCAATTATCCGAAGGGCCGCTCTCTCTCGCCGCACTTCGGAAAGTTTCTTAATTATCCTCTTTATCATAATCCCCAGCGCTATAATTTGGAACTATCGCCCCTAATTTTTTTCTTAAAATTTCTCGGCTTTAGACGATTTAGGCGGTTTAATCGATTCTATCGGTTGTTGATTTCAAACTCGCGCCCAATCTTCCTTCATTTTCCGTCAAACCCTCTTATACGCGCAAACCATTCAACCGGAAAAACCCGTTTTTGATCGCTTTTTCTTCCTTCGGACGCCTTGATCCGCCGATTCTTCTCCAAGCCTCGGGATTCGAGGCTCGACGCGCGTCAGTTTGGAAGACGCGCTCGTGTGTCAACGCTTCGCGACGCAGGGACGCTTCGCGACGCTATGGATATTCGTTTGGATTTTCTCCACATGCTTTCCAACCAGTACGACGATATGACGATTCGCGACTTTCCCATGCCAAGAGACCTCTTTGATCGGAAGGACGCTCCCGCCGCAGCCTCTTTATTTGAGGCGTTGCATACTTTTCGCGACGTCGCGGGGTACGATCTGACTTTCCTTCCGCCAGGGGAAGCTCTCGCTCGAGCGAAGCGCGAAGTCGAAGACGCCGCCGAAACGCACAGAGACGCGAATCCTTTTAAGAAAGCGGAAATCGTCGACTTGGGGCTCTGTTCCGGGCGTTCCTATGGCGCGCTGCGCCTTGCAAGGGATCCAAAGAGACCCCCGAAGCTCGACTGGAAGGACGCGGTCGCGCTGGCGAAGGGACTCGCCGAACTCATCGAAGAAAACGCGCTGTGGCGCGGAGAGTTGGCGCGACGCGAAGGACAGCTCGGCGCGAAAGAGGCGCGTCTTTGTCCGGAAGAGGCCGCGCAAGATTCGATCGCGGCGCGTTTGCGCGAAGTCCTGCGCACCGGCGCGGGAGCGTTAGGAGCCTTTGACGCCGCGGGTATCTATTTGCTCGACGAGAAAACGCACGAACTCAAAACACGCGCCGTCTGGGGGTTGCCCGAAGATCGTTATCTTGCGCCGGCTCGACCGTTGCGAGGGGCTCGCGGCGAACTCGAAGCGCTCATGGGGAGCGCCGTCGCGGTCAACGACGATTACCTCGCGGAAGAATGGCGCGTTCCGGAGACTTTTCCGTGCGCGTTCTGCGCGCCGCTAGTCTCCGAGGAATCCGTGTTAGGAGTCGTCTGGTTCTTCGCGAACAAACGTCGCGAACTTGCCGAGAGGGAAATGGAAACGCTACGCCTAGTCTCCGATCGAATCGTCGACGAACTCCAACGAGAAGCGCGGGCGCTTTCAAGCCTTCCGTCGCGCGAAGACGCCGATGTGGAAGTCATCGAAAGGGAATTACGAGAATGGGCGCGCGCTATCCTAAAGCCCAAGACGCGCTAAACGCCGGAATAGCCGGTTTTAACGGTTATTTCGCTTGATAAGGAAAGAGGCGAAAAAAAGAAAAATTTCTTATCGCAAGGCCTCGACAGGGGCGTGGATAGTTGTATAATTCGGCTTATATATTCGACGCCGGTAGATTTCCCCCGAAACGCCGCCGCCTGAGCGTAATCGAAAATGTGATCCTTTCGAGCTCAACAACGCGGGAAATAGAGCGCCAAAAGGCCGAAGCCGGGAGTCCGGTCGGCAATTTTACACACTATTAAAATATCATTAGTCGCGTCGACGACGCGGCCCAGTTACTAGGAATACGAGTATATCCTATGTCCAAAGCTCCGGCATTTAACAAGAAGAATCGTATCAATCGCAAACGTTCCAAGGCCAAGGTTCACAGCAAGAAACGTGATCCGCTGTGCCCGAACGGCGAACGCATGCGTCCCGTTTTTGTCGATTTCAAAGACGTCGAACTGCTCAAAAAACTCACCAGCCGTCAGGGCAAGATCATTGGTCGCCGCAAGACCGGTTGCTCCTCTGTTAGCCAGCATGCCGTTTCTGCCGCGATCAAGCGCGCCCGCTTCATGGCCCTCATGCCCTACGTTGGAGACTGAGAACTTCCTGTAAGCGGCCATCGTGCTTGAAGCCACGGCTTTTATTCTAGGTTTTGCGCAACTCTCGTCTTCCGGCGAATTTCGCAAAACCTTGTTCATTTTATAAGTCGATACTATTTCATTTCCGCAAAATATCCTTACCCTTCCTCACTTATCATCTTCATTACTTTTATTTTGGCCGACGCGCCTCGAGCCGCCGGTTCTAAAAGGAGCTCGACGAATGTTAGAAAATAAAGACGCAAGCGAAAAGGCTGACGTCCTGATCGAAGCCATGAAATGGATTCGCGAGCACCGCGGGAAGATCACGGTGATCAAACTCGGCGGCAGTCTCATGGAAGACGAAGTCGCCATGATGCACCTCATTATCGACCTGGTCTTCATGGAAACCGTCGGGATGAAGCCCGTCGTTGTCCATGGAGGCGGCGCCGCCATTAGCGAAGCGATGACGAAAGCCGGTATCCAGCCGACCTTCGTCCAAGGACGTCGCTATACCGACGACGCCACGCTCGGCGTCGTGCGCGAGGTTCTTGCTCGTCAAATCTCCGGCTCTCTCGTCGATCAAATCCAATTCTACGGCGGAAACGCCGTCGCGCTCTCCGAACCCTTCGGTTCGAACGTCCTTTATGGCAAAAAAGCGACGATCAAAGACGACGCCGGTGAAAACGTCGACCTCGGATGGGTCGGAGAAGTCACGCGCGTCGACGTCAAAAAGATCGAAGAATATTGCGATCAAGGGATCATTCCCGTCATTCCCTCCTACACCGTCCTCGAAGGTACGGAAAATCAGGGCCTGAACGTCAACGCCGACGTCGCCGCAACCGAAGTCGCCAAGCAGCTTCGCGCTCACAAACTCGTCTTCGTTAGCGAAGTCAACGGCGTGCGCACCGATCCGAACGATCCCAACTCCATGATCGATTCTCTTACTGCGGACGAAGCTCGAAAATTGCTCGCCTCAGGCGCTATCGTCGGCGGTATGATACCCAAAATTCAATCGTGCCTCAAAACGATTGAACGCGGCGTCGAAAAGATCCACATCATCAACGGAAGACTCCGCCACGCGATCCTGCTCGAAATCTTCACGAGCCAAGGAGTCGGGACGGAAATCGTCAACGAACGTCGCTCGTAATCTTTCTCCGACCCTCTCCTTTCCAAGAAAATAATACTCGTCATTTACGACCTTTTTATATTCAAGGCTGCATACTATGTCCAGAAGTTCGCAGGAAATTATTGAACTCTTCGATAAATACGTCATTCCCAACTACACGCGTTACCCCGTCGCGCTCACGCACGGCGAAGGCCCCTTCATCTTCGACGCGGAAGGGAACCGTTATATCGACTTCTTCCCCGGCTGGGGGTGCAACCTCTTCGGACATAGCCCCAAACCGGTCGTCGAAGCCCTTGAACATCAGGTTGAACGACTCCTGCACGTCCCCAACAGCTGGTATATGGAAGAACAGGGCGTTTGGGCCCAGATGCTCTCCGAACGAAGCTTCGGCGGAAAGGCCTTCTTCTGCAACTCCGGCGCGGAAGCGAACGAAGCCGCGATCAAACTCACGCGTCTCCATTCCGCGAAGGGAAAGTATAAGATCATCACCTTCTTGAACTCCTTCCACGGGCGTTCGATGGCGACGGTTACCGCGACGGCTCAGGAGAAGTATCACCAGGGATTGGAGCCCCTCCTTCCGGGCTTCGTCTACTGTCCCTTCGGCGATCTCGAAGCGGTTAAGAACGCGATCGACGACGAAACTGCCGCCATTATGCTCGAACCGATCCAGGGGGAAGGGGGCGTCAACATGCCTCCGAAGGGATTCTTGGAAGGACTGCGCGCCCTTTGCGACGAGCGCGGGCTCCTTCTCGTCTTCGACGAAGTTCAGACCGGATGCGGACGAACGGGCGAGTGGTTCGCGTATCAGTATTTCGGCGTCACGCCCGATATTATGACCCTGGCGAAGACGATTTGCAGCGGGGTCGCCGCCGGCGCGATGCTTTGCAAACAAGAACTGGCGCCAAGCCTGCGCAAGGGGATGCACGCTTCGACCTTCGGCGGCAACCCTGTCGCGGCTAGCGCCGGTATCGCAACGATCAAGATGGTGGAAGAATACGGCTATCTTGATCTGGCCAAAAAAATGGGCGAACACATCAAGGCGCGCATGAACCAGTGGAAGGACGAGCTGGATATCGTCGCCGATGTTCGCGGTGTCGGCGCCATGATCGGTTGCGAACTCAAAATCGACGGAACGTGTTTCGTCCAGCGTTGTATGGAAAACAAAGTTCTTATTAACTGCACTCACGGCAAAGTCATTCGACTCTTGCCCGCAGTCAACACGCCCTTCGACGTCCTTGACGAAGGTCTCGACGTCATCGAGGCGGCTTTACGAAAGGGAGCCTGACATGAAGCCTCTGCGACACATTCTCACACTCTCCGATCTTACGGCGGAAGAACTCAAAACGATTCTCGAAACCGCTGAAAAGATTAAGGCCGATTTCAAAGCGGGAAGTCGTCCGAAACTCCTCGAAGGCAAGGTTCTTGGCCTGATCTTCGAGAAGATGTCGTTGCGCACGCGCGTCAGTTTTGAGGCGGGTATGACCCATCTAGGCGGCGGTTCCATGCTCCTCGAAGAACAGCACATCGGTCTCGGAAAGCGCGAATCGATCAAAGACGTCTCCCACGTCCTCAGCTCAATGGTCGACTGCATCGCCTTCCGCGCCAAGAGCCACAAAACGGTCGAAGAGTTCGCGTCATACTCTTCCGTTCCCGTTATCAACGCCCTCACCGACAAATCGCATCCCTGTCAGGCGCTCGCCGACATGCTCACGATCAAAGAAGAATTCGGCTCTTTCGACGACGTGAAGATCGCATGGGTCGGAGACTCCAACAACGTCGCCGCGAGCTTTATCGAAGCCGCCGCGATGCTCGGCGTCCCCTTCGTCGTCTCTTCTCCCGAAGGTTACGCCTTCTCCAAAGAAGAGATCGACGCCCTGACCGTGCGCCGTCAGCCCGGCTTCTCCCTCTCCTTCGTCTCCGACCCCAAGGCCGCGGTTCGCGACTGCAACGTCGTCTGTACCGACGTCTGGGTCAGCATGGGACAGGAAAGCGAAAACGAAGAACGCGTCAAGGCCTTCTCGCAGTATCAAGTCAACGCCGACCTCATGAAAGCCGCGCGTGAAGACGCCATTTTCATGCACTGCTTGCCCGCGCGACGCGGACTCGAAGTCACCGACGAGGTCATCGACTCAAAACAGAGCCGCATCGTCGAAGAAGCGTCTAACAGAATGCACGCTCAAAAAGGTTTGCTCGTCTGGTTGCTCCAGGACGACGCGCAGTGATCCGCACGGCGCGGGGTCTTCCATTGATCCCGCGCCCTTTTTTTGAATGTTATTCTCGCGACGCAAACGCGTCGTCCCACTTCCTCATTACCTTGAGAGGCGTCTCATGTTTATTTCCCTGGATTGGATCTCCGACTTCGTCGATATCTCCGACCTCGATCCGAAGGTCGTCGCCGACCGTCTCACTATGGCGACGGCGGAAGTCGAGGGGATCTCGACCGTCACGCGTTTCGTAGACGGCGTCCTCGTCGGACAAATCGTCTCCGCTACGCCTTTCCAGACCCCCGAAGGAAAGACGCGAAACCTCTGCGTCGTCTCCTGCGGCGAAAAGACCTACCAAACCGTCTGCGGCGCTCCGAACGCGCGCGTCGGACTCAAGGCGCCTTTCGCTCCTGCGGGCGTCTCCCTAGGCGAAAAGAAAATTGAAGAATCGGACGTCTACGGCTATAAAAGCGAGGGTATCCTTTGTAGCGCCGCAGAACTGGGCATGTCGACTTGGCACGAAATCCTCTTCGAATGTCCCGACTCCACTCCCGTCGGAGCCCCCTTCTCCGATTTCGTCCCCAAGACCGACACGCTCGTCGAAATCGACAATAAGAGTCTTACGCATCGTCCCGACCTCTGGGGACATTACGGCTTCGCGCGCGAACTCGCCGCGATCTTCCACCGCGAACTAAAGCCTCTTCCTCGACATAGCGTCGATCAGTACGACTCGCTACCCGCGTTCCCCGTCGCTATCGAAGATGAAAACTGCCTCTGTTACTCCGGAATTGTCTTCAGCATCAAAGCGGGTTCCACGCGCGTCCCCTCTCCGATCAAAATGCAGCGTCGTCTCCACGCTCTTGGGCAGCGCACATACGACCTTCTCGTCGACCTCACCAACTACGTCTCCCTCGAGCTCGGTCAGCCGTCCCACGCCTTCGACGCCGACAAAGTCTCCAATATCCGCGTCGCGCCGATGGGAAAAGAGGGCGTCTTCCAGACTCTCGACGGCGTCGAACGAAAAATGAAACCCGAGGACATGATGATCTGCGACGGCGACAAACCCGTCGCCATCGCTGGGATCATGGGCGGACTCGAAACGGAAATCACCGACGCCTCGACGCGCGTCATGCTCGAATCTGCAAACTTCCGCGCCGCCCGTATCCGCCGCACCTCCCAGAGGCTAGACCTCCGAACCGACGCGTCTCAGCGCTACGAAAAGACGCAACCCCCCGCAAACTGCAAGGTCGGAACCGAACGCATCCTCAAACTCGTCGAAGAGTCCGGCGTCGACTATAAAGTCGAAACGCGTTACTCCCTCGCCGGGGATCTTCACGATAAAACGCGCTATATCGAACTTCCCCCTGGAAGAATGAACAAGCTCGTAGGCGTCGACTTCCCTCAAGAAAAAACGCTCGAAATCCTTCGTTCGATTCAGTTTGAAGCGGAATTCCTCGAAGACGGAACTCTCCGCGTCGGCGTTCCCTCCTTCCGAAGCGAAAAAGATATTTCGATCGAAGAGGATATCGTCGAAGAAGTGACGCGTATCTTCGGCTTCGACAATATCAAGCCGGTTCTTCCCACCTCCCCGATCCGTCCGCTCCACGTCGACGAGTATATTCGACTCGAACATCGCGCAAGACGTATTCTCGCCGCCGGTTACGGATTCCTCGAAGTCCACAACTACGGCTGGACGAACGATCAATGGACAAACAAGCTCGGATTTGACCCCGGCGCGACCCTCGAGCTTCTCAACCCGGTCGCTCCGTACGAAGCGCGCCTGCGCACGACCCTTATGCCCAACCTCCTCGCTCTCGTTCAGAAGAATCGACCTTTCCGCGATTCTTTCCGCGTCTTCGAGTTGGGACACGTCTACCTCCTCAAGGGCGCCGTCGACGATCAGCGCAAGCCTGTCGACAGCGCGGAGAAGTGCGACGAACGACGTCGACTCGCCGGATTGAGCTTCATTCAGTCGGGAGTCTCCCTCGACGATCACTACCTTGAGATCAAGGCCGCGATCGAAGACGTCGGAAAAGCGCTCCTTCAAAACGGTTCCACCTTCGCTTTCGCCGCCACGAAAGAAGACGTAACCCCATGGCAGAAGGCGGACTACGCCGTCGACCTTTACGTCGGAACGGAGAAAGTTGGAGCCCTAGGAGTTCTCGACA
>SFIW01000086.1 GCA_004556055.1 Planctomycetaceae bacterium
ATTGCATTGAAAGGAGACCTAATCATGCAAGACGTATTGAAATATCTAAGGTGGGAAATCACGGAGAGGGGCGCGCGCATTATCGGGTGCGACGAAAAAATCGAGGGCGCGATGGAGATTCCGAGTCGTCTTGACGGAGTCCCGGTCGTCGAGATCGGTAAGGAGGCGTTCTCGGAACGTCATTCGCTCGAGTCGGTCGTCATTCCCGATTCAGTCGAAGTCGTCGGTGAAAGAGCCTTCGGCTGGTGCGACGGGCTCAACGAATTGCGGTTAGGAAGAGGGATCAAAAAGATCGAAAAAGACGCTTTCCAATTGTGTAGTTCGCTCAAGACCGTCGTCATTCCCGATTCAGTCGAAGTCGTCGGCGAGGCAGCCTTCGCGTTATGCCACGGGCTCCAAGAGTTACGGTTGGGAACGGGGATTAAGACAATCGAAAATGGAGCTTTCGCTAAGTGCGTTTCACTCCAGTCCGTCGTCATTCCAGGTTCTGTCGAAGTCGTCGGCGAGGCCTCCTTCTACGGCTGCTCCGAACTCGAAGAGCTTCATCTGGGAGCGGGGATTAAAAGAATCGAAAAAATCGCCTTTAGTGGGTGCAAATCGCTTAAGCGCGTCGCGGTTCCCGATTCAGTCGAAGTCGTCGGCGAGGAAGCCTTCGACGACTGTTCCGACCTCGAAGAACTTCAGTTGGGAGCGGGGATTAAAAAGATCGAAAAAGACGCCTTCTGGGGATGTAGCTCGCTCAAGAGCGTCGAAATTCCCGTTACGGTTGAATCCGTCGGCGAGTGGGCCTTCTCCAAATGCGACGAACTCGAAGAACTTCAGTTGGGAGCGGGGATTAAAAGAATCGAAAAATACGCCTTCTGGGCATGTAGCTCGCTTAAGCGCGTCGCGGTTCCCGATTCAGTCGAATCCGTCGGCGAGTGCGCCTTCGAGCTTTGCTCCGAACTCGAAGAACTTCAGTTGGGAGCGAGGATTAAAAAGATCGAAAAAGACGCCTTCTGGGGATGTAGCTCGCTCAAGACCGTCGCTATTCCCGATTCAGTCGAAGTCGTCGGCGAGTTCGCCTTCGCCGGGTGCCGCAGACTCCAAGAGCTTCACCTGGGAGCGGGGATTAAAAAGATCGAAAAAGACGCCTTCTGGGGATGTAACTCGCTTAAGCGCGTCGCTATTCCGGATTCGGTAGAAGTCGTCGGCGAGGAAGCCTTCGCCGGGTGCGACGGGCTCAAAAAACTGCGGTTAGGAAGAGGGATCAAAAAGATCGAAAAAAGCGCCTTCCGTAAGTGTAGATCGCTCAAGACCGTCGCTATTCCGGATTCAGTCGAAGTCGTCGGCAAGGCAGCCTTCGGCGGGTGCGACGGGCTCAAAGAATTGCGGTTAGGAAGAGGGATCAAAAAGATCGAAAAAAGCGCCTTCCGTAAGTGTAGATCGCTCAAGACCGTCGCTATTCCGGATTCAGTCGAAGTCGTAGGCAGGTGGGCCTTCCAAAAATGTTCCGGACTCGAAGAGTTGCGATTGGGAAAGGGAATTAAAACGATCGAAGAAGACGCTTTCGCGGATTGTTCTTCTCTCCGCAGAGTCATCCTTCCCTCGACCCTTGAAGCGCTCGCGCCCGACGCGTTCGACGAAAGCGTCGACCTCCTCGTCGACGACGAGAGGTAGGGAGAGCTCCATGTCGCGCGTCTTTAACCTCGTCGTTAAGACGCTTTCCCTCCCTTCGCCGCTATGAATGACGCAAGCCCGCAGGTTCCATTGCCTGCGGGCTTGCGCTTTATTAGAAAACTGTTAAAATGAGATTACACTAATACAGCATTGAAAGGAGACCTAATCATGCAAGACGTATTGAAATATCTAAAGTGGAAAATCACGGAGAGGGGCGCGCGCATTATCGGGTGCGACGAAGAATTCGAGGGCGCGATGGAGATTCCGAGTTGTCTTGACGGAGCCGCAGTCGTCGAGATTGGTAAGGACGCGTTCTTGGAACGTCGTTCGCTCAGGTCGGTCGCTATTCCAGATTCAGTCGAAGTCGTCGGCAAGTACGCCTTCGCGTTTTGCCACTGGCTCGAAGAGCTTCATCTGGGAGCGGGGATTAAAAAGATAGGAAAAGGCGCCTTCTGGGGATGTCGCTTGCTTAAGCGCGTCGCGGTTCCCGATTCAGTCGAAAACGTCGGCGTGTTGGCCTTCTTCGCATGCTACGAACTCGAAGAGCTTCATCTGGGTGCGGGGATTAAAAAGATCGAATATGGAGCTTTCGATTCGTGTAGATCGCTCAAGTCCGTCGCTATTCCAGATTCAGTCGAAGTCGTCGGCGAGGACGCCTTCAAAGAATGCTCCGGACTCGAAGAACTTCAGTTGGGAGCGGGGATTA
>SFIW01000087.1 GCA_004556055.1 Planctomycetaceae bacterium
TCACACCGCCCCGTACGTCACTACGTCTCGCGTATTCGACGCGACTTGGGACGCCGTTCCCGAAGCCGCGCGATACGTCTTCCAGCGCAAAAACGCCGCCGGAAACTGGGCGAATATGACCGGAAGCAACGTCGTCGACGGCGCCGTCGTCTCCGGAAACGTCCGTACGAACGACGGATCGACCTTCGAATACACCGTCAACATGTCCGACTCCAGCGTCGCCAAGGAATATCGCGTTCTCGCTCTTGACGCCAAGGGCGCTTTGATCGTCTCCGAGACCTTCGAATACACCCCTATGGGACTCGTTGTCGAAAACGACGCCTACCCTCTCGACAAAGCGTCCTCCCTCGTCGCCAGCCCCCTCTTCGACGCAGACTCCCCAACCTATCAGTGGTACAGCGCGCCTGCCGACTCGCCTGAAAATTGGACCCTCGTCGAAGGCGCGACCGAATCGACGTATCAGCTCACCGCTGAAGACGCCGCGCTGGGACTCTACTATAAGGTCGTTGCGACAGACCTTGCCGACGAGGATAGATCTTCCGTCTCCTACGCCCGTCCAGACACGATCGATCCCCCCACGAACCTCGTCGTGACCGTCGACGAAACGACCGGCGAACTCCTCGCTACCTGGAACGCTCCTGGCGCGACAGACTTCATCCTCCAATACTCTTACGCTGGCCCCGTCGTCGACACATGGATCGATCTCCCTGCCCCGACAGTAACCGACAATGGCGACGGCTCCTTCTCGCTGACCCATCCTAACGGCGTCAAATACGAGAACTTGCGCGTACGCGCCGTCAATGAAACCGGCTGGTCGAACTTTAAAGTCCCCGGAGGCGACGAACCGATTCCCGACGAGAACTCCCCATTCCTCGTCAACACTCTCCGTGACGTCGTCGACGCAAACGACGGGGTCACTTCGCTCCGCGAAGCGGTCTCCTATTACCTCGAGGCGCAGAAGGCGGGAACACTTCCCGACGGCGCTAAGGTCTGCTTCGATCCGAACGTCTTTACCCAAGAAAACCATACGATCCATCTCAAAAGCGACACGTCCTTCAAGTTTGACTCCTCGATCGTCGTCGACGCTACGGCTCTCGGGTTCAACGTCGTCCTTGACGGAGACAAGTCGAAGCAGCCGATCTTCGAGATATCGGGGTCGAACGCCGACGTGACGCTCGCGGGACTGACGATCAAAAACGTGTCGTTTGACCTATTTTCGAGGACTGGAACGATCCGCGTATCGTCAGAAGCGACCCTAACGCTCTCTGCGTGCAGTGTCGCCAATACGGGAGGAAGGTCAGGAAGCGGAATCGTCGTGAACGGCGCGACGCTTATTGCCGAGAATTCTACTTTCGAGCAGAACTCCGCCGTTCTCGCCGGCGGCGCGGTCGCGCTATACAACTCAACTGCAACGTTTACGAATTGCGACTTCCTTGAAAACGCGTCGCTATTTGAAGGCGCCGCAGTTTACGTCGGCAACGGTTCCTCCGCGAATTTCTTTGGCGGCAATATCGCCGGGAACGCGAGCTGGTGGTCGGACGGCCATGCGGTCTACGTTGAACAAGGCTCCACTGCAAACTTAACAGACGTCAAGTTTAATTCAAACACCCCCTTGGATCTTGGCGGAAACGGAACCATCAACACGACGGATACCGCGACCAGCGCGATTCTCGACGTCGACGTTGAACTACTCGACTTCGCCATTCTCGAGCTTGAAGACGAAATCACGCTCTTCTAATCAAGGCGTTTGTCCTCATGGGAAAGGACGCGTTTCACACGCCTCCCTTTCCCATGGACCCAATTTTCATAATTGGCGTCCGTTATCGTTGAAAAATTCGTAAACGCGTTTTACAGACCGCTAAAGTAGCGATACTAGCAAAGCGCGTTTGCCCGTTGGATATTTCAGGTCTGGACCAGAAGCTTGAAATTCTCGCATTTGCAGCGCGTCTATCGTCGACGCGCGGGGAGGTTTCGACGCCGACCGTCGATTTCCGGCCTTGCCGGATTACGAGGGGAGCCTTTCATCCTTCCTGGACGCAAGGCTTGTTGTAAGCAACGCAATTTTTCTAAGTAAAATTTGGGTTGTTGCGACATTTATCTCCTCGAAAGACCCGCTTCTTCCCCCTTAAGGCGTGAAGAGAAATCAAATCAGTATCAACACACGTTCCCAAAGCGCAGTTTTTTCGTCCGACGCAAATGATACACGTCGAGGTCTCGTCATTCGCTTTGTTTCGAAGTATAGAAGGAAATTTGTTAAGATGAAATCTCGTAAAAGCACGATCTCAAAGGCTTTGTCTCTACGTCTTGAAGTCCTCGAAAACCGCGAGCTCCTCTCAGCCGCGCCATGGTCTG
>SFIW01000015.1 GCA_004556055.1 Planctomycetaceae bacterium
AGGAGTTCTCGACAAAGAAACCCTTGCGAAGGTCTCCCCTGAAGGCGGTCAGGTCGTCTGGTTCGAAATCGAGCTCGATAAGATCAACGGCTCTCTCTATCCGACCTTGACTTTTACCGAACCGCGCAAGTTGCCCGGTTCGTGGCAGGACTTCTCCCTCGTGTGGCCCCTCGAATCGGGGTACGAAGGACTCGCGAAGAAGCTCGACGAATTCTCGCATCCGCTCCTTCTCAAGCGCGACTTCGTCAACTTCTACAAGGGCAAGGGTCTCGACAAGGGAACCGCGAGTTACTCCTTCCGATTTGAGATCGGCGCCGTCGATCATACCTTGAGCGGCGATGAGATCGAAGACTTCCATCAAAAGTTCCTCGACTTCCTCAAGGCGAACGAAATCGCCCTCCGATAATTGAAAATTCCAAGACGCAAACGCTTCCTAAACGTTTGCGTCTTTTTCGTTTTGACTTCTCGTCTCAACGCTTAAATATTTCCTAAACGTTTTAAGCGACGCGCGACGTCGTCTTTTTGAAAAAGTTGCGCGGCTATTACTCAACTTCCCCCCTGTCGCGGATGATCTAACAATTAATAGGCTCGCTGGGCGTCCGCCAGTCGGGCGCACATTTTAAGACGTGATTTAGGGACAGACCCATGACGAAGAATAAGAAATTCGCTAAACGTATCTACGTCGCGACAGCCTGCGGAGCCGTCGCCGCCCTCATCTCGTGGTCGCTCGCCGACGCCAACCGCGTCGCCGGTCAAACGACCGCAACAAACGCGCCCGTCGCGACCCCAGGCGCCGTCCCTGACGCGACGGTTATTCCCGCCCCAGCGGCGCCGACGAACGCCGCCCCCGCGACGACGGACAACGCGCAAATCCTCGCGACGATTCGCGCGCGCATTAACGAGTTGCAAGCCTCCCTCCAGACGACGCCAACCTCCCTCGAAGAGCAGAACGCCCAGCAGAAGACGATTCAAGAGCTTTCCGCGCTTCAGGCCCAGGCTATGCGTCTTGAGAGCGAGGCGGCCAATTATTCTGCGTTCAAACAAGCGCGCGAAGCCCAGAACGCCTCCGTAAATATTAACGATCCTTACGGCCTCGCCAATCCCGCGCTGAACGCTTCAAACGCTCAAGATTCGCGTCAAGCGCTACTCGAAGCCTCTGGACTCAATTCCGGAAATCTCAGCCAGCGTTTTGACGCCAACGCGCTCTCCGTCGGCGAAGCCGCTATCTTGCGCGAACAGAAAGCCGACCTCGTCCTTCAGTATCAGCAGATTCAGCAGACCCTACGCGCGCTACAGCCGGGAGAAGAAGTCCTCGCGCAGACATTGCGTCAGGAACTTCAAACGATCTACGCCCAGCTCAAAGACCTCGACGCAAAGCTCGCTAACGCCCCTGCGACTCCAGCCCCGACGACGACTCCAGTTCAGCAGAACGATCTCCTCGCGGGAATACCCGAAGCGAATCGTCTCGTAAATCCGGATCCCAACGCGCTCAACGTCTATAACGAACAAAGCGCCCGGATGCAGAAGGCTTCCGACGCCGCGCGGTTACTCCGCGAAGCTGGACTCTTCAAACTCGCGGGGCATGTCGACAACGAGGTCGCAAGGATGTCGAATCCGAATTATCAGGAAACGAATCTTGTCGAAGGTTCGTGGGCGGCGAGCGCCGGACAGGCGGAAGAAGCGAATAATCCCTTCCACATCGTCACCCCCAAAGATATCGAAGGGCTAAACGCCTCGATCAACGACCTGAAGACGCGCGTCGACAAGCTCGGCGACGCGCTCTCGGGAGTCGAGACGATCCTCAAGCTCCTAACGCGTCAGCAGGTCTCGGGCTACCTCCCGCAGTCGGAACAAGCCGCGACCACGCCAACAACGGACGCGACGCTTCCCGCGACCGCGACTCCGACGCCCAACGCAACTCCCGCGACCGCGCCAGCACCCGCCGACGCCAACGACGTCGCCGAGCCCATTGCGAATCCCGAAAGCCTCCTCTGAGCTTTTCTGCGCTAAACCAATTTAAGACGCCCTATGCCGGGGCGTCTTTTTTATCCATGCGCGTGTTGGTTGAGCTTTGATTTCTGAAAAAATTCTCGTTTTCTATCATACTTCTACAAAATCGACTTAACTTCTTGAGCCTTGCCGTATACTACAAAACGCAACTTGTTATCAACCTATTTTCAGAAGGATAATGGGAGAAAACAATGAAACGCGCATGCCTCATTCGCCTTCGCCGCTCTGACGGAGCGGAAATCTTCGGCAGTCATACGGCGACGATCAATAGTATCGTGAACCAAAAGCGCGACGAAGACCGGCGCTTGAGTCGTTTTTTTTGCCACCTTGTACTTCAACTAAAAGATTGCGCAACCGTTCGTTGAAGAGAATTGAGAAGAAGCGATGATTGAAAAAATACTCGTGCGCGGCGCGAAGGTCCATAATCTCAAAAACGTCGACGTCGATATCCCGCTTAATAAAATCGTCGGAATTGTCGGCGTCTCCGGCTCCGGAAAATCCTCGTTGGCGCTTGGAGTCCTCTACGCAGAAGGCTCGCGACGCTATCTCGAAGCGCTTTCCGCCTACGCTCGTCGACGCATGACGCAGGCGGCGAAAGCATGCGTCGACGACGTCCTTTACGCCCCCGCCGCGCTCGCTCTGCATCAACGCCCCGCGACGCCAGGCGTTCGCAGCACCTTCGGCACGGGGACGGAGCTCTTCAACACTCTTCGACTCATGTATTCGCGCTTGGCGAATCATCGCTGTCCCAACGGACATTATCTTCCCCCGACTTTAGCGGTCGCCGCTGAAAAGGAGCTCGCGTGCCACGTGTGCGGAGCTCGTTTCTACGCGCCTTCTGCGGAAGAACTCGCCTTCAACTCCCAAGGCGCGTGTCCAAAATGCTCCGGCACGGGGCGCGCGCGTTCCGTTAATATTGACGCGCTCGTCCCCGACGACTCCCTGACGATCGATGAAGGCGCCGTCGCTCCCTGGAAGACGCTGATGTGGTCCCTTATGACCGACGTCTGTCGCGAAATGGGAGTGCGCACCGACGTTCCATTCCGTCTCCTCTCCCCCAAGGAAAAAGAGATCGTCTACCATGGCCCCGCGCTCAAAAAACACATCCTCTACCGTCCGAAAAACTCCGAGGGCGCGACGGAGCTCGACTTTACCTATTACAACGCCGTCTACACGGTGGAAAACGCCCTCGCGAAGGTCAAGGACGAAAAGGGAATGAAGCGCGTCGAAAAGTTCTTAAAAGAAGGACTCTGCCCCGACTGTCATGGAACGCGACTCTCCGCTGCGGCGCGCGCCCCGAAACTCCGCGGGATATCCCTCGACGAAGCGTGCGCGATTCCCCTCGCCGAGCTCGTCGCATGGGTCGGCGGCGTTCCTGCCTCCCTTCCGGAAGAGATGCGCGCGATGGCTGAAAACATCGTCGACGCCTTCCAAACGCCCGCCAAGCGTCTCTTAGATCTCGGACTAGGATACTTGACTCTCGATCGTTCCGCAGCGACTCTCTCGACGGGGGAACGACAGCGTATGCAACTCGCTCGCGCCGTGCGCAACCGCACGACCGGCGTTCTCTACGTCCTCGACGAGCCCTCTATCGGCCTTCATCCGGCGAATATCGTCGGCCTAAAAGGAGTGATGCGCGATCTTATCGCGGACGGCAACACCGTCGTCTTGGTCGACCACGACGTCCAAATCCTCCGCGAAGCCGACTGGTTCGTCGAGATGGGGCCTGAAGCGGGCGCAAAAGGCGGACGCGTGATCGCCCAAGGGACGCGCGACGCGATCGAAGCGAACCCCGCGTCGCAAATCGGCCCCTTCCTTGCCGACAAGGAAAATGCGCCTCAGCGTCCGCCTGTTCCGCAAGGAGAGATCTTCGAACGCGGCGTCATCCGCATGGAGACGTCCGCGATTCACACCGTCAAGCCGCTGACCGTCGAGATACCCAAGGGGCGCCTCACGGTCGTAACGGGCGTCTCCGGCTCCGGAAAAACGACGATGGTGTTGGAGTCGCTCGTTCCGGCGCTCGACGCAAAGCTTAAGGGCGAAGCGCTCCCGTCGCACGTTTGCGCTATCAACGCGGAAGGGATCGAACGCGTCAAGCTCATCGACGCGACTCCCATCGGCGTGAACGTCCGCTCCACCGTCGCGACATACGCGGGAATTCACGACGAGCTGCGAAAACTCTACGCAAAGTCGCAAGACGCGAAGGACGCAGGATTCAAAGCGGGAGATTTCTCCTACAATTCCGGCTCCCTGCGATGCCCCGAATGCGACGGCACGGGAGTCGTCAATCTTGACGTTCAATTCCTGCCCGACGTCAACATACCCTGTCCCGACTGCCGCGGATCGCGCTATTCGAAGCTCGCCTATGACGTCAAACTCGTCAATAAGTCGGGCGCTAGCGTTTCTCTTCCGGAGTTGATGGCGATGGACGTAGTCTCCGCCCTTGAATTCACGAAAGAGATGAAGTCGGTAAATCAGAAATTGCAGATTCTTCAGCGTTTAGGGCTTGGATATCTCACCCTTGGCGAAGAAACGCCGAGTCTCTCAGGGGGCGAGGCGCAGCGTCTAAAATTGGCGAGCGAGATCGGCAAGACGCAAAGCGATTCGATCTTTGTCTTCGACGAACCGTCAATAGGGCTCCATCCGCTCGACGTGCGCGTCCTTTTACGCGTCTTCCAAGCGCTTCTAGACGTCGGCGCGACCGTCGTCGTCATCGAACATGATCTCGACGTGATCCGCGCCGCCGACTACGTCGTCGATATGGGCCCAGAAGGGGGCGAAAAAGGGGGCGAAATCGTCGCCTGCGGAGCCCCCGACGCGTTAAAAAATTTTCCGCGAAGCGTCACCGCCAAATTTCTATAATACCGGAGTCATGACCTCTAGCGAACGGTTCGTGCGCGTGATGAACGACCTTGACTCCCAATTCCTCTCGAGAGCAGCCGCGAACATCAACGCGTTTTCAGATAAAAAAGCCCCGCGACAGTCGCCATTACCGTCGCGGGGGTCTTACATTCAAAAGGATTGCGCAGCGTTCGCGTCGGCGCTATCGATTAATGGCGCATGCGCGTAACGAGCTTCGGTTCCTCAATGAGAACCGTCGAATTCGGCGCGACGGACTCCGTAATCCAAACGCTCGATCCGATCGTCGAGTTGCGCCCGATCACCACGTCCCCGCCGAGGATCGTCGCGTTCGCGTACACGACGACGTTGTCTTCCAGCGTTGGATGACGCTTCGTATTGCGCACAAGATCTCCGTTCGAGTCTCTCTTAAAGCTCAACGCGCCGAGGGTCACCCCTTGATAGAGCTTAACCCAGTCGCCGATCTCGCACGTTTCGCCGATCACCACGCCGGTGCCGTGATCAATGAAGAAATGATCGCCGATCTTCGCGCCGGGGTGAATGTCGATTCCCGTGTTCGAATGAGCGTATTCGGTCATGATGCGCGGAATAAGGGGAACGCCGAGCTCCCAAAGAACGCGCGCGACGCGGTACACGACAATCGCGTCGAAGCCGGGGTAGCAGAAGACGACCTCGTCCGTCGACTTGCACGCGGGATCACCTTTAATCGCGGCCTCGACGTCCATCGCCAATTGGAGGCGAAGTTCGGGGATCCGTCGCAAGAATTCGCGGGTAATTTCCTCGCCGCCGAGTTGAACGCGCTGGCGCAAAAACGCGTCGCAAGAAATCGCCCCTTCGCAGAGCGCGCGCGCTATTTGCGCGCTGAGCGTCTCGAAAACGTCGTCTACAAGACAGCCGACGTAATATTCTATATTCGACGTGTCAAGGCGATCGCGACGACGATAGCCGGGAAAAAGGATTTCGTTGAGGTCGTTCAGCACGTGAACGATCGCTTCTTTATTCGGGAGAGGACAACAATCGAGACGACTCGTCGAACGCGTTAGGGCGTACGACGCGACAATATTCTTCGTAATCTCTGGAAGAGTCGAACGAACCGAAGTCGATCCGTTCCCGACAACGGGTATTTCTGACGTCATTAAAAAACTCCCGATAGTAACGACATAGAACGCGCAGTTCGTCTATTATCGGACGAGAGCGATCTTTGTCAAGAATCGTCGCGACGCGCAAACGACGCGCGTATTGTCCTAGACGCTTAACTCGAGTATAATAGAGAACAAATTATATCAACTACAAAGATATGGGGGCGGACGTCATATGAACAGCAATACCGACGAAAGACGCGACGATTTTGTTTCAGACGCATCTCAAGCGCAAGACGATCAAGCGCCGGAAGAGAACGCCAAATTTATCCTCAAAAACGATCCTCAGACAGGCCTTCACCTTGACGAAGGAGATAGCGACGACTGCTATGAAATCAGCGCCAGCCAGGAGGCTCCCGAACCTCCGACGCCCCCGAAGCCCGAAATAGAGGAACCAGCGCCCGGCGCCGACGACGTATACGCCCTTGCCGAACCCGAACCGCGTCCGACGCCCGACCAGGGTATCGCTCCGAAAGAACCTGGCGGCGGAGTTGCTCCTGCGGCGAGCCGCGCCAAATCGAATAAACGCGCAAAGAGCGACGAAGAGGACGACGTTTCCGTCGAGTCCCTCTATGAACGCCGACGTCGCGCCCTCGCAGAAGAAGAAGAGCAGAAGTTGATCGTTGAACGCGATCCCCTCCCCCCCCTCCCATTCTGGACGGATATCTTCAAGCCTTTCCGTTCCGCAGGGTTCCTCGCGCGCGCCGGGATGATCGCCGGCACAATCTTTGTTCCCCTTTTGATCGTCGCTTATATTTTTACGCGAGTTCTCTCAACCGACGTCGCGGGAGCGCTCGCCGAGAACCCCGATGCATCGGCGTGGAAAGCGTATTGGGAAAGCCTCTGGAGCGCGCGCTACTTCTTCATTCCCTTCTGTTTCGTCTGGGGAATTTTCGCCGTTCCCCTCTCCGTTCAGATCTTTGTCGACACGGCGAGCGGCGCGGACGAAATCAACGACTGGCCTGAATTTAGCGTCGTGGGCGCGATCGGTCAGTTTCTATGGATCGCGTGCCTCGTCGTTCTCGCGGGTATTCCCGGCGCGTTCCTCTTCCCCGCGTTCGGAGCCGATCCGTTCCTCGGGATGGTCGTCTCCGCGACTATTCTCGCGCCAATCTTCTACCTCTCGTGCATGCAGGCTGACGAACTCTTTGCGCTCGTTACGAAAGACGTCGCGTTGAGCCTCAAGAGAACGTTCAAGAGCTGGTGCGTCTTCCTAGGAATTGGCTTCCTCTTCCTCATTGGAACGCTAACGATCTCCGCGTTCCTGATCCATGGCCCCATCTCGATCGAAGGAAGCGCGCAAGTGAGCTTCCCGCGCGTCGCGATAAACGCCGCGATACTCGCCGTCTTCTTTAGCGTCATACCGGCCCTCTATCTTCGATTCTTAGGAAGACTCGCGTGGATTATCGAAGACGACGTTCGCGCAAGAATTAAGGAACAAGAGGAAAAAGAAGCGCAAGCGGAATTAAAAGATGAGTAATTTTAACGCGTCCGCTTCAAAGACCGAACCCCTAAACTTAACCCGACGCGTCAATCCCCTCGAGGCGCTCCGCGAAGTCTTCGCTCCCTGCGTCGATTTAAACTACGCTCGATTCGCTCGTTCCGGACTCCCGAAAGAAGCCCTCTCCCCTGTGCTTGGATTGCGAGTTCCTCTCTTGCGTTCAATCGCCAACCGCATCGAAAAAAGCGAGATCGAAGGGACGATCGCGACGCTTCTGCGCGCGGGCCCCGAAGCGCTCGAGGAGCGGCTCTTCGTCGCTATTCTCATTGGCAGACTCCGCGTACCGATCGAGGCAAAGTTTCCCCTCCTTCGAGCGTTCTTACCCTTCGTCGACTCGTGGATGGTCTGCGACGAGCTCGCCGCGTTCGTCAAACCTCTTCCAAAAGAGAAGGAGCTCTTTTGGAGTTTCCTCGGGAACTTATGCGACGAGGGCTCGCCGTACGCAACGCGCTATGGGCTCGTTAGCGTCCTGAAGTATTACATGGACGCGAGCTGGATCGAAGAGGTTTTGTCGCGCGCGGAGACGGTCGCGCGGCGTAAGATCGACGCCCGGTGCGTAGAGACGGCGCTCGCGTGGCTCGTCGCGGAGGTCGCCGCGCGTTTCCCTGATCGTGCGTCGGCGTTCTTGCGTGAAGAAATCCTCTCCCCTCGCTCGAAAAGAATGGCAATTCAGAAGGGGCTCGAATCGTTGCGCGTCGCAGACGACGTGAAGGCGGAACTTAAGAGTATGCGCAAAAGCGACTGAGGGGGACGTCCCAGCTTAAAAAAACGACAAAACAAAAAACGCCGAGACTATTCGTTCTCGGCGTTTTTATAACGGTAGAAGTCATAATGTTGAGCGGAAACGTTCGCGGCGGTCTCAACCCAAAAAAACCGCCTTGGACGCGTGCGCCGCAGAGTTATCCACGACGCGTCGCTACTTCTGGGAAAGCGGACCGACGATCCGTTGCCTTCGTCTTCGTCCTACTTGCAAAATTAACAACCCAAACTATTGCAAGCGCGCTACCTTCCCAACTTCTTATTCCTTCACCGTTTGCGTTCGGTTCGCTCCAGACTCAGCTCGTCGGATGAATCTCGCTAATCGAGCGACCCAGCTTTCTCTGCGTCGTCGTTTTGCCAGCGACTCGCGCGCGCGTTTTACCTTCCGCTTCCTCTGTTTCGTCACGAAGGAAACTCATAATCTTATCGCGAGACGTCTCGGGATCGTGCGGCGTTCCCATCGTTTCAACAGCGTCAGACACGCCAAGAAGAACCGAGCGTTTCACACCCTCGCGAATCCATTCAAAAAAGTTGAAATCCATCTGTATCCTATCCTCTTTTCAGCCGTTAGACTTGTTTCGACCGTCCCTGGTCGGTTGCGTTTCATTCAACAAACAGAAGGTAAGAAAAAGGGCGCGCCCCGTCAAGCGCGCTTTATCAAAAAATTTCACGGAAAGAAAAATTTTTAGAAACTCCCCAAGGAGTCTCTCTTCATCGCTTCCGGAAGATACTCGAGAGCGCCGGAAAAGATTTCCCCGCAACTTCCACGAAAAACGAGGGTCGCTTGCGAATCAAGGGGCGTAGGCGTTTTATTCACTACGACGAAGGAAATACCCGCGTCGCATTCGCGCGGAAGACCCGCCGCAGGATAGACCTGAAGCGAAGTGCCCGCGACGACGAGAAGACGCGCCTCCCACATGCTCCTATACGCCGCGTTGAGCGCCGGAATGGGAAGTTCCTCTCCATAAAAGACGATCTCGGGCTTCAAAACGCCGCCGCAAGCCTCGCAGCGCGGGGTCGTTCCCGACGCAACGCTCTCGCGAAACGACGCCGATTCATAAACCTTATCGCACAGCAAACAACGCGCGGTTCCGAGCGTCCCGTGAATCTCGCTCACATGCGTCGAACCCGCGCGACTATGCAGCTCGTCGATATTCTGCGTCACGACGTCGACCTTCTTCCCGAATTCGCGTTCAAGACGCGCGATCGCAAGATGGCCTGCGTTCGGATTCGACGCGCAAAGACGACGATAGAAGGGCGCGAACCGCGCGTAGAAAGTATCGGGATCCTCTAAAAATCCGTCAAGCGAAAAGAGGGACTCCGACGTCTCGCTATAGACGCCGTCTGCGGAACGAAAATCAGGCAGGCCGCTTTCCGTCGAAATTCCCGCGCCGGTAAGAAACGCGATTCGTCCCGCAGTCGCCAAAAGACCCGCAAAGGCGCGCAAACCCTCTTCGCGCTCCTCACGCCTCGCGTCCGACCATTCAAAGTAGCGCGTCATTCAGTCTCTCCTCAACGACGATCGTCTTCCTCGTCGTCGAAATCATCCTCGTCGTCGCGATCTTCGTATTCGTCCGAGTAACCCTCCGAATCTTCGTCGTAAGAATCCTCCTCCCGACGTCCAAATTCGTTTCCATAGTACGTATCGGGATCGTCCTCGTCCTTCGGGCGTATGAAATCGTCGAGACATTCGTCGCCGCAACCTGCGACGCTACGCGCGGGGCCTTCCTCCTGAGCGCGGAGAAGTTCGGCGAGTTTTTCGCGACCGCGTTTCGTCGCGCCGCCTCCGGAATCTTTTGCGTAGACGAAATCCTCGAACGCGCGAGAAGAGCGTTCGGCGCCGCCGGCGCGCCAGTATTTCTCCTCGACGTCGAATCGCGCCTGCTCGTAACGACGTCTATAGTATTCTCTCTCCTCTTCCGCGCGAATCTCCTTCTCCGTCTTCTCGAACTCGAATTCGTCGTCGTCGGGCCAGTAGTCGACTTCCTGACCGGTGAGATTCGACACGAGAGTATGCGTCATCGCTTCGAAGACGTCGACGCGCGACATTTCTTCCCCGGTGAGCGCGAGACGGTCGCATGTCTGCCAGAAAATCACGTAACCGCGCTCTTCGTCCTCGAATTTAAGCGCTTGCGCCGTGCTCGTCAGGTCGAGGTAGAAGAAGTTGATCTCGTACCCCGTCAAAACGTTGTCGGCGACGTAGCGTTCGATCTCTTCCGTCTCCATCTCGTCGTATTCCGCGTGGAAATCGTTGAGTATTTTCTTCGCAGCCTCGTCTAAATCAACCCCTTTCGGATAGATCGCGAGCGCCCAGAAACTTCCTTCAGGACTATCCGCCGTTATGCCGTACGTGCCCTTGTCCCACGTCTGTGTCTCTACCGTCCAGTTGTTAGGGTAGATGAAACGAACGCCAAGGTCGTCGTATTCCTTAAAGCTGCTTGTCTTGGTCATTGCAACCTCCTTGAGTTAAGGAAAAACGCCGTCTAAAAGACCGCTAATCTCTAATGCCGCGAACGCGCGACGATCGTGAACCGTTCGTTGGACGCACGATCCGTAAACACAAATAAAATCTCCTCCAATACGCGAGTCGTCGTCATTCCGCCATTTGATTTTCGCCGACGATTCGCGCGATCGTCTCGCGCGTTACGGGCGAAACGACGCCGTTTTCAGTAACGATCCCGGAAACGAGTTCGGCGGGGGTGACGTCGAACGCAGGGTTGTAGACGTCGACTCCATCGGGAGCGACGACGCGCCCGTAAGGGCTCGTCACTTCTTCGGGGGCGCGCTCTTCGATGGGTATTTGATCCCCTGAGTCGAGAGCGAGATCGAAGGTCGAACGCGGAGCGACGACGTAAAAGGGCACGCCGTTCGCTCGCGCAGCAAGGGCGACGGAATAGGTTCCGATCTTGTTGGCGACGTCGCCGTTCGCCGCGATGCGATCCGCGCCGACAAAGACCGCGTCGATCTTACCCTGGCGCATGAGCGTCGCCGCGACGGAATCGCACGCGAGCGTCGTCGGCACGCCGTTCTGGAGCAGTTCCCACGCGGTGAGACGCGCTCCTTGCAGAAGAGGGCGCGTCTCGTCCGCAAAGACGCGGAATTTCTTCCCCTCTTCCTCATGCGCCCAGTAGAAGACCGCAAGCGCCGTTCCGTATTCCCCCGTCGCCAAACCGCCGGCGTTGCAATGCGTGAGGTAACCGCCTCCGTCTTTGACAAACTGCGCCCCGTAGCGTCCCATGCGTCGACAAAGCGCGACGTCTTCGTCGTGAATCGCGCGCGCCTCCGTTAGGAGCGCTCCCGCGGCGTCTTCGACCGACGCGCCATTCGCGCGAAGCTCGCGTCCCTTCGCCGTCATTCGGTCGAGCGCCCAGAAGAGGTTCACCGCCGTCGGACGACTCGTCGCAAGGTATTGCGCACATTCTTCAAGCCGCGCGTAAAACGACTCCGCGCTCGGGTGCGCCCCTTCTTCGAATAGCGTTTGGAGACCGACGCATACTCCGTAACTCGCCGAAATGCCAATCGCGGGCGCGCCGCGAACCCGCAGCGCTTTGATCCCTTCCCAAACGCTTTCGATCGTTCGCCACTGGCGCCATTCCACGCGCGTGGGGAGTAAGGTTTGGTCGAGAGCTTCAAATCTTCCGGCAATGAACGCTTCATACGCGTTCGTCGTCTCTGGCGCATTCCAGCGCATAGGTCGAAATCGTGGCGTCGGAGTCTCCTCGCGACGTCCTGCGACGCCGCGTATTGTCTAGTACGCGAAAGGGAGCCGACCGCGCGGCTTCTTTCGCAAATAACTCGGAATTATCCCAAAAATGTCGCCCCATTAATCATTAAAAAAGGGCGGCGTTTTTCCAGGCCCATGAGATTATAGCCGTCGGCGCTCAAAACGCAAGCAGAGAGAAAAAAGGTCGGCGGACTCAAGGAACGCGCGGAAATTCATAAATGTCGAGAATCGGCGTTTTGCCCCCCTCCGCAAAGGGAAGCGGCAAGGGATTACGCGCGTTTTTTCGAAGTAAAAGCTTCCCTTCTTTGAGGAGCTCCAAGTCGAAGGAAACGTATCCGCTCGGACGACGCTGAAGCGCGTAAAATCCATATTGATCGACGTTTTGCCCCGCCTCGGGGTTAGAAACAGTCGCGACCCGCGCGGGGCCCAAAACGCCCCAACGCGCGTAATAATCGAGGGTTTGCGTCGAGAAGGAACCGAAGAGAATACCGTCGGGGCGTCCGTGCGCGCGCGCCTCCGCCGAAAGTTCGCGAAGACGCGTCGCTACCTGCTCGTCGAACCCGTCCCAATAATACGTCGGTTCGAGACCCATGCGCGTCGCCCCCTCGACGCCCCCGACAAAGGCGCTGTAGAACGAGAGGAATTGCGGGCGCGATCCAAGCGCGTCCACGACGCTCGGCGCAACGCACAGCGTTAGGCACGTCCACGCGACGACGCGACGACAACGACGACGCGACTTCTCCGTCGACGCGCGCGAAGCCGCACAAGACGCCGTCCAACGGGCAACTCGCCCCGCGCCGAGCCCTCCTAAAAGGGACCAAAGCGCGACGGACGCTATCAGAAGTCGCGCTCCGTCGTGCACGGGAACTCCCGGAAAAATTCGCGCGAGGGGAATCGTGATCGCGAGAAGGAAGGCGGTCGTTGTCCCGGTGAGCGGCGCCGCGTCTCCGCGACGAGAAAAAATCGCCGTCGTCGCGAGAAAGGATAGAAGCGCCGGAGTCGCCGCGACGAGCCAGAAGAACCCGTTCCAAAATGGGAGCGGACGCGTCGGAGAATAGAGCTCTCCGAAAAAATAGATCGGAATATTGAACTCCGCGCGTTCAGTATTGAGACGCCAGAAGGTCGACGCCGCGGCTAAGGGATCGCGCCAACCGGGGGGATTCGCGAGGAGAAAGAGCCCCGCGGCGACGACGAGCCCGAAAGCGAGACGCGCGACTTCGCAAGCGGAGAAGCGTCGCGTCGCAAGCCCCGCGAGCGCGACGCTCGCAAAGGGGAAGACAAGGAGGAAACCGCTCGATTTTGCGCAGAAGGAAACCGCGACCGCCGCGCCCCAGAGAAACGCTCGCGTCGCGTCCCGGCGCGCCGAGTCGAAGAGAGCCCACGACGCGAGCCAGCTCGAGATCAGAAGGGAGTCGCCCCCCGCGATTATCGCGTGGCCCAAGACTCGCGGCGAAAAAAGAACGCAACCCGTCGCCGCTAGCGCAACCGCCGTCCCGTAGTCGCGCCGAACGCGCCAAAAGACGACCGTCAACGCCGCGCTAAAAAGGAAAACGCAACCCGCGCGGAAACGCGTCTTCTCCGAAATCGACCAAGGGAGCGCCCGCGTCGCAAAGTCGCCAAACGCGATCGCAAGGGACGCGCCAGAAGGATGCCCTTCGCGGTAGATCAGATGCTGAAATCCGATTTCCAGCGTTTCGGGAGAGAAGAGCGCGACGCGCGACGGAAGCGTCGAAAAATAGAGTCGCAACTCGCGGCGTTCCCCGTCGACCTCGCGCGGATCCTCGCAACGCGTCCTGTCAGGACCGACGACGAGCGCGCGAAACCATTCTTCAACGCGAACCGCGCGGTTGTACGCGTCCCCTTCGTCCCACGTTAGCGGCCCCGTCGACGCTAAGCGGAGCGTTCCGAGAAAGACAAGCGCGAAGAGCGCCAAGGGAGCCGAGACGCGAAGGACGCGGCAAAATTTTGGCGCGTCGGGAGTCATACGTTCGTCAACTCGTCGGCGGAGCCCGCCGTTAATTTATTAAACGCCGCGACAATCTCGCTCGCGCCAGTCGTCTTATCGCGCCCGAAAACGCGACAGATTCGCACGCTCTTTGGCGTGTGACGCAAAAGCGGGTCGCGCGATACGTCGACGAGCTCTTCCGTCTCTGGATCATAGAGGTAGTTCTTTGAAAGAGGCGAATCCTGACGATATGAAACGCGCGCGATATCGAACCGCAGCGGCGGCGTCTTGAATCCAGAGGGGAGCTTTTCGCGCAGCGCCGTTTCGAAAAGACGCGGCGACGAGAAGACGGACGCTCCCTCCGACGCGTCGTCGCGAAATACGAACGTCTTCTCCGCTATCATACGCCATTTGACGCGCCGATTGAGAAAATCGCGCCATTCCTGCGCCTGCTCGACCTTCCGCTCGTCCCCTGATTCTCCCCAGCGGCTCGCGTCCGCAAGAAGCGTCCAGTCCGTGAAGTTCAGGTAACGATCAAGGGAGTCGAGAGGGTTCCCGTAAGGATAAAGGAGATCGGCTCCTTCGCTAAAAAGATCCGCAAGCGCAACGTCGATCGCACGCACCGTCCGATGAAAATAGACGGAGCGGAAAAGTTCGAGACGCGCTTCCAAAAACCCGAGAAGAGCTCCCGCGCCTTTACGATGAATCGTGAATCCGCGTTCCGTGAAGAAGGAATAATGGACGAGACGGTCAAGGTCGTACGGCTTCGCTCCAAATCCGGTATAGTACGCGTCGCGCAGGACGAAATCCATATTGTCGATCGTGTAGAGTCCGCAGAAAAGAGAGCGGAGCATCCGGAGCCACGCGGGACGTCGCCGATCTTCGTCTTCGCTACGAGGACGGACGATCAGGTAAGCGACGTCGTCGGGGGAGATCGATTCGCCCGAAGCAAAGGCGCCGCGAGGAGAGCGTCGCAATCCTGAGATGAGATCGGCGAACTGCGTTTTGACGATATGCGCGCCGAGAGTTTCGTGCGTGAGAGGCTCCCCGTCGGGCGCGGCGTAACGACTGAGAAAATGATCGTCGAAGAAGTGTCCGAAAGGTCCGTGTCCGACGTCGTGAAGGAGCGCGGCGACGCGCAGCGTCTCTTCGACGCATTCCGGGGAGGGAACGGGACGCCGCGCCGACTCGCAAGTCGCGTCGTCGAGTTTCTCCATGACGGCGGTCGCGGAACTCATGAAGCTTTCCCGCGCCGAATCCCAAACGCGGCTCGCTAGATGCGCGACTCCGAGCGCGTGCTGAAAGCGCGAATGTTCCGCCGAAGGATAGACGAGCCACGCCGTCTGAAGCTGGTGGATCTGGCGCAAGCGCTGAAGCCATGGAGAATCGATAATATCGCGTTCGAAGCAGGTCTCGCCGCGACGAGGGCGAGGAATTCGCGACGGGGTCGAAATATAGCCGTGAATGACGTCCTGCACGAGCGTTTCCGCGCGATACGCGTCCAAAACGTCCTTAGTTTTTGAGGTCGTCGGGGTCATCGAGTTCCTTAACGGCGTCGCTATCGGAAAAGACTAATCGTCCAAAATACAAAAAATGAGTAATTTGTTAAAGGTATTCCAATTAGAGACGGCGAAATTTCTTAAAATTATTGTCGTACGTGGTCAAAAAGGGTGGAAATACTTTCCAAAAAACGTTATCATTTTATGATAGTTTGGCGGCGTAGCGCCGTCCAAACGAGTTCTCATATCCTCAAAATTAACGAAGTACGGGCGTCGTAGGGAGTTGCGATCGGATTCGCTGTTCCGCACGACCTAACCTCTGTATTGTTGTCAAATAAAAGGAGTTTGCAAGTATGAGCAAGCAGAAAATGCGGTTTTTTTTATCCTTTGTCTGCTTCTTCCTTTCGAGTTCCGTTCTCCTCGCTCAGCAGTTCAAGCTTGACCGTTGCTTCCCTGATTCGACCCAGATCTACTTCTCGATCGACAACGTGAAGGAACTCGGCGATCACTGGAACGCGACGCAACTTCACGCGACCCTCTCCTCTCCGCAATTCCAAGAATTCCGCGACTCTCTGCGTCAGCAGATCGAAAAGGCGTGGCCGAATCGTCTCGGGTTGAATCTCTCTGACTTCACAACTCTTCCTTCGGGAGAGATCGCCGGCGGACTTATTGCGATTCCCGGTAAGAAACCCGGCTTCGCCGTCATGATGAACGTCGCGGGAAACGCCTCCGAAGTCAATAATTTCCTCGTGAGAATCATTCAGGAAACGACGGCTCAACAACGTGGAAAGGCGACGAAAGAACGCATCGACGTCGGTCGACAGTCTGTCGAAGCGACCGTCCTGACCATTCCGAATCCCGAGACGGGAGCCGTCGTCACGGCGTGGTATGTCGCGCTCCCGCAACTCCTTATCGCGACCGATCAGAAGTATCTTGCCGAGCTACTCCTTCACAAGCTTGCAGGCGAGAATCTGCCCGCGCTCGACTCGAGGCCTGAATATCGCGCCGTCGTCGAACGTTGCGCTCAGGATTCAAAAGACGCCTCCGCCCCACAGATTCGATTCTTCGCTAATCCTCTCCTTGCCGGAGAAGCGATTCGTTCGCTCGTTCCAGCGGAACAACTTCAAGGGCAATCCCCCTTCGTCGTTCTCTCCAACCAGGGTTTCTCGGGAATCCAAGGCGTCGGCGGAACAATTGACTTTACTAAAGATTCCTACGAATGCGTCTACCGCGTGAAGGCGTACATTCCCGAACAGCCGACCAAAGCGCTCAGAATGCTCTCCTTCTCCAACGTCGAGTCCCTCGATCCGCCGCAGTGGATTAACAAGAACGCGACGCGATACACCCTCATGAACTTCAACGCGCTCACGACCTTCAACAATATAGGTCCTCTTTTCGACGAATTCATCGAAACCAAGGGCGCGTGGAACGACGTTCTCGACTCCCTCGAACAGGACAAGCTTGGCCCCCAAGTCAATCTGCGCACGGATCTTGTCGCGAATTTCGGGCGCCAACTCTCCTCGACAAACACTTTCGATTCCGAAAAAACCTCCGACGGTGAAAAATTCGTCTTCTCCTTCAACATCCTCGAAGGAAAGGAAACGATCGTCGCCGACGCGCTCGCGCGAATGTTCGCCTCGGATCCCGATTTCCAAAAAGTCGTCGTCAACGGTTCAGACTTCTGGCAATACGCTCCTCAGAAACAAACGACGAGCGGCGCGCGTCCCGGCGCGACGCGACGCGGAGTCAGACCTGGTCCTCGCCCCGGCGCTCCAAAAGCCGCGGCTCCCGAACCGGGTAAAGAGGTCGAACTCATCAAGGGCGTCGTCTTCGGCGTCGCTAACGGCTCGCTATTCGTCTCAAACGACGCGCAGTATCTCAAGGCGAACGTCTTTGATCTCCCTGCGGGCGCTCCCTCAATCATCGATTCGCCGGAACATAAACGCGCTATGCAACTCCTCGCGCAGGATCCCGCCGCTCAATCCGGAATCTTCGTCAGAGGATATAGCCGCAACGTCGACGGTCTGCGCGAAAACTACGAGCTCTTCCGGCAGGGTAAAACCCCTCAGGGCAACACCTTCGGCGCGAAGCTCCTCAACCTCGTCTTGACTCCGCCCGATCAGAAGACGACGCGCGAAGTTAAGTTCGACGGCTCCTCGCTGCCTCCCTTCGACGAATCTCTTGCGAGCACGATCGGATTTAGCATGTTCTTCGGCGTCGTCGAAAAGGACGGTCTCTTCTGGAAGGGATACTCCGTCTCGCCGACAAAATGAGGCGCGACGATCGGTCGTTCAATTGAATCATTCGGGCCGCGTTCCGCCAAGAAACGCGGCCCGTTTTCTATCCGCAAATTCGGAGCGTCATCGATATGCCTTTGAAAGATCAGAATCGAGAGCAAGACGTCTTAATCGTCGGGGTCACGGGGCGTCGCCACATCGTGAAAGAAAGTTTGGACGCAGTGGAGATCGCGACGCGGAAGGCGCTTCGCGCAATCTGCGCGTCGATACCAGCAGGAACGCGCGTCCTCTTAGCCTCGGGACTTGCCGTCGGCGCGGATTCAATCGCGGCGCGGGCGTGCGTTGAGGAGTCTGCGGCGGACGAAACCTTTCCGATGCGCCTGCGCGCCGTCTTGCCAATGTCCCTCGTAAAATATCGGGACGACTTTAAAGGGGACGAGCTTCAAGACTTCGAAACTCTCCTCGCAAGCGCGAAAGAGATCGTCGAACTCCCGGAGGCGAAAGATTTTGATCGAATCGCGCAATATTCGAAACTCCGCGACTACCTCGTCGAACGCGCCGATATTCTTCTCGCGTTTTGGAGCGGCGACGAATCGGAGGTCAAACCGGGGGGAACGGTCGACGTCGTCCTCTCGAAGAGACGCGTTTTTCAGCAGGAAGGAAGGGGCGCGATCCTTTCGATCGCCACGCCGGAACTCAAGCGCGTCAGAGAGCAGGACGGAACGAAGCGCTACGAGCCCGAAGAAGGCGTCGACGCGGGGCGGATCGTCCTTGAGAGATTCGGTCGCGAGGAATCGGCGCTGCGCCTTGAAAAGATCTTGAAAGACCGATAAGGCGAGAACTTTGAAGATCGGCGTGGGATCGCGAGTCGCGACTTTCGCCAACCAAGGAAATAAAAGAGCCCCGAGCATGGCGTTCTATCGCAAGCTCGGGGCTTTCACTTTATCAAAGGAGCGTTAATTTCACGCGTCTTTGAGCGCGTCGGAGACGATCTGCCGCGCTTCGACGAGAATTTGTTCAAGGTGCTCTTCGCTCTTGAAGGATTCGCCGTAAATCTTGTACGCCATTTCAGTTCCGGAAGGACGCGCGGCGAACCAACCGTTCTCGGTCGCGATCTTGAGGCCTCCGATCTCCGCCCCGTTACCCGGCGCCTTCGTCAGACGCGCGACAATCTTGTCACCCGCGAGGGTTTCCGACGCGACCTGCTCGGGCGTCATCTTCTTGAGCGCCGCCTTCACCGCAAGGGACGCGGGAGCTTCCACTCTCTTGTAGAAGGGCGCGCCGAAGCGCTTCGCGAGATCCGCGTAATATTGACCCGGTTCGCGCCCCGTCTTCGCGATGATTTCCGCCGCTAGGAGATTGAGGATCAAACCGTCCTTATCGGTCGTCCAAACGGAGCCGTCGAAGCGCAGGAAGCTCGCGCCCGCGCTCTCTTCCCCGCCGAAGCAGATTTCACCGTTGAAAAGACCCGGCACGAACCATTTGAACCCAACCGGAACTTCGACGAGTTTGCGACCGTGCGACGCGACGACTCGGTCGATAATCGCGCTCGAAACGAGAGTCTTGCCGATTCCAAGCGTTTCGGACCACGTCGGGCGATTCTGCACGAGATAGTCGACGACAACCGCTAGATAATGATTCGGATTCATAAGACCCGCGCTCGGCGTCACAATGCCGTGGCGATCGGAGTCCGGGTCGTTCGCGAACGCGATATCGAATTTATCGCGCATCGCGATGAGGCCGCGCATCGCCCAAGGGCTCGAACAGTCCATGCGAATCTTGCCGTCATGGTCGATCGACATGAAGGAGAAGGTCGGGTCTATCTTGTCGTTCACGACCGTAATATCCAGACCGTAGCGTTCCGCGATCGGCTTCCAGTACCCGACGGCGGCGCCGCCGAGAGGATCGACGCCGATCTTCACGCCCGCGCGACGAATCGCTTCCATGTCGACGACGTTCTGTAGATCTTCGACATAATCGGGAATATAGTCGATCTCTTCCGTCGTCGGCGTGGCGAGAGCTTCGGGATAGCTCGTAAACTTGACGCCCTCGAGTCCGTTCTCAAGGTACGCGTTCGCGCGACGTTCAATATCGCTCGTCACGTCCAAATCCGCGCCGCCGCCATTCGTCCCGTTGTATTTGACGCCACCGTCCGTCGGCGGATTGTGCGAAGGGGTGATAATAACGCCGTCGGAAAAGTTCGCTCCACGCGACTTATTCGCCGCGAGAATCGCGCGAGAAACCGCAGGGGTCGGCGTCACGCCGTTCTCCTTCTGGACGTACGTCTTCACGCCGTTCGCGGCCAAGACGCCGAGCGCCGTCTTCTGCGCCGCGTCGGAAAGCGCGTGCGTGTCTTTCCCAAGCCAGAGATATTCGGGAGCGCCTTCCGGTCGCGCGTTGCGCCAGTCGACGATCGCCTGCATGATCGCCTTAATATGATTCTCGTTGAAAGAAGTTTCCATCGCCTTGCCGCGATGGCCCCCCGTGCCGAACAAAACGCGTTCTTCCGCGCGTGCGGGATTCGGCTTGCGTTCATAATACGCGCGTTCTAGCGTCGCGACGTCGATCAAATCGCTCGGTTGCGTCGGCTGACCTGCTCGTGGTGAAACCATTCTTCTATTCCTTGTTCTTCATGATGCGCGCGTCTCGTCGATCGCGCTCGTGCTATAAATCGAAAAACGCCGAGCCCCTCGGTCGACGTTCCTCTAAAGTTCTATGCGGTCGTCGAAACCTACCGATTCGACCCAGAACGTTTTTTATAATGAAACTTAAAGCGACGATCGAGCTCTTCACCAAGATCGAAAACGTCGTCGAAATCCGCGCGCGTCTCGCCTTCCGACGGAAAGATAAGCCCCGCGTCGATCATCTTATAGACGACGTCGCCAAGATCGCCCGTCGTGCGCAACCCCAGTTTCGCGAGGATCGTACGCGCCATAAGTCCGTAAGCGCGCACCGCGAATTCAACCGCGACGACGCATATCTGCTCCGCCGTCACGCCGTTGGAATCGTCGTTCTCCACGTCCTCGTCCTGAGCGGCGGCTGACGCTTCCTCTTCGCCGCCTACGGAGAAGGGCTCCGACGAAAAGTCCTGAGCGGCGTCATCTTGCGGGTACGTTTCATCGTCGATCTCTTCCTCCTCCGCAGCGTCAGTATATTCGTCGAGCTCGTCGAAATCGACCGGATTCGCCGTTTCGTCGCGCATCCGTTGAAGCGTCTCTTCGTCCATAGGATCGACCCGCCCGAGGAGTTCAAGAGAAAGGAGCGCGACCTCCGGAGAACTCAAGCACTGAAACACGGCGTCGACAAATTGGTACGTCGCGAGAGAAAAACGCGAATCCTCGTCGGCGAGGGCTATCATTTTGCGCGTCTCAGAGTCCATCTTCTTTCGCGTCTCCTTTCATTAAAAACGTAGAGTAAAATCTCGACTTTAAGCCTTCTCGTCAAGCACGATCGTCGTGCCCGAGAGCTTTCGCGTCGTGTATTCGTAACGCGCGAAGATCATGCGACCCGCGCTTGTCTGCAAGACGCTCGTCACCGTCACGACGACGCGTTCCGCGATATGCGCGCGCCCTTGATCAACAACGACCATCGTCCCATCGTCCAGATACGCGACTCCCTGTCCCGCTTCCTCGCCCGTCTTAATGACGTCGACTTCGAAGCGTTCACCGGGTAAGAAGACGGGACGCAACGAATTCGAAAGGTCGTTTAGATTGATGACCGTGACGCCTTGAAGACGCGCGACTTTATTAAGATTGTAATCGTTCGTCACGAGTTTTCCAGAAAGGCGCTTCGTCAGCGCAACGAGCTTCAGATCGACGGGCTGATTCGCGAATTCGGGAAGATCCGTGTCGTCGATCTGGAAATCGACTCCCTCCATATTCTGCAAACGATTAAGGACGTCGAGTCCGCGCCGTCCGCGCGTCCGTCGGTTGCGATCCGCGCTGTCGGCGATATGTTGAAGCTCGACGATCGCGAAACGCGGCATGAGGAGCGGTCCGTCGACAAGCTTCGTCGCCATAACGTCCGCGATTCGACCGTCAATCACGACGCTCGTGTCAAGAATGAGAGGCTTGACTCCCTTCACGTTACGTTGAAATTCTACGTACGGTATGATAAACCGGAAATCGTTGCGCGTCTGCAAAAGGAAGCTTACCCCCGTATAGCTGCATATTAAGAGGAGAGCCGCCGTCACGCATTGTCGGAACGCCTCCGTTTGCTCGCCTGCCTCGCCCGGCTGATCGGAGAAGAAGGGTTCGAGCGCAAGCTGCATCACGTACGTCGTGACAAGACCGATTAGAAGCCCGAAGTAAACCGAAGACACCCACTCGATTCGCTTTTTAGGAAACGCCATATCGAGCGCGATGACGCCGACGGAGAGGAAGACGAGAAGAAAGAAAGTCGTCAACCCAACGGAGCTCGAGCCCGCCGCGCCGGCGCGTACGATCGTGACCCCCAGCCCGCTCGTCGCAAGGATGAAGATGCAGCGTAATATTAAAAGTGGCATTGTAGTCTGTTCCCATACGAGAACGCCGCGCGTTGCAATCCTCTCGAAAGAAGTTCGAAACGGCGCGCGCGTAGATTTCCAAATTCAACCTCCACATTATAGCGCTTGCGTAAGAATCGAACAGACGGGCCTCTAAGATAATCGAACCTCGACAAGGGGCGAAGGGCTCCCCTTGCGAAGATGCGCGCTCATTATATAATGGAACGACTAGGAATATCATTTGAAGGTTGCGGGAACTCGACGCGCAGTCCTTCGCTCATTAGACCCGCGGCGTCTCCCAAACGTCGCGCTTTGCAAGGAGCTTGAAGAGCAAAATGGCTAAACGTTATTTCACAAGCGAAGCCGTGGGAATGGGACATCCGGATAAATTGGCGGACCGCATTTCGGATAGTATCCTCGACGCGTGCCTCGCCCAAGACGCGCAGAGTCGCGTCGCCTGCGAAACGCTTGTCGCGACTGGAATGGCCGTCGTCGCGGGAGAAATTTCCACTAAAGCCCAACTCGACTACCAAGACGTCGTGCGATCCGCTATCCAACGCGTCGGATACACAGACGACGAGTTCGGTATCAACGCCTCCACGTGCTCCGTACTGGTCGCCCTCGACAAGCAAAGCCCCGATATCGCTCAAGGCGTCGACGCAACCGACACGAAGGACGTCGGCGCGGGAGATCAGGGAATCATGTTCGGATACGCCTGCAATCAAACTCCTGAGTTCATGCCCCTACCGATCGCGCTCTCGCATCGCATCATGAGTAAACTCGCGGACTTGAGACTCAAGAAGGCCGTCGATTGGCTTCGTCCCGACGCGAAGAGCCAGGTCACGCTCGAATATGACGGAAAACGCCCTGTGCGCGTCGACGCGGTCGTCGTCTCCTCGCAGCACAATCCCGACGTCGATCAAGACGGTATTCGCGAATGGATCGTCGAAAACGCTGTCATGCCCTCTATTCCCGAAGAACTACTCGACGACGACGTTAAGTATTACGTCAATCCCACTGGCCAGTTTGTCGTCGGGGGACCGCAGGGGGACGCCGGACTAACGGGCCGGAAAATTATCGTGGATACTTATGGAGGATGGGCGCGCCACGGGGGCGGCGCCTTCTCCGGGAAAGACGCGACTAAAGTCGACCGTAGCGCCGCGTATATGGCGCGCTACATCGCGAAAAACGTCGTCGCGGCCAATCTTGCGGACTCGTGCGAAATCCAGCTCTCCTACGCGATCGGCGTCTCCGAACCGATCAGCGTTTTGGTCGATCTTCACGAAACCGGACGCGTCGATGAAAAAAAGCTCTCCGAAGCAATTCGCGATCTCTTTCCCCTCTCGCCGCGCGGTATCATCGAAACCCTCGATCTACGTCGTCCGATCTTTGAAGCGACCTCGTTCGGCGGACACTTCGGACGATCCGGCGATTCCTACGCCTGGGAAAAGAATCTCGGCGTCCCTTGTTCCAACTACTTCACGTGGGAAAAAACCGATAAAGTCGACGAGCTCGTCAAATTACTTTGAGAAGACGGCGGCGCCATTTATTGACGCCGCGTTTTCTTTTCTCTAAAATATTTTTCGTTACGAGGCGCGGGGACTCTGAAACGACGCACACGAGATAGGCCTTTTTCCCCAACAATCTCGACTTAACCATACGCGCGCAGCGTCTTGAAAGGAAACAATGCTATGAAAATGACTCGACAAGAATTTCTGAAGACCGTGGCGCTTGGCGGTCTCGCCACGACTCTCTGCCTCGACAGCGAAATCTCCGTTCTCGCTCAGGAAGGCAAGAAAGACGGAAAAGACGTCAAGCTCGTCGCCCTCCTCGGCGGAGAACCCGCTCCGATGTTCGAAAAGGGTATCGACGCCATCGGCGGTATCGCCCAGTTCGTCAGCAAGGGCGATAAAGTCACTATCAAGCCCAATATCGGTTGGGACAAGACCCCGGACCTCGCCGGAAACACGAATCCGGAACTGATCGTCGCGCTAATCAACGCCTGCAAAGACGCTGGCGCGAAAGAAATCACCGTCTTCGACAACACATGCGACAACTGGCGCCGCTGCTATGAAAGTTCCGGGATCGAAGCCGCCGCAAAGAAGGCCGGCGCTATCGTTATGCCCGCGAACGAAGAAAAGTACTTCCGCGAAACCGCTCTTCCTAAGGGAAAAGCGCTCAAGTCCGCGAAAATCCACCAAGCGATTCTCGACTGCGACAAGTGGTTCAACGTTCCCGTCCTCAAGAATCACGGCGGCGCGCGCATGACGATCGCCATGAAGAACCTTATGGGTATCGTTTGGGATCGTCGCGCTTTCCACCAGAAAGGCCTCGATCAATGCATCGCCGATATCGGAACTCTCTCCAATCCCGCGTGCCTCAATATCGTCGACGCCTACCGCATCATGAAGACGAACGGCCCGCGCGGTCGTAACGCCGACGACGTCGAACTCACCAAAGCGCTCTTCATGTCGACCGACCCCGTCGCCGTCGACGTCGCCGCCTGCGGCTTCTTCGCCCAGTTCACCGGCCTCAAGCTCGACGAAGTCAAGTATCTCCCGCTCGGTCAGGCGCACAAACTCGGCACCATGGACGTCAAGTCCCTCGACGTTCAGCGCATCAAGATCTGAGTCGCCGTTTGAACCGACATACAATGCGTCCCGGCCTCGCGCGGGGGCGCGTTTTCTTTATTTTGAACTGAAACGCCGTTCGAGTTGGCGCGGCGTTTCGTCATAAGGGCGCGTTTTCTCGCGCGCTCGGAAAGAAAACGGTTATGATCAAAAACAACATCCTGCGCGTCTGCCGCATACTCCTCGCGATCATCGTACTCGGCGCTTTTATCGCCTACTTCGTCGATTTCACTGAGAAAGTTCCGCACAAACTCGCGTTTCTCGCGAAGTTGCAATTCATTCCGTCCCTCCTTGCGGGCTCCTTCGCCGTCTTCGGCGCCCTTGTGCTCGTCACGCTCCTCTTCGGAAGAATCTACTGCTCCGTCGTCTGTCCTCTCGGGATCCTTCAAGACGTCATTGGGTTCTTCGGGCGCCGGATCGCGCGTCTCGCCGACAAGTTCAAGAAGGATCCGGCACACGCGAACGTCGAAGGCAAGCCCGTCGTCAAGCGCAAGCCCAAGCCGCTGCGCAACTACCAGTACGGCCCGAACCATAAGAAGATTCGCGTCGCCTTCCTTGCCCTCGCGATCCTTTCTACGGTCGCCGGGGGATTCTACTTCTCGCTCATCGAACCGTACGGCGTCTTTGGACGAATCGCGCTCAATCTCCTCAAGCCGATTCACGTCATGATTAACAACGGCCTCTACGATTACTATTCCTCGAAGGACGTCGTTTCGAACTTCTACTACTACGCGCTGCGTCCCGAAAGTATCGGCGCCCTCGTCGTCGGTTCTCTCTCCTTCGTCGTCCTGTGCGTCTTCGCCGGACGATGGGGAAGACTCTATTGCAACACCGTCTGCCCAGTGGGAACGATCCTTGGTTTCCTCTCCAAGAAAGCGCTCTTTAGAACGCGCATCGACGCGTCGAAGTGCGTGAAGTGCGGCCTATGCTCCAAGCGCTGCAAGAGTTCGTGCATCGACTTCAAGAATAAGGAGGTCGATTCGAGCCGCTGCGTCGTCTGCTTCGACTGCTTCTCCGCGTGCAAGAAAGACGCGCTCTATTTCGGCCTCAAGCGTCCCGAAAAGTCGGACGTTCCGCAGACCGACAAATCGACGTCGAGCCCCGACGGAGCCGCGTCTTCCGTCGCCTTTGACGAGAACCGCCCCCTCGACTCGCTCCGCGGATTCGACCCCGGCAAGCGTCAATTCCTCGCCCTCTCCGTCGCCGCGACGACCGCCGCCCTCGCAAGCGTCGCGCGCTCCCAGGAGCCGACTGGACCAATCCCCGCGCAGAACAACGAGAGTCTCGACGACGCCAAGCCAGAAGATTACGGCCTCACGCCAATCAAGCGCGAATACACGATCACGCCGCCGGGCTCCCTCAGTCACCGTCACTTCCAGATGCATTGCGTCGGCTGTCAGCTCTGCGTTGCGAAGTGTCCGGCGCGTATCTTGAAGCCCTCGGGATTTGAAAACGGTCTGCGCGGGTTCATGCAGCCGCGCGTCGACTTCTCACACGGTTTCTGCAACTACGACTGCACCCTATGCGGCGAAGTCTGCCCTGCGGGAGCGATCAAACTCTTCCCGAAAGAGGAGAAACAGCTAATCCAGATGGGGCACGTCGTCTTCATTAAGGACAACTGCATCGTCTACGCGCAAGACACGAGTTGCGGCGCGTGTTCCGAACACTGCCCGACTCAAGCGCTCCACATGGTTCCATATAAGGGAACGCTGACGATCCCCGAGGTCAACGTCGAACTTTGCGTCGGCTGCGGAGGGTGCGAATACATCTGCCCCGCGCGACCTTTCCGCGCCGTCTACATTGAAGGGAATCCGACGCATCTCGCCGCCAAACCTGTCGAAAAGCAGGAGACGATCGAGGTCGAAGAGGTCGATTTCGGCTTCTAAACTCCTTTCCTGAGAAAATTCGCGAAAAAGGCGCGTCGCGCTCTTGACGACGACGCGCCTTCGTTTATATTAGTACTGTTGTTTGCGCCGCATCGCGGTCGAACGCGATGGTGGGAGTAGCTCAGTTGGTTAGAGCGTCGGATTGTGGCTCCGAAGGTCGGGGGTTCGAGTCTCCTCTCCCACCCTAAAACGCCGGGTTGAAGTCTTCTTCTCCCGGCGTTTTTTCTTTCCTATTCTTTCTTTTCCCCCTTTTCAACAACCAGTTTTTTCGTCATACTTGTCCTTAGTCGTTATTTTTTCGCGTCTTAATTTTCACTACGGTTTCGTCTTATGAGCATCGAGCAATCGGACGCCATCGTCCTGCGAATCTACGAATTTATGGAGTCGAGCGTCGTCGCGACCGTCTATACGCGCGACTTCGGAAAAGTCCGCGGGCTCGCTAAGGGCGCGAGGAGACTCAAAAATCCTTTTGAAAATTCCCTTGACCTCCTCGTCTCCAATAATCTAACATTCATCAAGAAGAATTCCGACGCGCTCGACCTCTTCACGAAAGCGAAGTTAGTTCGAAGGTTTTTGCCTGACGCGAAGAATCGACGCGCCCTCTACGCGGCGTATTACGTCGTCGAGCTCCTCGACCTCATGACGGAGCTCTACGACCCGAATCCGCAGTTGTGGCGCGCCGCAGATCTCGCTCTCCAAGGGTTCGGACACGGACAACGCGCCGGCGAAAGGCTCTTCGCCTTCGAAGCGTTCCTACTCGACGCTTTCGGAGAGTTCCCGTCGACCCGACACTGCGTCGAATGCGGAGAGGAATTGCCCCTCGATCGTCCGACCCTTCCCCTCGGTCGACCGCTCGTCTTCGACTTCATCCAAGGCGGCGTCATTTGCAAAAAATGCCTCGCCGCGGGAAAAGGAAAAGGATGCGGTCCAACGACCGTCGGCGCGCTGCGCGCTCTCGAAGTCGCGCTAAGAACGCAGTACGACACGCTCCTTTACGATCACTCCTTCCAACTCAACTTGGCAAGACAGCTCGAAGAAGCGCGAAAAGCTTTCGAAACGACCCGCCATAGGATTCGGGAGAACGCCCGCGCCGTATACGACCGACTCGACGAGATCACCCTCGCGCGACTCGGAAAATTCGAAAAGCCCGAAACGGATCAGCTCCGCGCCCTCCTCAACCGCTACTTTATGCGAATCTTGAGGCGACGACCTCGCTTGATCGACTACCTCGGTTACGCGACCCGCGGCGAAGATTATCCCTCGGGTCTCGAGGATAATTTTGAATATGAAACCGTCGAGCCTTCCACCGCTTGTTGGAAGTACTCCTTAACATAAAACCGCAAAGGACAGGGACGTCCATATGAGTTTTTCGCAATACTTGAAACTTGCGACGATCGTCGCCGTCGGCGGCGCCGCCTCTTTCTTCGCGCCCGCGTTCTCGGAGCTCGCCCCGAACGCGTCCCTCTACGCGCAAGACGACGATTTCCCATCCCTCGGAGACGACTTCCCTACCCTTGGCGACGATTTCCCCGTCGTCGAGCAAGAAACCGTCGACGACGAAAACGCTCCGCCTCAAGAGAGCGAACTCTCCGACTTCGCGCGCAACGGCGCGAACGTCCCAGAGCCTTCCGGAGAATATCAACACGTCGACGAAGACGATTTCCGGCCTACCCCCAAACGCCAGTCGATCGCCGACCGTGAAGCGAAGGACGAGGAGATCGAATCCGCCTATAAAGCGTGGCTCGAGGAGCAAAAGCGAAAAAAGAAAGCCAATAGCGACGTTCCAAAGTATCTCCGACCGATCGAAAGCGTCGACATTAACGACGAAAACAGCCCCTTTGCAAGGCTCAAACAGAACGAAACGGAAGACAAAACCTTCATGCGTCGCGTCACCGCCGACACGTTCTCGATGATGCAGGACGAAGCGCCATCCGCGCGCGAACTCGAAGAATGGGAAAAGGAGACCCCTACCCCTGTCGATTGGTCGAAATACGCCTTATCATTCGACACGATCCGTTCATGGTTCGGAATGGGGCCCGACGAAAAGGCCGCGCTCGCTCTCATGCGCGAAGCGTGTCTCAAGCAGAAAGAATATTCGACGACGAAGGATCGAAAATGTCTCAAGGAGGCCGCCCAGCTCTATGAAAAAGCTGCGGAACGATGGCCCGGCCCCGCATTGCGACCCAACGAAGCGAAAAAGAACCCATACGGCGCGGCGAAAAGCGGATGTCTCATCGAAGAAGACGGACTATTCTTCGCTGGGGAATGTTGGTTCTTTTATAAGGATTATGGGCGCGCAGTCTCCTGTTTCCGCGCCCTCGTTCAGACTTATAACGCCTCGATCTACAAAGACACGGCGATGAAACGCCTCTTCTTCATCGGCAACTATTGGGTGGAATGTTCCGAGAAGGAGACGAAAGCGAACGCCGATAAAGAAGAAAAAGGCAAGCCGACGCTGCGAACCTTCGCCGCCGCCAAGAAGGCGTACGAAACGATCTTCCTCAACGATCCTTCCGACACGGGCCTCGCTCCCGCCGCCCTCTACGCTCTCGCCAACGCGTACATGCGTCGCGGCGTCAAGCAAGGGGACGGTTCCTACGCCTCCGCCGCGGAATATTATCGTCAGCTATACGACTTCTATCCGGCAAGCAAATACGCGGAAGACGCCTGCCGACTGCGCATGATCGCGCTCCACCGCTCCTATCAAGGCGTATACTACGACGCCGCGCCTCTCGACGAAGCGCGAAAACTCGCCGAAACGATCCTAAAGAGCGGGCGCGGAAACATGGACGTCATCTACGAAGAGCTCGACAATATTAAGGAAGAGCAAGCGCGAAGACTCTACGCTCTCGGACAATATTACGAACGGCGCGGGAATTACGCCTCCGCGCGTTCCTACTACATGAGACTCGCCGAAGAGCACGCAAGCTCCGAATTCGCGACCCTCGGCGCCCAGGCGTACGAGCATATCCAGTCGAAGCCCGCGCAAGCCGACCAGCTCTCGTGGATCAGGCCCATCGCGCCCTTCTTGCCAAAGGATGAATCGCAGTACTTCGAGCTCGAGCCCAAGAAGGATCTCGCCAGTCTCGCCGCGCGCGAAGAAAGACTCGACTCCATCGGACGAGACGACGAACTCGACGATTCGAAAGAACCCGACAAGACCGCGCAAAACGACGACGGCGCTTCATTCAAATGAGAGACGCTCCCCTATGATCCGTTCCGACTTCACCTTCGCCGCAATTTTCGCCGCGTTTCTCGCGCTCGCCCTACAAGGGTGCGCCGCGCTCTCCGGATACAACGTCGGTCCGCGCGGTCTATACAACGGAAACGTGCGCACCGTCTACGTCCAGATGGTCGACGCCGACACGTACCGTCAAGGATTTGGCGAGCGCATCACCGAGGCCGTCTGCAAAAAAATCACAGAGCAGACTCCTTATCGCATCGCCACCGCAGGCGAAGCCGATTCGCTACTCGCTATCAAACTCCATTCGGAAACTCAGTCCGTCAACGCCCGCGACCGATTCGACGGAACGCGTGAAAAGAATATTCGACTCACCGCTACCGCCGTCTGGAAAGTTCTCGACTCCTCCAATCTCTCAGAGTCAGGAATGACCCCCGTGAGTATGAACGACGGAGTCACTCTCGAATCGAGCGCCTACCTTGTCCCAGAGGTCGGTCAATCCTCCGCGACCTCACAACAAGAGGCGATCGACAAGCTCGCCGACGAGATCGTCGGACTCATGGAAACTCCTTGGTAATCCCTTCTTGGGGCCGTGGGACGTCGCGTCCTTCGGCCTTTTTTCTTTCTCTCCTAACTTCCTCGACGCTCTTGATTTCGACTCTTCGGCAAGATACAATTTCTCCTGCGTTCCCTTCATCATTTTTTCCCGCCTAGTTTATGGAGACGTTCGTATGCCGAGTCGAAGTCAACGCGTTCCTCTGCTCCTCTTCTTCGCGTTCATGGCCGCGACCCTCGCTCTTGCGGCGCGCCAAGCAAGAGCCCAAGATCCGATCCTCTGGGACTTCGAGTCAGGGGAGCTCGCTCCGTGGAAGATCGTCGAAGGGGAAAACTCCAAACCGATCGGTTCGCGCGACTTCGAGTTTCACAATAACTCGACCCCTTACCAGAAATCGGGAAAATTCTACCTCACCACCCTTGAGTCGTCGCAAGACGACGCCCCCACCGACGACGTGCGTTGCGCGATCGAATCCCCCGTCTTCCGTATCGAAGGAGACGCGATCCGCTTCCTCGTCGGCGGCGCGGGGAAACGCGACGACGTGCGCGTCGAACTCGCGATTCTCGACGACGAAGGGAACTCCTCGATCGTTCAAAGCGCGCGCGGAGAAGACTCGCAGGGGCTGCGCGAAGTTCTCTGGAACGTCGCCGACCTGAAGGGAAAACGCGCCTTCTTGCGCGTCGTCGATCAAGCGTCGGGTCCGTGGGCGCACATCCGCTGCGACGCGTTCCGAGTCGACGGCGCGCTCGATCCTGAAGGCGACGCCCTGCGCGACGCGCGCCGCGAAGCGATCGCTCAAGAAGCGAGAGAACGCGAAGCGAAGAAGCGACAAGAAGCTATCGACGCCCTCCCAGACGCCGTCCTCTACGTCTCGCGCCGCCAATATCTCCCCGACCACCACAACACCGCGACGATCTTCCAGCGCGGCGAGATCAACGAAAACAGTTTTGTCGGCGGCTCGAAGCTCGTCGTATGGTTCCCCCATGAAGATCGCGTCAAAACCCTTCTCGAACTACCCGAGGGGATTGTGCGAGATCCGTGCCTCTCCTTCGACGCTAAGAAAGTCCTCGTCTCCGTCCGCAAATCAAAGCTCGACGACTACCACATTGCCGAACTTGAGCTCGATCTCGACTTCGACCGACCCGCCTTGACGCTTCTTCCCGAGACGACCGACGAAGAGATCGCCGCTATTCCTGGATTCCGACAGCTCACCTTCGTAAACGGAGCGTCCGATATAGACCCCGCTTATCTCCCCTCGGGGGAAATCGTCTTCTCCTCCACGCGCGAGCCGAAATACTGCATGTGCAACCGCCATATCATGTGCAATCTCCACAAGATGAACGCGGACGGTTCCAACGTCGAGCAGATTGGAAAGAGCACGCTCTTTGAAGGACATGCCGCGCTCCTCTCCGACGGACGCGTCATCTACGACCGCTGGGAATACGTCGACCGCAACTTCGGCGACGCCCAAGGCGTATGGGTCGCCAACCCCGACGGAACGAAGCACGAAATCTATTGGGGCAACAACACCTCCGCGCCCGGCGGCGTCATCGACGCCAGGCCCCTCCCCGACGACGACTCGAAGTTCGTCTGCGTCTTTGGCTCGTGCCACGACAGGCCCTGGGGCGCGATCGCCCTCGTCGACCGTAGACTCGGCGTCGACGGAAGAAAGCCCGTTCTTCAGACCTGGCCCCCCGAGACGATCGAATGGGTCTCCGACGATCCTGCCGCCGATCCCTTCAAAGAGGCGTACCGTTACGACGCCTTCTCGCGCTCACCGCGAAAATACGAAGACCCCTTCCCCCTCGACGACGGATTTATCCTCGCCGCAGGACAGGTTCGTGACGACGAAGAAACCGGAATCTACGTCCTTGATCCAGACGGCGGCGCGACTCTCGTACGCGTCGACTCACCGGGATGCTTCGATCCGATCCCGATCTACGAGACCCCCGCGCCGCGCGAAATCGCCAATCGCGTGAACCCGAAAGACGAATTCGGATATTTCTACGTCTCGAACGTCTACGAAGGTTTCGGCATGGAGAACGTGAAGCCCGGCTCCGTGAAATTCCTCCGCGTCGTCGAATCCCCCGAGAAACGGTTCTGGACCCATACCGACTGGCAAGGGAGCGGAACCCAGGCGCCCGGCATGGCGTGGGACGACTTCAACAACAAACGCATCCTCGGAACCGTTCCCGTCGCGGAAGACGGAAGCGTCTCCTTCGCCGTTCCCGCCGAGAAATTCGTCTATTTCCAGCTCCTCGACGAGAATCAGATGATGATTCAGTCGATGCGCAGCGGAATCATGGCGCGACCCGGCGAGACGAACGCGTGCCTCGGATGCCATGAAAGCCGCGTCGACGCGCCCCTCTCCTCGACTATCGTAGGTTCCGCCGCCGCGGGAGAGCCGCAAACCCTCGAACCGTGGTTCGGCGAACCGCGACTCTTCAGCTATTACGAAGAGGTTCAACCCGTCTTTGACAAATACTGCGTCCAGTGCCACGACGTCGGAGAACCGGGAGGCGAAAAGCTCCTTCTGAGCGCCGACCGTAATTTGGCGTTCAACGTCTCATACTGGGAGCTGCGCTCAAAGGAATACGCGCGCGTGCCAGGCGCGGGGCCTCACAACGTCCTCTCCCCGAATAGCTGGGGCGCGGCGCAGAGCAAGCTTACGCAAATCTTTCTCAAAGGACACGAAGACCCTCAGATCGACGCGAAAAGGCGCGATATGGGAATCTTCGTCGACGCGCTATCGGACGTCGAAGCTTTCCGCCGCGTCGCGACATGGCTCGACCTCAACGCGCCATATTACCCAACCTACGCCTCCGCGTACCGCGATAATCCCTACGGTCGCTCCCCGCTGACTCAGGAGGAGACGCGACGTCTCGCAGAACTGACCGGACTTCAGGGGAACACCCTTGCCGCCGCCGTCTATCTCGACCGCCCCGAGCTGAGCCCCTGCCTCGACCGATGGGGCGCCGCAAAAGCGCGCGTCTCGAAGGAATACGACGAAGCGCTCGCGATCATCCGCGCCGGTAAAGCGCGACTCAATCGCCAAGGACGCGGCGAAGAGGCCGACTTTGAGCCCGTCGCCGACGTCGAGCGAGAACAGGAAAAACGATACCGGTATTTCCAACGTCGAGCGCAAACCGTGCGCGACGCCAAAATCAACGGACAATCTCTCAACGACCGGCAAATCGACGCCCTCGTCGGCGACACTTGGCGCTGGTAACGTCTTAATATGAAAGGATCGCATCCTATGAAAAAACGCTTCCTTGTCGCGGGGTTCCTCGCAACCCTCCTCCTAACCGCCGCGCCGCAACTCCTCGACGCGCAATCGAACGCACGAAACGGCGCGTTCGCGCAAGAGACCCGCTCCGGAACCCTCTTCCGCGTCCCTCTAATCGTCGATGAAAAATCCCCCGTAAACGTCGTTAAACCCGCCTCCGGGCCCAATCCGTACAACGCCGGCTACGTCGTCGAGAAGGAAGGGGAACTCGACGTCTTCCGATGCGAATCAAAGGGAAACGATTTAAAGAGCGGCGGCGTTCACTATTTCTACGTCTTGAATCAGGAAACCCCCGCGCCGATCGTCGCGTTCGGAAAAAGCAAAGCCGAGAATGTCGAGGGATCGCCGAACGCGGATTATTCGATTTACCTCGATATCATCTATAACGACGGGAGCGCGGAATGGGGCGTCACGACCTCCTTCCCGTCCGGAACAGGAGACTGGACCGAGAGGACGATTACCTTTATTCCAGTCAAGCCGATCAAGAGCTTGACGATGTACGGGCTATTCCGCAATCATGAAGGAACGGCGTATTTTAAGGATCTTCGCCTGGCGGAATATAAGTCGGCGAGCGCCGCGACGGTCTTCGACGGAACGCCGACGCAAGAGGTTGCAGCTTTGTCGGGTGAAACGCGCGTTTTCATTCGTCGCGCGGAGGATCCGAACGCGCCCTTTTACGGGGTCGACGCGGATAAAGATTTTAGCGAAACGTCGTTAGGGTCGCTTCGCGTTTCGAAGAGGACGCAAAAGACGGCGGACGGCGCGAAAGAGGTCGTGTTAACGGTCAAAAACCTTTCGCGCGAAGACGCCGCGTTCACCCTCTATTACGCGCGAACGATCCCGATGGTCGACGGTGAAGAGTGGGTCTGGTTCGATCATCCGCGCCGCGCGCGCCCCCTTGCCGCGCACGACGCGTCCCGAACGCGGAGCTTCTCCGACGTCGGGCTCCAAGGGGCGTCAATCTACCCGTACGGAGTCGTCGCCAAGCGCGTCCTCGACGCCGACGGAAAAGAACGCTTCGAGAATCCGATCGCCCTGGGCTTCAATCCGGACTATCCGGCGTTCTGTCGAATCGCGGCGAACGGCGGAACGCGCGAGCTGTACGCGGCGTACGATATTGCGCTCGTCGAGGGGCGCGACGAAGTCGAACTGCGTCTCGCCGAGTTTGAACCGACGCAGGGTTCCGTCGCGTCGAATCCTTTCCGCGCAACGATCGACGCATGGCGCGGAAGCTACCCTGAGGCGACGCGCGTACGCGCCCTCAAACAGGGAAACTGGATGGCGTTCGCGAAGATCTCCAAGGTCGAAGGATGGGAAGATTTCGGATTTCAGTTTAAAGAGGGAATCGACGAAATCGATGAGGACGACGCGCGCGGAATCACGACCTTCCGCTATACGGAGCCGATGACCTGGTGGCAGAGCGTCGAAGCGCAAGAGGGGAAGACGGTCTACGAAACCGCGCTAGAAGAGGCGCGGCGCCTTGCGAAAGAGGGGAATCCGAACGCCCGCGCCCTCTTTACGACAGGGTTCTCCGACGCGCAGGGAAGAATCCCTGGCCGCGTCATGGACACGCCATGGTGCAAAGGCGTCGTCTGGAGTATGAACGACGCGCCCCTACTCGTCCCCTTAGCGCAAAATGGAAAGCTCGACGCCCCGAAAAACGCCGAGTTCAAGCCGATTGCTTCCTTCGATCTCCAATGGAACGAAAAAATCGCGCTTGATCTTTACGGCCCGGCCCCTTATCTCGTTCCAACGACTCAAGATCAATACCTCGACGCCGAGGCGCGGGACGGTTGCGACGGCGAGTATTACGATTCGAGCGAAGGCTACGTCACCGATATTCTAGACTTCGACCGCGCGCACTTCCTCGGAATGAAAACGCCGTTGACCTTCGACGCCTACTCCAAGAAACCGGCGATCTTCCGCGGGATGATCTCGCAGGAATACGTCCGCAAGATCTCCGACGACCTTCATAAGATCGGCAAGCTTTCGATGGCGAACTCCACACCCGGCTCCCATTGGTTCCTCGCCCCCTATCTCGACGTCCTCGGGACGGAAACCGACTGGAACAGCAACGGCGAGTGGACGCCAATGACCGACGAAGAGTTGATGTATCGCCGCGCGATATGCATGGGGAAACCCTTCTGCTTCCTGATGAACTCAGACTTTTCGAAGTTTGGAAAAGACGCGACGGAGCTGTATATGAAGCGCGCGACCGCGTACGGGGTCTTCCCCTCTTTCTTCAGCGCGAACGCGTCGACGAACCATTATTTTGAGAATCCGGAGCTTTACAACCGCGACCGCGACCTCTTCAAAAAGTACATGCCGATGGTGAAACGCGTCGCTCAAGCGGGCTGGGAACCTGACCCGTGCGCCGCGACGAACGATCCGAAGCTCTACGTGGAACGCTTTGGCGCGACGCCCGACGCGCCGCGCGCGACGAACCCGACGACGATCGAAAAATCGATCTACCTCACGCTCTTCAACGACTCGCAGGAGACGAAAGAGTTCCGCGTGACGTTGACTCGGGAACTGCGCGAGCTCGTCGACGCGGGCTCTGAAATTCGCGACCTCTTCGACGACGTTCCCGTCGCGCTCAACGACGCGGGAGAAATCGTCGGCGTCATCCCCGCGCAGGACGTCAAAGTCTTCGCGATCGCCAAGTAATCGCGACGCGCTATAAAACAAGAGGGACGCTCTCCAAAACGGAAAGCGTCCCTTTTTTCTTCGTCGACGCGTCGTATCGACGCCCGATCATTTCGTCCGCCAGTCGTAAATCTCCGACTGATTGAGGATCCGCAAATCGTCGCGACTATAATCGCGGAAGATCGGTTCAACCCACCGCGAATCCGCGTCGTGACCCGTCTCCGCGCGGTATTCCTCGTACGTCTTACCCGGCGCCTCGTTCTTTATATTGTAATGGAAGTACTTGTCCCCCGCCTCATGATACGTTTTAGCGGCCCAATACACGTTGTCGTTGATCTTATAATCGCCGATCCGATCGTGCCAGAAAGCTATAAACTCCTGCGACGCGTCGTAGAAGACGTTATGCCGCACCGTCACGTCGACCTTCGCCGCGTCGAGAGAATACCCTAAAAGCGGCGTCCCTCTCTTGTCTGGGCGTTGATCGTGACTCCATCCCCGACCGCTGTCGACGCAGAGATTATCTTCGAAAACGCAATTCTCGAGGATCGTTTCAGGGTGCGTAAACCAGATCTCGAACGACTGTTCACAGCGGATCATCGTGCAATTGCGAATCGTCAAGTTTCGCGCGACGTCCTTCTCGGGGCCCTGCGTCGTCGTCGCCGTGTCGTACACCTCAGTGAAGCGGCATCCCTCCACCGTGCAGTCGACTAGACCGTCCCAGAACTCCACGCCGTTCCCGTAACGCACGCGCTTACCCGCGCCGCCGCCGCCGTAAAGGTCGCTACCCCCGATCCAATGGAAGTCGCAGTTACGAATCGTCGTGCGTTCGCAACGAACCGCCGAGACCCCGTGAGCGCCAGTGTGCGTAAACGCCAGATCCTCTACGATCACGTCGTGACCATTCTCGATTCGACAGCAATTCCCCTTCATCGGCGCCTCGATCGAGAAATAGCGCCTCCCCGGATTCTGGTTATCCTTCACAAAGACGCGTCCCTTTTCGACGTCGTACCAGAAATCTCCTAATAGCTTCAGATCTTCAAGGGTCCATTTCTTGAAACCGCAAATTTCCCATCCTTTGTAAGTCGGCGGGAAGACTTTCGTCGCGCTATTCTCGCTCTGCTTAAACGCGCCGCGCCGCGAATAAACAAGGTTTCCGACGTCCGCGTCAAGCCATGCGCCCGACGCCTCGACTTCGCGCGCCCCGAGAATCACGAAATCGAACCACCAATCCTTTGAAAGCGTATCCCCTAAGAAAAACGTGATCCGTCCGTCCTCCGCGTCATGCGTCGTGCGGAAAACCAGATCGAATTCCCGCCAGGTCGGCTCAAGAGGGCCGAAACCGACGACGCACTTCCCGTACGAACTCCACGGCTTCCCTTTCATCATCAGCGTCGGGTTGAGGGAGATCGGCTTACCCGCGCGCGCTTTCAACCGCAGCGCCACGAGGCGATCCTTCCTCACGGGGAAACCTTCCGTTGTGAGCTGGAAGTGGGTTGCGCGAGTCCCGGCTGATTCGCAGATCACGCGATATCCTTTCGCGCCGCCAAGATCATCGAATTCGCGCTTTTTGCACGTTCCGCTAGCTTCCTCTTCCGTGTAGATATGCCAATCCCCCGCGGCGAAGAGCTTCGTCTCGTCGCCGCTATTGATGTCGACGTACTTGACCTCTTTCGTCGCCCAAAGTTCCTCGTCGACTTTTTCCCAGAGTTCGGGATCCGAGAGATCCGCCGAGTACATAACGCGCGGCTTCTCCCCTTCCCCGTACGCGTCGTAACGCGTCGGAGCGCCCGGTTCACCCGACTTAGGGCGCAACGTCCCGCGCCAAACGCGTCCGCGACGGAAGTGAACCGCGTCCCCTCCTTTGATATCCGCGTCGTTCACTTTGTCGAGACTTTTCCACGCCGTCGACTCCGTCATGCCGTCGTTCGCGTCCGATCCCGATAACGAATCGACGTAATACTCGGTCGCCAAAGAGCTTCCGGCAATCGTCGCGACGACCGCAAACGCGAACGCGGCGAACTTCTTTCGTCCTGTTGTCAACATCTTATTTCCTCATACTCGTAAAAATCGGTCATTCCGCCCTTTTATCGCGGCGCGTTGATTATACAATAAGAAACAGCGCGGGTAAATTGTCCCGGTAGGTTTATTCGTTCATTTACTCAAGAAGGGGTCGTGAGATGACGCAACTTTCGATCGTCGTTCCCGTTTACAATGAAGAAGAGAGTCTCGAGGCGCTCCACGCGGAGATTTGCGAGGTCGTCGAAAAACTCGACGCGCAGATCGAGCTCTTATTTATCGACGACGGGTCGACCGATTCAAGCTGGTCGATCATTACGAAGCTGGCGCGCGAAGACAAACGAATCCGCGCGTTCCGATTCCGACGAAACTTCGGGAAGGCCGCCGCCCTCGACGTCGGGCTCCATGCCGCGACAATGCCCCTCGTCATGACGATGGACGCAGACTTGCAGGACGACCCCCACGAAATTCCAGATTTCCTGCGACTCATGGACGAGGGATTCGACGTCGTCAGCGGATGGAAGAAAACGCGTCACGATCCCTGGCATAAGGTCATTCCGAGCCGATTCTTTAACGCGATGGTCAGCAACCTTACGGGCGTAAGGCTGCACGACCATAACTGCGGGATGAAGTGTTATCGTCGGGAGATTTTCGACGAGGTCACGCTTTACGGGGAGCTCCACCGATTCGTGCCGGCGCTCGCGGGGGCGCGCGGATTTAAGGTTGGAGAGAAGGTGGTGAATCACCGGGCGCGAAAGTTCGGGTCGTCGAAGTACGGGTTCAACCGCTTCATTAAGGGCTTTTTGGATCTGCTGTCGGTGAAGTTCGTGACGACTTACGGAGCGCGTCCTCAGCACCTTTTGGGAACGATCGGGCTCTGTTCTTTCGGGGTCGGGGCGTTGACGATGGTATGGATGGCGGCGCGCTGGGTTTTGGCGCGGATTCCTGCGCTGGGGCTGGGGGAATACATGCTCTCGGGGCGCCCTGCGGTCGTCTATTCTGCGGCGCTCGCGCTCTTTGGGGCGCAGTTGCTCTCGATGGGATTCCTCTCGGAACTCCTTGTCGCGGAGACGAACCGACGCGCGCGCGAATATTCGATTAAAGAAGAAATCAAGGCGCCGCAAGAGGACGCGAGAGAGTAACGCGGCGCGTATTGGCGTAAAAAAAACCGTCGACGAACGAGAAAGCTCGAATTCGTCGACGGTCTTTTTGTTGACGGGGGAGTCTGCGAAAAAAATTACGCGTTCGTAGACGGAAATTGGCTCATATATAATTGATAGTAAAAACCTTTGGCGGCTAAGAGTTCTTCGTGAGTTCCTTGCTCAACGATTTTGCCGTCTTTCATCGCGAGGATGACGTCGGCGTTCCGAATCGTGGAAAGGCGATGCGCGACGACGAAGCTCGTGCGACCCGCCATGAGGCGATTGAACGCGTCTTGAATCTTCAGTTCGGTTCGCGTGTCGATCGACGACGTCGCTTCGTCGAGAATGAGAAGATCGGGGCGCCGCGCCATGACGCGCGCGATGCACAGGAGCTGGCGTTCCCCTTGCGAGAATTCTCCTCCGTTAGGCGTAACCCGCGTGTCGAAGCCGTGCGGAAGACGACTTATGAACGCGTCAAGGTGGCACGCGCGCGCTATTTGGCGAAGCTCCGCGTCGGAGATATCTTCTCGATCCATCGCGATATTTTCGCGCACTGTGCCCGCGCGAAGCCACGTCTCCTGAAGCACCATCCCAAACCCGCGACGCAGCGACGCGCGCGTTAGCCTGCGCGTCTCGAAACCGTCGAGACGAATCGCGCCCCCTTGCGCGTCGTAAAAACGCATCAAAAGATTGACGAGCGTCGTTTTACCGCATCCCGTGGGACCGACTATCGCTATCTTCGCGCCTGGACGCGCTTTGAGCGAAAAATTCTCGATCAAGGGACGATCGGGACGGTACGAGAAGGTCACGCGATCGAATTCCACGCCTCCGACGAAACGCTCGGGGGACGCCGCGTCGACTGCGTCGGGAGTCTCCTCCTCCGCGTCGATAAGCTCGAAGAGACGCGCCCCGCACGCGAGAGAATTTTGGAGCTCCGTCAAGACCCCGGAGATTTCGTTGAACGGTTTCGTATACTGATCCGCGTAGCTCAAAAACGTCGTCAGGTTGCCGACGCTCAGCGTCCCGTGCAAGACCGCAAGCCCCCCGCAAACGCCGACCCCTGCGTAAACGAGGCTGTTCACGAAGCGCGTCGCGGGATTGGTAAGCGACGAGAAGAAGACCGCCAAGAGGGAAACGCGCGTCAGACGCTCGTCGATCTCCTCGAATTCGCGGCTCGACGCCTCCCCGCGATCGAACGCCTGCAACGTCCGCGCACCGCTCGTCGCCTCCATCACGTACCCCGTTTCTTCACCGCGCAGACTCGATTGGCGGTGGAAATAGACGAACGACTTTTTCGAGATAAACCACGCCGCCACGAGGGAAAGGGGCGTGAGCGCCACGACCACGAACGTGATCGGAAGACTCAGCGACGCCATGAAGCACAGAACTCCGACGATCGCCACGATTCCTGTGAAGAATTGCGAGAAACCCGTCAACAGACCGTCGGAAAAGAGATCCGCGTCCGTCACGATACGACTTGACGTCTCCCCGTAAGGCTTCCCGTCGAGATACCCCAGCGGCAACTTCTGCAACCGTCGGAACGCGTCGACGCGGATATCCCGCGCCACGCCGAACGCGACGCGATTATTCAAGCGCGTCATAACGAACTGCGCGACCCCCGCGACGAACGCGCACGTCGCGAGCGCGAGACAATCCGCCCTGAGCCCGACAAAGTCGACCTCGCCGGGCCCGATCATTCTGTCGACGGCGCGTCCGATCACGCGCGGCGCGTAGAGCGTCGCCAGCGTCGCAACCGTCGCCGAAACGAGCGCCCCGACGAGCTGAAGTCGGTAGCCGCGAAGGTAGCGGAACGTCCTTTTGAGCGTCTTAATTTGGAGATCTCTCTTTTCCTTTTTATCCAGTTTCATCGTCGCGCCTCCTCGACCTTCGACGTCGCGTCCTCTGAAAATTGCGATTCGTAAATCTCGCGATACGTCGGGCAATCGCGCAAAAGTTCTTCATGCCGTCCCTTGCCGACGAGGCGTCCCTCGTCGAGAACCAGGATCTGATCGGCGTCGAGAACCGACGCGGCGCGTTGCGCGACGATGAAGGTCGCGCGGCGCGATTTCGTCTTCGCGAGCGCTTCCCGAAGACGCGCGTCCGTCGCGTAGTCGAGCGCCGAGCACGAGTCGTCCAAGATCAAGATCGGCGCGTCCTTGACGAGCGCCCGCGCTATCGTAAGCCGTTGACGCTGACCTCCGGAGAGGTTGCGACCCCCTTGTTCCAAAACCGTCGAGAGCTTCTCGGGCTTCGCGTCGACGAAATCGCGCGCCTGCGCCGTCTCGAGCGCCGCGTAAAGCTCCGATTCTGAAGCCTGCGGATCGCCCCAACGAAGATTCGATTCGATCGTCCCCGAGAAGAGCTCCGCCTTCTGCGGAACGACTCCGACCCCCGCGCGAAGGGACGCCAGGCGATACTCCCGAACGTCGCGTCCGAAAACGCGTACGACGCCGCACGACGCGTCGTAAAAGCGCGCGATAAGATTCACTAGCGTCGTCTTCCCGCTACCGGTTCCGCCGATCACTCCGATCGTTTCGCCTATCCGCGCTCGAAAGCTTACCGACTCAAGCGCAAGACCCGCGCTTGCGCCGTACGACGCGCTCGCCCCTTCGAACTCGACCGCGACTGCGCCCGCCTCGCGCGTTGCGCAAAGCTCCGCGTCCCCTTCCGTCATTCCGTCGGGAAGGTTGAGAATCTCCGCGACGCGTTTCGCGCACGCCGCCCCTTTGTTTACCTGGAAGAGGAGATTCGCGAGTTTCACGAGTTCCACGAGAATCTGCGACATGTAGTTCAAGAGCGCGATCGTCTCCCCTTGCGTCGACGTTCCGATATTGACTTGCGCAGCTCCCGACGCCAAAAGGGCGACGATCGCAAGATTCGCCATAAGGTACGTGATCGGATTCATCAGCCCCGCGACGAGACCCGCGCGTTCCTGAATCGCCAGCAAGCGCGACGCGAGCGCGTTGAAACGCCTCGTCTCGCGCGGTTCCATATTGAACGCGCGGAGAACCCGCGCTCCGACAAGATTCTCCGTCGTCGAGAGGGACACGTCGTCGAGAGCCTCGCGTTGACGCGTATACAGCGGAAGCGAGAGGAAGAGGATCGAGAAGACCGCCGTCGCGAGCGCCGGAAGCGCGACGATGAAAATGAACGCCCCGCGAGGACTAACGACAAGCGCCATGATCGTCGCGCCAAGAACGATGATAGGGGAGCGAAGGAAGAGGCGCAGGAGGAGGTTGACGGCGGTCTGAGTCTGCGCGGCGTCGCTTGTCATGCGCGTGGCGAGAGAATCCGCGCCGTAACGGTCGAGCTGCGCGAAGGAGAGGCGTCCGATCTTAGCGAAGAGCGCGCGACGAATCGCGGCGGCAAATCGCGTCGCCGCCTTCGCCGCAAAGTACTGCGCCGCGCCCGCCATCGCGAGCCCCGCGACGCTCAAACCTACGAGAATCGCCAGCGCGCGCCAGATAATCGACGCGTCCCCTTGCGCAAGTCCGCAGTCGATCATCCACGCCACGACTAGCGGGACGAGAAGATCGAAACACGCTTCAAGAAGCTTGAAAGAGGGCGCCAAAATCGCCTCTTTTTTGTACGGTAAAAGGTGTCTTAATAACGTCTTCATGAAATATTGTCCTCGCGTCAATACGCGTTTCTATGCTATTGTGGTCGCATTATACCGCTCGAAGACGTTTTGACGACCGCTATAAATTATTTCGAAAAACGCTAATAATCCGAATAATACTCCTAAGGCGCTTTTTTTTTTGAAAGCGGCTCGGTATAATTAGACAGAAATTGCGTTTCAACCAATGTGTTAGGACGCCGCGCAGAGCCGCGGCGTTCTTACAAATTTTTCAATTAAAAGGAAACATCAAAGATGCGTAAATCCTTCTGCATTGCCGCCGCGTTCCTCGCGGCTTTCGCGTGCTTCGCCTCGGCTCCCTCCTTCGCCGACGACACGGAAGAGGGCTTCGTCTCTCTCTTCGACGGAAAAACTCTCAACGGCTGGTCCGTACACAGCGGAGCCGCTAAATACAAGGTCGAAGACGGCGCCATCGTCGGCGAATGTGTCCCAGGAACTCCCAACAACACCTTCCTCTGCTATGAAAAGCCCTTCGGAAACTTCATTCTGAAGCTCGATTTCAAAGCCGTCGTACCCGGAAACTCCGGCGTTCAGTTCCGCAGCGCGATCGAAGAAGGTTCCGACCGCGTCTACGGGTATCAGTGCGAAATCGCTCCCGACGATAAAGTCACCGCGCGCATCTACGACGAAGGACGACGCGGATTCGCTCACGGGCGTATCTTCCTTGACAACACCGCCGACGAAACTCTCGAAGCCGGGCTCGCCGCCTATAAGTCCGGCGACTGGAACTCCCTCGAAATCCAAGCGATCGGTCCTTCTCTCCGCACTTGGATCAACGGCGTCCCCGTGACCAACATGTACGACTACAAAGACTTCTCCGGAATCATCGGCCTTCAGATTCACGCCGGTAGCCAGGGAACGATCGCGTGGAAAAACATCCGCATCAAGGATCTTGGCGTTTCCGAATGGAAAGACTTCTTCGTCCAGAAGGACGGCGAATGGAAAGTCGAAGACGCGTATCTCTTCGTTCCTGAATGCTGGAGCTTCAACGAAGAGGGCGTCCTCGTCGGTCAGCATGACGATACCGAAAAGCGCGACGGCCTCGTCGTCTCCAACGACGAATACGACGATTTTGTCGCTAAAGTCGATTACGTCTTCCGCGGCGGCGTGAACTCCGCGCTTTACTTCCGCGCCCACGAAGTCGACACCCCGTGGCTCCTGCGCGGCTGCCAGGACGAAATCTGCGGTTACAGCAAAGAAGCCGCTATTTGGCACACCGCCGGTAAGACCGAACCCGGTCGCGGATGGCTCGCCTCTGACGACGAATTCGTCGAAAAAGTCCGCAATAAGGGCGAAAACGACTGGAACGAAATCGCCGTCGCTGCTTGCGGCGACCGCGTCGTCACCTTCCTCAACGGCTTCCGCGTCGTCGATATCACCGACCCGCTCATCGAAAAAACCGGTAAGGTCGGACTCCAGCTCCACGGCGGTTCTCAGGGACAAATGTGGTTCAAGAACTGGAAGGTCATGCCCATCACCAAGGAACAGCGCGCTCTCATTGAACGCTAATTCTTCTTCCATCGTTTAATCTACGTCCCCGGCGCGCCTCCGCGTCGGGGCGCGTTTTCATACCCCCACACACATTGTTTAGGATTCTTCGAAATGAAAAAAATCTTCGGCGCTCTCGCTATCTTCGCGTTCGCTTCCGCCGCCGCTCTCGGCCAAGAATTTACAAACGTCGACCAGATCGTAAAGGACGGTCAGTATCTCGAAGCCTTCAAGATCCAGGGCGAATACCTCTGGCCCGAAAAGAACCGCGCCTTCCAAGTCATTGCTCGCGGCGACAAAACCTTCGACGTCGTCGGTTATCAAGACGGCCTACCCGGCGCGGGATGGGATCGTTCTAAGGCTCGTTTCTTCGGCAAGGGCGAACTCCAGGACGGAAAACTCGTCGTCACCGGCGAAAGAATGGATATTCCCCGCAAGGGCGAAGAACGCAACATCGTCTTCAACGACGAACAGAAGGCCGCGAAGCTTGTCGCTTTCAAAGAAGGCGACAAAATCATCCTCGATTTCAAAGGGCAGAGCGAACTCCAGCGCGTTGAACGCAAGAGCGAAACCCTTGGCATGAAGGCTCCCGAAGGCGCGATCGTCCTCTTCGACGGTTCCAACACCGACGCTTTCGCTTCCGACGTCCACCTCAGCGACGCTCAGGAAAACGCCATCTGGTCAGAAGCTCTCCTCAAGCCCTTCGAAAAGGATCGTCCTTTCACCCTTCACCTTGAATTCATGCTCTCCTTCATGCCCAACGCTCAGGGTCAGGCCCGCTCCAACTCCGGCGTCTACCTCCAGGAAGAATATGAATGTCAAGTCCTCGACTCCTTCGGACTCGAAGGCGAAAACAACGAATGCGCCGGCTTCTATCAGCAGCTCAAGCCGATCGTCAACGCCTGCTTGCCTCCTCTTACCTGGCAGACCTACGACTTCGACGTGACCCCCGCCAAGTTCAATGAAAAGGGCGAAAAGGTCGCTAACGCCGTCATCACCGTCAAGCAAAATGGTATTCTCGTTCACGACAAGGCCGTTCTCGAACACGAGACCCCCGGCGGAAAGACCGAAAAGACCGAAGCGGGCGAAGCGCGCGGCGTCTTCCTTCAGGGACACGGAAACAAGGTTCAGTACCGCAACATCTGGATCAAATACAACGACTGATCTCGGATGAAGCGAACGCGATTCGAGTCGCGTAAAAAAACGCCCGATCCGGCGCTCGATTCGGATCGGGCTCTTTTTATAATGACGATTAAAAGGAAAAACAAAAGCGGCGCCGCGAGAGAAGAGAAAGGGATAAGAGATGCGAATCGTCGGAATCGGAGTCGACGCGACGGAGATAGAACGCGTGAAGGAGATGTGCGAGAAACACCCGGAGAGCTTTTTAGAGCGCGTCTACACGCCGTTAGAGCGCGAATATTGCGTCGCGCGAAAGAAAGGGATGGCGGAGTCCCTCGCCGCAAGATGGGCCGCTAAAGAGGCCGTCATGAAGGCCCTCGGCGTCGGATGGTCTCATGGGGTGAAATGGACAGATATCGAGGTGGAGACGAACTTCTCGGGGGCCCCGTCGTTGAACGTAACGGGGCGTGCGAAAGAGATCGCGCAGGAGCTCGGGATCCGAGAATGGAAGATCAGCCTCACGCACTCGCGCACCGAAGCGATCGCCTTCGTCGTCGCGTCGGGGGACGAGTAAAACCAAGCAAAAGAAGGAAGCGTTATGACGTATGACGATCTTATTTTTAAAATCCCGATAGAAACACCTTCCTATTATGACGATTCCGCTTTTGTCATTCGACAAATACGAAACGTATTGGACGAAAGACGAACGGCAAAGAGCTCAACGACGCGTCTTTAGTAAGAATTCAAACGGCCAATGCGCTCTTCTCCGTCAAACGCAAGCCTTATTCGAAGCGCCCCTCATACGCAATTGGTCGACGGAATTCTGAAAATTGTCGATTACGTCGGATTCCAGCGCCGAACGACATGGGAAAGGCGTCGACGCAAGGATGAAACGCGCCCCGAACGATCTCAATGATCCCGAGAAACGCGTCGCATACGTGCGCAATCATATCGAGTGGTTTTTGAAGAACCATCCCGACGCGGTCGAAGAATTCCTCAACGACGTGGAGTCGAAATACGCGTCGAAACTCGCGGTCGCGGAAGTAGAGGAGTTGGCGGCGCTTTGTGAAAAAGCGATTCTGGCGAAAAAGAGCGCCGAAATTCCTTGCAATTCTCTCGTCGACCTAATAAACTAAGCATAAACGCCGCGAACAGTGAACCAACGCGGGGAGCGCGCGGCGTTTTTTCTGCTCTCACGAGAGGTACTTCGATGAAAAAGGCTTTCTTACTCGTCGCGGCAGTCGCCTTCGCCGCGTTCATGACGACCAATCTCTTCGCGCATGAAAAGGACGCGCCAAAGGGCGTCAACCACGTGATCTGGATCGGCGCCGACGGCTTCGGCGCGCATTACACAAAATGGGAAGAATTACCCAATCTCGCCAAGATGAAGGAAAACGGCTCCTGGACCCTCCACATGCGCTCCGTTCTGCCCTCCGTGAGCGCAATCAACTGGGAGACGATGATCGTCGGAGCCCCGTCGGAAATGCATGGATTCCGCACATGGGGAAGCAAAGAGCCTGATCTTCAGCCTATCTACAAGGGCGAAAACGGTCGATATCCCGATATCTTCAGCGTCCTGAAGGCGCAAAAGCCCGACGCGAAAACCGCCGCCGCATACGATTGGGACGGAATCGGATACCTCTTCGATAAGAACGCCGTCGACGACAATCAGTGCGTCAAGGACACGGAAGCGGTTCTCGCGGCCTTCCTCAAACAACTCGAAGCCAAACCGACTTACGCGTTCGCCTATTTCGGCGAACCCGACCATGTCGGTCACAATATCGGATGGGGAACCCCCGAATATCAAGCGTCCCTCGTAAACGTCGACCGTTGCGTTGGAATTATCCTCGCTAAGCTCGAAGAATTGGGGATGAAAGACGATACGATCGTCTATTTCACCTCCGATCATGGCGGAAGCGAAAAGGGGCACGGGGAAGCGCGTATGGATCATATGGAAGTTCCGTTCGTCGTTTACGGGCCCGGAATCGCGGTAGGAGAAATTACGGACGTCGTGGCGAACTTCGACTGCGCGGCGACGGCGGCGTGGCTTTTGGGTCTGCAACGTCCTCAAGCGTGGCGCGGACTTCCTACATATTCGATCGCAAAGTAATTTTAGACTCCTCGCAACCGCAATATAAGAAGGCGTTTTCATCTCTTTGAGAACGCCTTCTTTCTTTTATTCGCCAACAATATGATATAACTTAGAACCGATTTTGCAAAATGGCCTTGAACGTGTAAAGTTATAGAAAGACTATCGGTAATGAAATCTATGAAAAATTGTAGAGTAGCTTACCGAGATTAATCTTTCTAATGACGATCCGCTTAAATTGTCCCCCTCCTGGAAGTTACAAGAAAAAATCCCCATCTTCAAAATCGATTTCTTTATCTATCCTCTTCTAAAAATTAGGAATAACACATAGA